>JAPUDW010000403.1:0-13203 GCA_027492915.1 Bacteroidota bacterium | reverse complement strand
TTGCGCATAGTCCATCGCGTGTTGTAGGGCGCTGCCGGTTTCAACGACACGATTGACCAGCCCGTTCGTCAGCAGCTCCGGCGCGTGTAGTACACGGGCACTTAACAATAAATCCATTGCGCGTGCATAACCCACAACCCGCAGCAAACGCTGCCCTGCGCCCCAACCGGGTGTGAGCGCCATCTTAGCTTGTACGAAACCCATGCGGGTTTGCTCATCGGCAATGCGGATGTCACACGCCAGCGCTAACTCGCTGCCACCGCCCAGCGCAAAGCCGTTGATAGCGGCGATGACGGGTACGGGCAGGCGTTCTAGCGCGAGCAGCGTATCACCCATTAAGGTACTCATCATAAGTCCATCGGCTTCGCTGGCGTAATTGTGCAGTTCATAGAGGTCGCCCCCGCTGCAAAACGCCTCGCTGCCCGCGCCGGTCACAATGACTGCTCGTAGTTCGGAATCGGCGGCAAGACAGGCTACAGCTTCCGCCAATGCCCGCATGGTTGCCAAGTCGAGCGCGTTCCGCTGGGCAGGGCGGTTGATCGTCAAAATGGTGATATGGTCGCTGCGATTTTCGACCCGTAGTGTGTTCATCATACTGTGTAGTGTAGCGATCAGTGGTGCGGTTGGCGAGGGTGGAGTCTTACCTTTTAGGTGATATTTAACTGGCAAATATGCCCTTCGCAGCACATAGCAAACGTAGGTTAGGCGTAGAGAGGGCAGCATGAGAGACTTAATTACCCGGCCTATAATCGCGCTATGAACCGCTACCGAACTTCGCTTGCACCCTACTCACCGCAGCGTTCCCGCCAATCCGGCTGCTTACCTGTATTTGTCGTTGGAATTGTGTTTGGTGTGATAGTGTGGCTATACATAAGTTCGTCACCAGTTTCCGGCGCGGAACCGTTCGTTTTGGTGACAACGATGCCCACCGCAGCAGACGTGACTGCATCTACCAACGCGCCCTCAAAAGAACTTCCCCCAAGTGTTACTCGCTACCCACAGCTTATCACCGCGCTGGAAAATGGCAATATCGGGACTGCAATCACCCTTATTCAATCCATCAAATCGCCAGAAGCGGACGATGTGAAAATGTTGGCTATGGGCGTGCGCCTGATGCTCGATCATTTATATGTGATCGACTCAACCGATTTTCAAATGCCAAGTGTACAGCTCAAGATGGAAGCCGCGATAGCCGTGGCTGATCGGGCGATTCAGGCTGCACCCGACCAACCCGACGGCTGGGCAGCGAAGGCATTGGCGCTGAATTGGGCATACCGCACCGATGAAGCCGTTGCCGCAATTCAACATGCGCGTGACCTTAGCCCCTCGCATCCGGCAGTATTGGCTGTCGCGGCGGAAATTGATGTTGAGCGCCGCCTTTACGATCAAGCCCAAGCCTTGCTCGATCTTGCTATTGCTCAAGCCCAATCTGCTAACCCACCCAACCGCTCGGCGTTGGCGCGTGCCTATTATGTGCGGGGGAATATTGAGCAAATTTTAGGGCATCCTGACGAAGCGATTGCGGCCTATGAGGCGGCGATGGCAATTAGCAGTGCGCCCTATGATATTCATGATCCGTGGATGGTTGTACCTCCGGGCTATATTTTGTACCAACTTGGGCCGATCTATCTTTTTCAAGGACGTGAGGATATTGCGCTTAAGCAGTATACCGAGGCGTTGTTGGTTGACCGTCAGGATGCGTTCCTGTTTTATTTACGTGGGCGGGTGTATCGTTTTCGTGGCGATTTCATCAACGCCAAAGCTGAGTTCCAAAAGTGCATCCAAATGGACGTGCAGCAGTGGCGCTGCTGGCGTAATCAGGCACAGATTGCATTCGAAGAAGGTCGGTGGCAAGAAGTGATTGGTTACTTGCAGCCTGTGTTGAGCGACAACTCACAGATTTCTGATGACTATTATTATGGCGGTGTCGCATCTATTGAATTGAATCGCTGTCAGCAGGGCATTAACTTCCTGAAGCGCGGCATTGAACTACTTGGAACTGCAACCGGCGAACCTGTCTGGATCGGATCAGACTTTACAGCAGCACTCCAACGCTGTTCGGCAGCTTGAATAGTCGTAATTCCTCGACTGCACCTAAAGCCTCTATATCGGCATTTCCCCTTGCACGGGAGCAATTTGCCAAACATTACCCCTTTTGCTACAATGCCACACGATTTGGGGCATATCTTGTTGAAAACATGGGGGGCGCACGGCAAAACTGGGGAGTTGCGTTTTGCTCTGCGCCGTTTTTATGTACAGTTCTTGAAAATTAGGGTGCTAAAAAAGAGGGATTAATGCGACGGATCGCGCTGTGGGTACTGCTGCTGGGAACATTATTGAGTGGCTCGTTGGTGTTTGCACAAGGGGGTTTGCTCACTTCCATTAAGAGTGATGCCAAGTTCCGTGATGGGCCAGGTACGGATTTTTATGTGCTTGGTGTGGCGAAAGCCGGCACGACCATCTTGTTGGATGGCCGCGCCCCCGGTGGTGGCTGGGTTCGTGGAATCACGCCGGATGCCAAAATTGGCTGGGTGATTGAAACGGCTGTCAACGCCAGTGCCGCCGAAATTGAAATACTGCCCAAAGTGTGGATTGATGTGCCGTTTACGTTCGGTGCGCCTGCTGGCAGTGGTGGTATCGAAGTCGCGGCTGCCGCGCCACCCGCGCAGGGCAGCGCCCCGACCGCTGAACCTGCACCACAGCAGCCTGCCGCCCCCGTTGCATCAGCCGGTGGGCCGGGTATCGAGGTGCAAATTGGCAGCAACGTCAATATGCGTGATAACCCCAACGGCGCTGTGATTGCCCGTGCCTTAGCCAACCAGACCTTTATCGTCGATGGTAAGAATGCCGCACAAGATTGGGTACGTGGTACGCTGCCCAATGGCTCTAAAGGCTGGGTTGTCGTGCGCTATGTCATCATCAGCGCCCAGCAAGTCGCTGACCTGCCGGTGGTCGAGGGGGGTGCAAGTGGTGCGCCCGCCGCAGCACCGGCTGCACCTGCCGCCGACCCTGCGGTAGCCGCGCCGCCCGTTGTCGCAGCCGTCAGCACGACACCCATTAGCGGTTTTAGCTACGGGGGACATGTTGGCGATTTCGGCCAAAATGCCGTGAACGCTATGCATCAGGCGGGTATGACGTGGGCGAAGCGCCAGTGGCGTTATATCGCGGGGCAGAACCCGAACGATGTGGCTGGTATGATTAATGATGCTCATGCGAAGGGTTTCCGTATTCTCATCGGTATCGTCGGGCAGACGGGGGATGTGAACAACAGTGGTTACTTCGACCAGTACGCCTCGTTCGTGGGCGGTGTAGCTGCGCTCGGAGCAGATGCGATTGAAGTCTGGAACGAAATGAATATCGACCGTGAATGGCCGTCAGGCAGCATTGACCCCGGTTTGTACACGGATTTGCTGCGCCGGTCGTATGGGGCGATCAAAGCTGCGAACCCTGGTACGATGGTCATCAGCGGTGCGCCTGCGCCAACCGGTTTCTTTGGCGGTTGCAGCCCCGGTGGCTGTGATGATAGCAACTATATCGCTGGTATGGCGGCGGCGGGTGCGGCTAACTATATGGACTGCCTCGGTCTTCATTATAATGAGGGCATTGTTGGCCCGAACCAGACCAGCGGTGACCCGCGCGGCAGCAGTAGCTATTTCACTCGTTACTTCTGGGGCATGGTGAATACCTACTCGAAAGCTTTCCGTAATGCACGTCCGTTGTGCTTTACCGAACTTGGCTACCTGACACCGGAAGGTTTCCCGCCGCTCCCCGGTTCATTCGGTTGGGCGGAAAATGTGACGGTCGGGCAGCAGGCGTCATGGCTCGATCAAGCCGTGTCCCTGTCGCGCAGCAGTGGTAAAGTCAAGCTGTTGATTATTTGGAATGTTGATTTCACTAATTATGGCGATGACCCGATGGGCGGTTATGCTATTATTCGCCCCGGTGGTGGTTGCCCCGCTTGCGAAGCACTTGCGAACTAACCAGCAGTGCCGTCTGCGTTTATCACAGGCGGCCTGAATTATTGTAAAGTAGCTAAAAGCCAATCGCTTGTTGCCAGCGGCTGATAGCCATGAGGAATGTTGAATGCCAGAGAACGAACTTAAAAAGACAGATACTCATCCTGTTCCGGTCGTGTCGGTCGATACACAGGATATCACCCCGCCGCCGTTTAAGCGGGTCGAGCTGGAGGATATGCCGCCGCGCACGCCGACAGGCGAGTATGATGAGGATGACATGCCTATGCAAGCCATCCCCGCGCGTGGGGGGCGTGGCTGCGGCTGTTGGATACCGATGCTGCTGGCTGCCACACTCGCAGTAGCCCTGCTGGTCATCGGTGCGATTTTGCCGCCGGTGAACATTCTTCAACGGTTGTTTGGAATTTCGCTGTTCGGGCCAAATTACACCATGTTGAGCGCACAGGCGAACGCGGTTGCAGATAACGGTTTGGCGCTGATCGCTGATCCATCGACCGTTGGTAACAATTTCGGCGTGGTGTTGGCTTCGGTTCCCTTGAACGCTACCAGCACTGACAGCGAGGCCGTAGCGAAGGCACTGGCTGCGGTTCCCCCCACACTTTCGCGCCAGAGTGCCGTTTACAGTATTGCGACGACTGGTAACCAGCCGCAAACGGTAACACTTAATCTGACGATTCCGGCAAGTGCTAACCCCGATTCACTGGATATGTATGGCTGGGATGCGAAGTCGGCAAGCTGGCAGTTCATTCCCTCGCAGATCAACACCTCCGGCGCGCTCACGATGATCGCCAATGTAAACGATGTGCCCGATCAGGTGGCGTTGTTCAGCGCGGTTAGCCTGACGCAGCCGACCGTTCTGGTATCAGTCGATGCCACACAGGTGCTTTCGGACGAAGCCGGTAAGCTGGCGAATGTGGTTGCCCCCGGCGGCCTCACACCGACGCTCGATGGTAAGCTGACGGGCAGCCTTGCCCCCGGTTACGACGCAAGCAAGGGCTATCTGGTGATGCCTATCATCCGCAATTACACCGACCCTCGCGCCGTTGATACCAACACGGTTGTCACGATCCTCGGTAATTCGACGCTTCGCAGCCAGCACGCTGCCCAGATCACCGGTTTTGCGACTAACAATGCCTTCAAGGGTGTGTTTGTCGATTACCGCGACGTTCCGGCTGAACAGCGCGAGGCATTCTCGTCATTCATTACTGAACTCGGCAGTATGCTGCGCCAGCAAGGCTTATACCTTGGCGTTGTGATCCCTGCCGCTGAAAATAACAATGGCACATGGGAAACCGGTGGGTATAACTGGGCCGTCATCGGCGCGGCTTCGCATTACGTGCAGATTGATATGCCGCTTGACCCGACCACATTTGCCCCCGGTATGGATCGTCCGGTCGAGTCGCTGCTGCGTTGGGCGAAGGGTGAAATTAGCCGTTCGGAAATTCTGATTGGCTTGTCCTCGCTGTCGGTCAAGCAGCTCGATAGCAGCTTTACGACCGTGGGTTATGCCGATGCCCTGTCAGCACTTGGCAGTGTGAAGATTGACGCACAGAAGTCGGAAGATGGGTCAATCGTTCCCGGCAGCCAGATTCAAGCCAGCCTCGATGGTTTCCGTGCGCAGTCTGGTTTGGATACAACCAGCCAAACACCGTTTATTGATTATCTAGGTGGTGATAGTAATCAGGCTGTTTCGCGTATTTGGCTGACAACTGCCGATGCACTGCGTTTCCGTTTGGATCGCACGTTTACCTTCGGCCTCGCGGGGGTCGCATTTAGCGATTTGCTCTCCGCAGGTGTGGCCGATGGTGTCTACGGAACCATCCTCAATTACAAGCTGCAACAGCCGCCGACCGCTGGCTCGACCGAGTTAGCCCTTCGCTGGCGTATTCAGGGTGCAAACGGTACCGTTGATGAAATTATCACGGGTTTGAATGACCCGCTGGTTGCGACCATTGACGCGCCGGATGGTAATTATGCGATTAATGTCGATGTTGTCGGTGGGCAGTCCTCCAGCCCGCGTACCGGTGTCGAGGTTGCGCTGTATGCGCCGACGCTCACGCCGACGCCGCTGCCGACCCCAACGCCTACACCTGTTCCGACCCAACCGCCCGCGCCGGTGCAGCAGGTTGCTCCGGTACAGCAATCAGTAGCGCCTTCCGGTTCAACCGGCGGTGCGACTGGCCCCGGTGCTGGTAGTATTGCCGTCGGTAACTTCGAATATGGCGGTCATGTTACCAACCCCGCCAGCGAAGCCGCCGCCGGAGCGATGCGTCGTGCCGGTATGTCGTGGATGAAGATTCAATTCCGCTACTCCCCCGGTACTTCCCCCGGTGCAGTTGCTGGACAAATTAATGATGCCAAAGCACGCGGCTTTAAGATTTTGGTCGGCCTCGTCGGCTACCCTAACGAACTCGCGGCGGGTGGTGATGGCTACATTCAGCAGTTTGCCTCCTTCGCGGGTGGTGTGGCTGGCCTTGGCCCGGATGCGATTGAAGTCTGGAACGAGCCGAACATCGACCGTGAATGGCCGGAAGGGCAGATCAGCGGTGGCAACTATGCTAAGGTGCTGCATGCTGCTTATGCGGCGATCAAGGGTACCAATGGCGGTGTGATGGTCATCAGCGCTGCGCCTGCACCCACCGGTGCGGAAGCCGCCTTCCCCGGCAAGGTCGTCAATGACGATAACTGGGTGCGTCAACTGGTCGAAGCGGGCGGTTTGCAGTCGATGGACTGCCTCGGCGCACACTACAATGAAGGTATCGTATCGCCCACGCAAACCAGCGGCGACCCGCGTGACAACTACTACACCCGCTACTTTGGTCCGATGCTCGAAACCTACTGGTCGATTTCAGGCGGTCAACGTCCGGTGTGCTTCACCGAACTCGGCTTCTTGACGCCGGAAGGCTTCGGCAGCCTTGACCCGTACTTCGGCTGGGCAGGTAATACCACTGTGGCGCAGCAGTCGGCATGGTTGGCACAGGCGGCAGCACTCTCATCGCAGAGTGGCAAAGTGCGGCTGATGATTGTTTGGAACGTGGACTTTAGCAACTATGGGTCTGACCCGATGGCCGGTTACGCCATGATCCGCCCCGGTGGTGGCTGCCCCGCGTGTGATGCGATGGCTGCTGCTCGCTAACACATCATCACTTTTCTCTCTCCCCTGTTACGACGGGGGAGGGTTTGGGTGGGGTATTCCCCGCCGAACGCAAGTCAGTGTCCCTATAACCAGCGGCGAACGATAAAGCTGCTAGCGAAGGATAAACCGATATGGCAAGTGTACAAACATCAATGCAGCGCACCCGTATGCGCAAACAACTGCGTGGTTTCGTCATTTTATGGTTGGGTATCACCTTCATGATGGGTGCCTGTACCTTCTTTGCGATTTTCTGGGTACTAGGCGAAACCGGTATCCTTGGTAGTACGGGTAACCGCAACTTCGCCTTGCCGACCAGCCAACCGGTTCAGCAGGTCGCCATCATCCCAACCGCACTGCCTACACAAGCATCTGTAGCGACCTTACCGCCCACCGGCGCACCGGATTCGGAATCGCAAGCGGCTATCGTAGCACAGGCGGCTACCGCCACCGAAGCCCCCACACAGGGGCCGACTAACACACCGCTGCCCGTCAGCAACACCAGTTTCCAACCCGGTATTCAGGTGCAGCACAGCCTTGACATGAATCCCCAAAATGAAGACAACTGGATGCGTGAAGTGTCGCAGAAGTTGAACCTCAAGTGGTTCAAACATCAAGTACGCTGGGAAATTATCGAGCCGGAAAAAGGCAAGTTTGACTGGTCGATCCTTGATATGGTCATGACCTCCAAGAACACCTTCGGCCTCAACATTATGATGTCGATTGTCACCGCGCCGGAATGGGCGCGTGAACAGGGCGCTGACCTCGAAAAGCATGGCCCGCCCGCTAATAATGCCGATTATGTGAACTTTGTCTCCGAAATCTTAAAACGCTATCCTCAACAAGTGCAGGCGATTGAGGTTTGGAACGAAGAAAACATTGACCGCGAATGGTCATCCACACGCGGCCTCAAGGCGGAAAATTATGTATCGCTGCTCAAGGATACCTACACCGCCGTCAAAGCGATTGACCCCGGTGTGATTGTCATCAGCGGCGCATTGTCGCCCACGGGCTTTAGCGATGGTGTTGGGGCATGGGACGACTATATCTACCTTGACCAACTGATCGCTGCCGGTTTGTTGAACTACACCGACTGTGTGGGCGTCCACCACAACGGTTACAACATCGGCCCGAATGTCCCGTGGGATAACGTCCCACCTGATCCGTCAGCTTCCTTCCGTGGCCCCTTTGATAATCCACACCATAGCTGGAGCTTCTACAGCACCCTGCAAACCTATGCCAACAAAGTGGCGATGGCGAACGGGCAGCAAAAGCTGTGCATCACCGAGTTCGGTTGGGCTTCCACCGAGGATTTAGGCGGATTTCCACCGGGCTTTGAGTTTGCCAACGATAACACCTTGCAAGAGCAGGCCGATAATATTATCGAGGCGCTCGACCTGATGGAAGATTGGGGCTTCGTGCAGTTGGCGTTCATCTGGAACTTCAACTACGGCCCGCAAGCCGGTTGGGCGACCGATAACGACAACGTGCCGTACTCGATCATCGGTAAGGATTGGCAATTCCGTCCCGCCTACGATGCCATCATCAAGTGGGGGCAAGAACGCGCTGCGGCATCACCGTAACGCAGGGCAGGCGAACAGCATCTAACGTTCTTCCACGGAGTAACCACCCAATCTTCTGGATTTATTCCCTCCCTTGCTTGCGGGGGAGGGGGTAGGGTGGGGGTAAGTTTATTTGATGTGGGGCGCACAAATAGGTGCGCCTCACTGGTTTAGGCAGTGCAACTACATGAGTCTTTCTCGCAACCCCCGGCGCGGCCTTCTGGGCTTCACGCTGATCGTTATCGCCGCCAGCATCGTGCTCGTCCTTCTGGGTGTCGCCTATGAACGCAGCATTGTGCGTGACCCGTACCGCGCCGATGCAGTGACCAATCCGCCCTTTACCTCGCTGACGTATGGTATTCAGACTTTTCTATGGTGGGATAAAAGCACGGCTCAACTTCATATGGATTGGGTGCGGCTGATGGTTTTTAGCCATGTCAAACAAATCTTTGCATGGAAGGACATCGAACCGCTCAAGGGTGAATTTCACTTCGGTCGTGGGGATGAACTGCTGACTGAACTGGAAGGCAAAGGCTTGAAGGTTGTAGCGCGTTTAGGTGATGTTCCTGATTGGGCGATTGCCAGCGTCGAGGGTAAAAAGGGCGTGGACTTCGTGGACGCGCCGCCTGATAACCTGAATGATTGGGCAAACTTCTGTGGTCAGGTCGCCAGCCGTTACAAAGGTCGTATCGCCGCCTATCAAATTTGGAATGAGCCAAATCTTGGTCGTGAATGGGGCAACCAATCGCCCAACGCTGCCGGTTACGTCGGCTTGCTCAAAGCGTGCAGCGAGGCTATCCGCGCGGCTGATCCGGCGGCCATTCTCATCTCGGCGGGGCTTTCGCCCACCGGCACATGGACGGAAGATGTCACACCTGATGATACATTTTTCCAACAAATGTACGATGCGGGCTTTCAGCAGTATGTAGATGTGGCAGGTGTGAACGCCCCGGGGTATAACTTCCCTCCAGAGACCAGCCCCGAAGAAGCTGTAGCACAGGGGGGACATCGCTTCGGAACCTTCCGACGGGTAGAGGATATGCGCCGTATTATGGTCAAGAACGGCGACGCTGCCCGCCAGATGGCGATTCTTGAGATGGGCTGGACGCAAGACCCTATTCACCCAACCTATGCATGGTTCAGGGTAACCGAGGAACAGCAGGCCGATTATTTCGTCCGCGCCTATAAATACGCGGCTGACCATTGGCAGCCGTGGATGGGGTTGATGTCTGCCATCTATATTCCCGATCCAGCGTGGACGGAAGACCGCGAGGAATACTGGTGGAGTGTGACCATCGGCAAAGGCTGGATGGGGCAGGCGTTCTTATCGCTAGCGAATATGGCAAAATATTGTGGATCGCGTACGATACCGGAACGTGATCCTGGCAGTTTGGAGGCAATGGGTCTTGCAACAGTGGTTCCTTGTACTTAGTCAGTTCGCGCATTTAATCGCGACAGTCGTGTGGATCGGTGGGTTAGTTACATTAACGGTGTTCGTCTGGCCTGAAACTAAAAAAGCGCTGACGAATAACCCTGCGTTGTACGAATATCTATCCCGTCTGCGTAAGCGTTTTGTCCCGCTGACGAATATCAGCCTCGTCGTCTTGGTGTTTACCGGTTTCTTCCAGATGACCGCCAGCAAACATTACGATGGGCTGATGATGCTCGATAACGATTGGAGTCGGCTGCTGCTCTTTAAGCACCTTGCCATTTTTGGTATGGTCATGTGCGGGTTGATCTTGCAATATAACGTGACGCCGGCCCTTGAACGCGCCAGTCTGCTGCTTGAACGCGGCAAGGGCGACCCGCAAGAATGGGCGAAGCTGCGGCGGCGAGAAGTGCGGCTGACGTGGATCAACGTCTTGCTGGGGCTGGCTGTATTAGGCTTCACAGCTTGGATGACCGCGTTATAATCATGCTGCTCGGAAATTGACTTTAAAGCCTTTCTCAAACGTAATGAGGGGCCGGGGTAGGGCGTGTGAAACCCTACTCGCTGATAGATTAACTAGGAATGCCGTTTAGGAGACTGTTTTGTCCAGTCGAGTAGGATATTTTTTAGCAGTGCTGCTGCTGCTTTTGGGAACGCTTCTGCGGACGCATTCGTTAGTCGCTTTGCCCATCGGCTTTAATAACGCGGAAATTACAGACGTTCAAATCACCGAGCAGGTGCGCCTCGGTGGTATTGAAGTCTTTTATGATCTCAATGGCGAAGGACGCGAAGGCTTGTACAGTATTGCACAGGCGGCGGTCACCTCCATTTTTGGCAACGGTTTGTTTGGCTATAAACTGCTTTCGATGTGGGCGGGTTTGTTGACGCTGGCGGTGGTTTATGCACTGGCGCAGCGTCTCTTTGGGCCGGTGGTCGGTGTGGCCGCGCTGGCACTGCTTGCCACCAACATGTGGATGATCGTTCTCGGCTATCAAGTGCTGCGCGAAAGTGTGGTGCCGCTGTTAGTGGCGCTTATGCTGCTGACGCTGGCACGCACTTTGGCCGTTTACCGTGGTGTCCACGCCACTGTACCGGATACCACCGTGTTTGT
This sequence comes from Bacteroidota bacterium, assembly GCA_027492915.1. Classification (GTDB taxonomy): domain Bacteria; phylum Chloroflexota; class Anaerolineae; order Aggregatilineales; family Phototrophicaceae; genus CFX2. The sequence goes on along the minus strand of JAPUDW010000403.1, from coordinate 1,994 downwards.
GCTGCTTGGTGTGCTGCTCGGTATCGGCCTCTATATTCACCCCGTACATTTGCTCATCCTGCTGTTTAGTATGATCGCCATCGCGTTCCGGTTGTTTTCTAAGCAGCGGCTTTCGAGCCAAAATGTAAGTTACCTGCTGTTTAGCCTGCTGGTGATGATTATTACCACCATGCCATACCTTATCTCGACTTTACGCTTGCCCGGTCTCAGCGGTGCCGCGCGTATCTTCGGTGACTACACCATTTCTGCCAACTCGCCCTTTAAAGCTATTGCCGACACCATCGGTGCGCTGCTGTTCGTTGGTGATTCAAATCTCGCTTTCAATTTACCCGGTCGTCCACTGATTGATCTGGTTAGTGGGCTGCTGGTGTTAGTAGGGATATTGACCGCCGCCTCACAGTGGCGCAAAGCTCGCTATGCCTTACTGCTGATTGCGACCGTGTTTTTGCTCCCTGCGGCAGTTTTTAGCGTGAATACGCCAGACTTTTTGACGATTACGCCCCTTATGCCGTTGATTGCCATTTTTTTTGGTATCGGCCTCAACATGATTTACCGGAGCGTTGTCCGGTCAGCCCGTTTGGTCGTTGTGGTCGGGGCAGCCGTGCTGTTTGCCTTTAACATTGGTTGGACGGTTGGTGATTTGTTTACCACATGGCCGACAACCCCCGGCGTAAACCGTGCTTACCATGCCCGCGCTGGACATTTGGCACAGTATCTTGACCATACCGCCGCCGAAATCCCGACGGTGGTATGTGATTCCGAAGGCTTAATCGAAAGTGTGGATACACTCAGTAGTACCAATTTAATGCTCTTAATGCGCAACCGCAAAGAAATCCCGCTGCGCTATGCCGATTGTGGCAGCGGCATGATCTTCGTCAACGGCGGTGCGCGGCAGCAGGTGATTATGCCTGACCCGCAAACGCTGGCGCGGATGCAACCGTATCTGCGTCGTTGGCTGGATTTGGGTACACCGGTTGATGGCTTGCCAACGGACTCGGCACTCATACTCGATGTATCCGATGAGTTGGCGGATGCTGTTGGTATTTTCACGACTTCTGCGCCTGCTGGTTATGCGCCAGATGCGGTCGGCGGGGCAGGTTTGGCCGTGCCGCCTGTGCGCTTCGGCGGCAATATCTCCTTCCTCGGTTATCAGCGTGACGGTGCACAGGTCTACACGGCTGGCGGGATTTATACCTCTGTCACCTATTGGCGTGTCGATGGCGTCGTGCCGCCGGATTTGCGCTTATTCACGCACATTCTCGCTGATCCTGCTGCGGCACCCGTTGCACAGAACGATACTATCGGTGTGCAGCCCCTTCAACAGCTTGATGCGCGTGATATTTTTATTCAGGTAACGTTTGTGCCGCTGCCGCGCACCATTCCACGCGGCATGTACGGAATCTCGATTGGCGCTTATACCTCGACTAACAATCAACGGATGCCCGTGTTATTCAATGACACCCCGCGCGGTAATCGCCTGTTCATCGGTCAGATCAACGTGCAATAAACCCCTAGCGTCATAAACTCGTGTACGGGCGCACGGCTGTGCGCCTTTGCTGCATTTTGCCTTTAACAGACATCTGAAAACTATAAACTGATAACTCCGGTTGACCGTCAACTGTAGACTGCCGACTCTTTTCCGTTTGAATTCGGTTTGCCGTTTCAAACTGCGCCTTCATAAATCAGGTTCATGACGGTTCATGTTACCTGTTATTGCCTGTAAAACAGGTGGTTATTTTTTGCATTAGACACTTGGGCTTCTCTTTTCCTCTTGGTGTCCTTAGCGTTTTCTATTTCTCAACTTGCTCCTTAGAACTTGCAACTTCTAACTACCCACTTTCCCCCTCACCCTGTAAACTAACCCTTTAAGCTCATCAACCAATAACTGTAGACCAACCTATGTTTGAAATCGTCTTTCTCGGTACATCGGCTTCTGCCCCCTCCATCCACCGTGGACTACCCGCCCAGATCATTCTGGCTGGTGAACACCGCTT
>JAPUDW010000402.1 GCA_027492915.1 Bacteroidota bacterium | reverse complement strand
TAAACACCAAAAAAACGATGTAGGCCACAACCAGATGGTACATGTACATACCGTAAGACAATTTCCCCAGCCAATTAAACAGGGGATTTTCCAGTTTAACCGTTGATCGTGGATTGCTAGAAACGTTCACGATAAACAGGATATAGGGAATGCAGTAATAAATCGCCAATGAGGGAAATTGTGACGAGTCCAGAACCAGAATATTGGCGACGATAAACAGGAACGCCAACTTTTCGACCACTGGATGAAAAATGATCTTAAGCAGCCAGTGCCTATGAAACAGCAAATATGCGCCTAACGCCCCAATCGCCATATTCTCAAACGGCAGGCTCTTGATGTAGCCGAGCAAAGTACGTAGGATAATCGAGTAATTCTCGTCCAACATGAAGTACGGCAGAAACAAACCTAACACAAATTTGACCACAAACACGCCCAGAATGACCACAATCATTCGCTTGGCGAACAGCTTCGAAAGCGCCGGCCAGATGAGATAAAATTGCTCCTCGATACCAATCGTCCAAAGCTGTGAAATCCCCGGCAGCAGAATATCCATGAATGCAGCGACATTGGGCAGCATCAGGATATAAAGAAATATATGCCCTGTTGGTGTTGCTGGTGGGACAAAATTTCCGCTGTAGGCGAATGCGCTTACAAGTAGTGGTAATCCCACCAACCCCAAAAACAATACAAAATAGTACACCGGCCAAATACGCAGCGCCCGACGCACATAAAACTTTTTAACATTGACAGTACCCGTCTTATGAATTTCGCTCAGCAGCAAATAGGTAATCAGGAAGCCGCTCAGCACAAAAAACATCGTCACGGCATCGCTGCCATTTAATAAAATCTTGGGTAGTGTTGGGCCGTCCGCATATCCAAACCGCCACTTGTAGTCATCAATGTGTGACAGCACCACCGACAGGGCAGCTAAGGCTCGGATGCCGTTCAAGCCGGGGAAGTAGATACCTTTTTCAGGTGTTGCTGTACTGCTCATAAAACCTAGACTCATGACTATACTTATCAAAATTAAAACGTTTACTTTAAATATCCTATCATGAAATCATCAATGCCTTATTCGTGATTTTGCAGTGGGCTACACGAAAACAAAAAGGCGGTGAACAACTGTCCACCGCCTTTGACGAATAACTAAAAACTATCGACTAATGGCTGTGTGCGCTGCCTTCTAGGCCGCTAATCGCCAACTGCCGTTCGTGGCGGGCAACCTGCATCCGCCGCAGTAACCCCTGCTTGGGGGCAAACACGAACACGAAACCAAAAATGATGGCTTGAAGGACGACGATACAACCGCCCGTCGATGCATCTAAGTGGTAGCTGGCATACGCGCCGATCAAGCAGGAGAGCACACTCACCACCGAGGCGATCACCATCATCCGGTTGAAACGATCCGTCAGCAGGTAGGCAATCGCCCCCGGCGTAATCAACATTGCGATCACCAGAATGATACCGACCGTTTGCAGCGCCGCGACAATCGTCAGCGCCAGCAAGGAGAGCAGTGCGTAATACAGGAAAGTGGTATTCAGGCCAATAGCACGGGCGTGATTTTCGTCGAAGCAGAACAACATCAGGTCTTTACGCAGCCCCAGTATCGCGATCATCGTAATCCCCGCGATCACCACCGTTTGAAGCATGTCGCTGTTGGTGATGCCCAGCACGTTACCGAACAAGATGTGGCTCAAGTCAACCGTACTCGGTGTCCGCGAGATCATGATGAGACCCAGCGCGAAGAAAGCGGTAAAGATCAAACCAATAACCGCATCCTCTTTCAAGCGTGTTTGCCGCTTCACAAAGCCAATCAAGACGACCGATATGAGGCCAAACACAAACGCGCCGATGCTAAAAGGAATACCGAGGATGTACGAGAACACCACCCCCGGCATGACCGAGTGGGAAACCGCGTCGCCCATCAGAGACCAGCCTTTGAGGATCATATAGCACGAGAGAACCGCACACACCAACCCCACCACCGCGCTCATTGCCAGCGCTTTAATCATAAAGTCGTATTGCAGCGGTTCCGCGAACCACTGCACCAGTGCATCTAAATTCATGATGCGGCAGCCTCTCTTACAACGGCCTTCGCTGAGGCCGATTTCGGTTGTTGTTCAGCGTTCTTAAAAATGCTCAGGTGGCGCAGCACGCCGCCAAAGGCACGGTCGAGGTTCTCTGGCGTAAAGACTTCAGCCGTCGGGCCGTAAGCCAGCACCGTCCGGTTGACCAGCGCGACATGGTCACAAAATGTTTCAACGGAGGCGAGGTCATGGGTCGAAATGAGAATGGTATGCCCCATCTCGCGCTGCTTCACCAACAGGTCGATAATCGTCGCCTGTGTGGTCGCGTCCACGCCTGTAAACGGCTCGTCCAACAGCATAATTTTTGCCTGCTGCGCCAGCGCTCGGGCGAGGAACGCGCGTTTCTTCTGTCCGCCCGAAAGTTCACCGATCTGCCGGTCTTTATACTCCAGCAGTTGCACTTGGCTCAGGGCATCCGCCGCGATACGCTTGTCCTCGGCGCTCGGCATCCGCAGAAAGTTCATGTAACCGTAGCGCCCCATCATCACCACGTCCCACACACTCACGGGGAAATCCCAGTCGATTTCTTCCGACTGCGGCACGTAAGCCACATGACCGAGCTTTTTAGCCTTCCGAACCGGCAGCCCATCGATAAGCACATGCCCGCTGGTGGGTTTGATAAAGCCCATGATGGCTTTAAACAGGGTCGATTTACCACTGCCGTTGACCCCGATCAACCCGCAGATCGAGCCGGAATATACTTTCAAATGAGCATCGCGCAGGGCGATGTTCCCGCTGTAATCCACTGTGACATCTTCGACTTGAATACCGATGTTACTCATTGTTATTCTCTCCGTAAACAGCGTGTGTGCCGCTGCAATCATTTATTGGATACCCAGCAGACCATTGACGATGCGTGTCGCGTCAAATTGCAGGAGCTTCAGGTAAGTTGGTGCTTCGCCGTCCGCTTCCGTCAGCGAATCCACGTACAAGTAACCGCCATAGGTCGCGCCGGTTTGGTTGGCAACTTCCTGCATCGGCCCCTGATTCACGGTGCTTTCGCAGAACACAACTGGAATTGCGTTATCCTGAACACCGTCAATGACTTTGGCGACTTGCTTGGGCGTACCCGTTTGGTCGGCATTAATCGGCCACATGTACAGTTCTTGCATCCCGTAGTCACGGATCAAGTACGAGAACGCGCCTTCGCAGCTCACCAGAAACCGTTGTTCAGCCGGAACTTGATCGAGATTGGTTTTCAAAAACTCGTTAATTTCTTGAATTTCTGCGCTGTAGGCGGCAGCGTTCGCTGTATATGCCGCTTCGTTGGCAGGGTCGAGTTCAATAAAAGCCTTACGAATATTTTCGGTGTAAATCAGGGCGTTCTGTGGCGACATCCACGCATGGGGGTTCGGGCGATCCTGATATTCACCTTCGGCAATCGGAACCAGTTCGATACCGTCGGTGAGGTTCACACTGGGGACATTTTGCACACTGCCCATAAACTTCTCAAACCAGCGTTCCAAACCGAGGCCGTTAAACAACACGAGGTTTGCATTCTGGGTCTTAACAAGGTCACTTGGAGTCGGTTCATACCCGTGAATTTCTGTCCCCGGCTTGGTGATGGACTGCACATCCAGCAGACCACAGGATACGTTACGCGCCATATCCGCAATCGTTGTGAAAGAGGTCAGCACTTTTAGCGCACCCTCCGCCGGAACCGCATCCGGTGAACCGCCCGCCGGACATGGGAGAGTCACTTCTGCGGTGGCTTCAGGAGTCGCCTCCTGTGCATAAGCACTAGAACCAATGGTAAAGATGGTTAGAAAAAGCACTACGAAAAACCGTTTTTGCATCATTGAGGCACCTATGTCTCACTTCTATTTAACACTCACAAAACAGTGAGTTATGTCGATATAGATGTAATTTTAGTCTCACCTAAAAATTTGTCAAGAACCAAATGGACAATTATTGAAACCAATTCGCCTTATCGGCTAATAAAAACAAATTTGTAACCATTAAGATGCCTGTTCTTGCCGCCAGCGCTTTTGCCCTCTACAATTACAATGAGAACTTATTCCCCTTCATAATCAGGTTTAGGCATGACCACACCGTTGGATGTAACTGTTCGATTAGATGACCGTGTAAGGTTAATGTCGGCTGTGCTAGCAGCGACCGACTGGCCGTTGAAGTCACAGGCGAAAAAACCGCACGGCACACATTTGCACGCCCGCTCGACGCGCAAGTTCTTGGAAGTCGTCAAGAACCACCCTGCGGTACAGGCTATGCAAGGCTTGCTCGACCAAAATGCGCCGTTAGAGGCTTTTTTCACCTTCGCCTTACAAGTCAAGTGGCCGGAACTGGAAATGTCCCCGCTTCCCGTTTGGGTGCCACCGCGATGGAACGAACAGCTTAAAGACTTTTATACGCAAAGCCGCCTGGCAACATGGTGGCAAAATGAGGATGTGGTGTGGCAGGCAAGCTTACACGAATCGCAGAAGATGTTTAAGGATGTGGCCTTCAAGCCCATGCTCAAGACCTTCTTTGGCGATGTGCCAGAAAACCTAATCTTTATCCCTAACATCTCCTACCCGACCGATGTTGATCTCGCTGTTCGTGCCGAAAATGAGTTGGTGTGCATCGCCCCGCCACGTCTGGCATGGGGAGACAGCCCACCGTGGCCTTACGACGAAGACCCCGGTTATATCTACCGTACCGCGCTGCAACAGTACGGCAAGCTGCTGGTACACGCCTACCTACGCACCCACGCTGAAGCATTGGCAACCGTCATCACCACGCCGCTGCCCGTCAGTGAGCAGTTCCGCGCCCGCTACCCAACGTGGCAGGAGCAGTTTACGGTGTTATTCGTCGCGGCGATCTCTGCGCTCTACATGGAGAAGCACCTGAGCAAAGCTGAAATCAACGCATATGTGCTGATGGAACGCAAGATGCACGGCATGACTTCGCTGCCGGGGATGATTAGCGTCCTGCGTCGCTATCTGGCAGCCTATGAAGAAGGCAAGTACAAAGAACTCATCGACTTCCTGCCCAGCTTCCCCAAACAGTTCAAAGTCGCAGCCCGTATCGTTTCGCTGTAAGCCTTCTATCCACTTCAATATAAAAGGGCTACCCATTCAGAGGTGCCCTTTCTCATTCATACTCAACTTTTACCCCGGCCAATCGCGTAGATAATCTTCAAACGAAATACCATTTGGACCCGCAATCCCAATATATAGATATTCATCAAAATCATCCATTTGTGGGTCACCTTCATCTATAACTCGGATATCATGACCAACACATTCGGTAAGCATCTTAAAAATCGCTCGTACTGTTTCGGTATCGTGACTTGTGACTCTAGATCCCATAGAAAAATAATAGGGCTTGTGATTATTATCATAAATTATCTTCCCCAGATAAACTACCTTACGACATTCACGGCAGCCGAGATAGCCATAGATCGACATTCTCCTAATCCTTTCCTAACTGCTTTGCCACCAGATAATAATGATTGGATAGACGCTACCGTACT
>JAPUDW010000401.1 GCA_027492915.1 Bacteroidota bacterium | reverse complement strand
GAAGTCGAGAAAACGATCTTGCCATTAGCAGCCGAACTGAACCTCGGCGTACTGGTCATGCGCCCCTTTAGCGAAGGTGGCCTCATGCGTAACCCACCGTCCGAAAGCGACCTCGAACCGTTGAAACCCTTCGGCGTGAATACATGGGCACAAGCGCTGCTCAAGTGGGTTCTCAGCGATACCCGCTGCCACATCGCCATTCCCGCCACATCTAAACCCACCCGCATGAGCGAAAACGCAGCCATCACCGCACCGTGGTTTGGCGCGGAAGAACGGGCGTTGGTCGCGCGGCTGGCCGGGGGGTGATTACGGTGCTATAGCAGCGACCCATTCCCTATGTGGCATGATGCTGCTTAAGTCGATCACAGTCTGATTATTGCCACTTTCGTAGAGGACTATTTGAGACGAGTTATTGTCTCTAAAAATCATCCGGTCAGGAAAGCGGGGGTTATAAATCGGATAAAAACCACCGACGAACTTCCGCCCCCCGTTTTCTAAAATGACAGGGGTTAAATAGCTGTCAAAAGAGGCTGCTGGGTTAAATACGTATGTATCATTCACCTTCTCCGCTATAACAGAATAGTCATCCATGCGTTCTGACGGAAAATCGGCTGTTGTTTCAGTATCCAAATTATAGGTTTTGAAAGAAAATATCACGTAGTCACCCTCATAGCGCGGTGGAAATATGCGATAGAAAACATTGATATTATCCAGCCATTCAAATGTAAATAGGGAGCCGGTTTCCATCCAACCACGATAATCGTCATATTTCCAACCAGGAACGATTTGACGGCTTCCATTATTCATCGGCATAACTTCGAGGTTTATTCCGCACCCGTTGAATTCGGTATTACATTGTGCCTGCAAGTAAATAAGGTGTTGACCATCCGGTGACCAAACCGGCTTAGACGCTAACGGTACACGGGTCATCTTGGACGACGACTCAGAATAATCCATGACTAAAACGCTGGAACAGGTCAACCAGCAGCGAAAATCCGTCCGCGACATAATCGAAAATACAACATTGGATTGATGTGGATTAAGTAACGGTTCTACCGAAACAACATCGGTTAGATTAAATGATCCCCAATCCTTGTTGGCTTGATCGTGGTAATCAATTTTGATGAAGCTCGTTACGTTGGGTACATCGCCTAAATCAACCAACAAAAACTCGTAATAGCCGAAAAGCCCTCGAATGGCGCTGCCCATCCGAGCATAGGCATCTTGTACTTCATTGACCATTCGAACAAGTAAATGGGTGTTATCAAAACGCCAAATACCGTTTGCATAACGCTTTGGTGGATTAGCTTCAGCCCATCCTTGCTCTAAATAGTTATTTTCCTCTACGTAATCACGAAGGTATGTTAGTTCATTGGTCGAAAAGGACTCCTGTATTTGCAGCGTGTTTCGTTCCAAAACCAAAATACGTTTGGCTTCGTCTGCTCCAATTGGATATTCCCATATTTCTGATTGTTGGGTGCTATCATTGAAAGTCAAGAAATATATTGGCACTTCATCAGCTTGTGAGGATACTATTTGTATGTGGAGTAGTAAAAAGCTAATGAAACAAATGAATATATGACGCTGAATATTGCCCATTGTTACTCGAACAACCTAATCTGTTTAATGGGTGAAATTATACGTTCGGAGAGTTGAGCAGACCTGACGTTATACCTCCGATAGATTGACCAAACTATTTAACAAAGGACTTATTACGATGCGGCTAGGATTAATGGCGGGCTACTCCGGTGCGAAGATCGAACTACCGATGGATGTCATCCGCGAGGCTGATCGGCTGGGGGTGTACGCGGTGTGGACAGCCGAAGCTTACGGCTCGGACGCAGTAACACCGCTGGCATGGATCGGCGCACAAACCGAGCGCATCCACCTCGGCACGGCCATTATGCAAATGCCCGCCCGCACGCCTGCGAACACTGCAATGACCGCTATGACGCTCGACCAGCTTTCCGGTGGGCGTTTCTTGCTCGGCTTGGGGCTGTCCGGCCCGCAGGTGGTTGAAGGCTGGCACGGGGTATCCTATGGTAAGCCGCTTGCCAAAACCCGCGAATATGTGCAGATCATCCGCGACATCCTCAAACGCGAAAAGCCGCTGGTACACGACGGCGAATATTATCAAATCCCCTATCAAGGCACCGATGCAACTGGCCTCGGCAAACCGCTCAAAAGCATCTTGCATGGGCGAGCCGATATGCCGATTTATCTCGCAGCAATCGGCCCCAAGAATGTGCAGCTATGCGCTGAAATCGCCGACGGTTGGCTTCCGATTTTCTTCTCACCAGAACATTACGACAGCGTCTACAAACCACAAATCGAAGCCGGATTCGCGGCAGCCGGTAACGGCAAATCATTAGCTGATTTCGACATCGCCCCGACTGTACAAGTGATGATGGATGACAACGTAGAAGTTTGCTGGAACGCCCTCAAACCGGGGTTAGCGCTCTATATCGGTGGCATGGGTGCGAAAGGTCGCAACTTCTACAACGACTTAGCGGTGCGCTACGGGTTTGAAGAAGCCGCTGCTAAAATCCAAGAGTTATATCTGTCGGGAGACAAAGCGGGGGCGGTCAGCGCAATACCGAATGAACTGGTAGATGCAGTAGCGCTGTGCGGGTCGAAAGCCCGTATCAAAGATCGCCTGAGCTTATGGCGCAGCAGCCCCATTACAACCCTCAACCTCGGCATCTATGATGTGGATACGCTAAGAACCATGTGTGAGTTAGTGCTTTAACAGCGGTGCGCAATCGCCTGTGATTCAAACTACCTGTATAATAACTAGACTGAAAGACAGGACAGGAATGATTGTGAAATTTAAAAAACAAGCGCTTCTCATCACCGCAGGGTTGTTCATGTCGGCTTGCAGTTTAATATCGCCAGATGCGCCACCACCACAGGCCAGCGCCTCGACACCCATTGCCGACTTACCCCTGAACATCGCGGCACGCAGCGATTCTGAATTACAGCCAACCGCAGTACCGCAGTCCATTATTGATGCGGCGGATGCTGAATATGTGCTGCTCACGAACATCTACGAACGGGTTGTCCCTTCAGTGGTGAATGTCGAAGTCGTTGTAAAAGCCACCGAATCCGGCTTTGAAGACTCAGCCCGCGGTTCCGGCTTTATCTACGACACCTCCGGCCATATTATCACGAACGCGCACGTCGCTGTTGATACCCGCAGCGTAAACGTAACCTTTTATGATGGTTACGTGGCAGAAGCCGAAGTCGTCGGTGTCGACCTGTTTAGCGATATTGCTGTACTCAAGGTCAAAGCAAACGCCGCGCGGTTAGTGCCGGTTATCTTCGCCGATTCGGATTTAATTAAAGTGGGCGAACGGGCGATTGCCATTGGTAATCCTTTCGGCCTTGCCAGTTCAATGACGGTCGGCATCGTCAGCGGTCTTGGTCGGCAGCTTCCATCCGCCGAAATGATCAGCAATACCGTGACCCCAAACTTCAACAACCCGTCGATCATTCAGGTTGACACCCAGATTAACCCCGGCAACAGCGGCGGCCCCCTGCTCAATTCGCATGGTGAGGTCATCGGCATCAATACTGCCATCCGCAGCGACAGCGGTGTATTTCAAGGGGTCGGGTTCGCGGTACCCGCCAAAACCATCACCCGCATCGTACCGGAATTGATCACTAAGGGCAAAGTCGAATATTCATGGCTGGGCATCAGCACCCGTTCCGCCGAAGATGGCCTCGGTGTGGCTGCATTGGCTGAACCGCTAAAACTCCCCGTTACGCAAGGCGTGCTGATCGACGAAGTTACCCCGAACTCGCCGGCTTCCGAGGCGGGGTTGCAAGGTGGCGACCGTCCAACCACAGTACGTGACTTCACAGTATGCGCGGGCGGCGACATCATCATCGCCATTGATGGCAATTACGTGAAAGATATGGACGGGTTGATGTCCTATCTGGTGACCAACACCCAACCGGGTGAAACCATCAATATGATGATCGTGCGCGGTGACGAAACCTTCGAAGTGCCGGTAACACTACGGGCGCGGCCTGAAGAAACCAGCCCGACCTTGCCTAACTGCGGCCCGTAATCGCACCCGATCTGTGTGGTAGGTTCGCTTCCTGCCACACAGCCGCATCAGGAAAAAGCTCATGCACCTCATACGCGCGTGGTTAACGATTGGCTCGGCACGAGAAACCAGTATCCGCACCACCATGTATGCCTACAATATTGGGGCAATTCTGCAACTTGCTACCCCCGTTCAGCACCCCGGCATTCAATCGCTTTATGTGGATGTCAACGATGGTGTGCCTTTTCCACTAGATAAACTGCGGACAGCGATTGCATTTGCCCGTGAGCAAAAAGCTGCCGGTCATAAAGTAGCAATCGGCTGTGGCGCGGGCATCAGCCGCTCGGTGACCGTCGCGATGGCAGTGCTGCACGAGGAAGAAGGCATCAGTTTGCTGGACGCCTACGAACAGATTGTCGCTATTCACCACGATGCCATGCCACACCTCGAAATGCTGAAATCACTTGGCGAGTATTATGATGATCCTTCTGCTGCAAAAGCCCTGCTCGCCCGCATTTGGCTTTTAGACTAATCACAACTTCCCATTGATCGCCTACGTCGCTAAATCCCACTTCTGATTCGTAGGCTAATCGTTGAGTGCTTGGTCACACAACGGAATAAACTCGATTTGGAAGTATGATGTGAAATGAGGATCAATGAACAATGACCAATCCACAACACGTCCGGCAGTCATTCCGATCTTTATTTTGTTTGGCAGTTTCACCCTACTCTTACTGGTTTTAATCACGCGGAATGTCACGCCCAACCTACAAATTACCCCCAAAAACGTACACCTGCTGCGAGAAACGCTGCGGTTAGACAGCGGCGTGACCAACAGTGGAACACCACCACGCCAATTTGCACTCAGCACCGATAACAAAACACTGATTGTGACATCCAGTTCAAGCAATGAGATCTGGCAACTCGACACAGGCACCAAAAAGGTGATGAGTCTATTGAATGCCGGCGGTTATACGCCATACGTCTACTTTGATAATGAGGAACCGATTGCAAGCTTCGATAATTGGAGCGGCTCACTCAGTTTCCTGAACTTAATTACGGGCGAAACGCTGCAACACTTTGATGGACTTTACCCCGGCTCGACTTTCAGCGATTGGAACCTTAGCCCCGATGCACAGTGGTTTGCTGTCAGCCGTGGTGAGAGCATTCTTAGCCTGACGAACATCAAAACAGGCGAAGTTCGGTTTGAATCTTATCAACCACAAGGTTTTGTCTTTCGGCGTATTAACCCGACTTTTAGCGACAACGGGAAATTGCTGGCAACATCCCTCATCCAAAACGCGCCATTTGCGGTTGGTATCGCTGTCTGGGACGCCGTGACCGGAAAACTCGTGCGGCAACTAGGATATTTTGCTATTGGTACCAGTATTGTGGACTCCTTCGCCTTCAGCCACGACGAAAAGTGGCTGGCTGTTGGTGGCGGCCTCTATACGGATGATAACAACCAGAGTGTTATTCAATTATGGGATTTAGCGACCGGCACAAAACTGGCGACGTTTAGCCATGAGGGATTATCAGTACAGCGGCTTATCTTCACACCGGA
>JAPUDW010000400.1 GCA_027492915.1 Bacteroidota bacterium | reverse complement strand
TTGACCCCCGGCGGTACATGGCCGATGTCTTATTCCACCTGCACTGCCACCGAAACCATCGGCCCACATCCCAATATTCGTGGTCAAGCTGATGGCTGCTTGGTCGGTGCGCCACCGGGTTTGTATGTCGAGGGCGACACGCTGTATGTGTTCGTGGCGGCGGGTTCCGCACCGGGGCATATGCGCTGCTACAAAGGCAACCGCTACGGCGACCTTGGCAGTCTCCAACGCTGCGATACTGACCCGTTGTTCAGTGGCGCATCCGAATATGGCCCACAGGACATCACTGTTGGCTCGGCGGTGGATGCTTACTTCGACTTTCGCTACGTTAGCTCGGCAGAAGTATTGAAGGTGGGCGACCACTATTACATGACCTATGAGGGTATACGTGGGCCGGATGTGCTGGAACGCGGCATGGATACGCAGTTCGCCCTCGGTTTCGCCCGTTCGGTTGGGAACACCCTTGACGGCGCGTGGGAAAAATACCCGCTCAATCCTGTTTTGCAGCCAACCGGCTTCAACGTTGGCATCGGTCACGCCGATCTATTGGTGGTCGATGGCATCACCATCATGTATACCCAAACGGGCGAGAACACACGGGGTCGCTACGTGCTGCGATGGAAGGTAGAGAGCCAGTGACAGATATTCAATATTATGTTGAACAGCTCAACACCACTAAAAGCGAAGATGCTTATTTTGCGTTGTTACATGCCGATGACGCGCATATACCAGACTTAATCACTGCTTATCATCACTCGCAAAATACAAATGTGAAAGATCTGCTTGTGGAGATCATCTATCAGCACCGAAATGTAAACAGTTTATCTTTTTTGAAGGAGGTTTTTCAGGAGACTACCTCTGATTTATGGAAAGTCGCACTCGATGGAATAGTAACAACCGGAAGCAATGAAGGGTTAGAATTTCTAAAAGTTGAAAAAGAGCGGGCACTCCAAGATTCTAAAACGACGCGAATTGAATGGATTGATGAAGCAATTCAACAGATAAATGAATCGTTACCTTAAGATCTATAGGCTCTGAAGATGATAATGACTGAGAAAACCCACGAATACTATCTTGGTCTGCCTTACACCATCGAAATAATCCCCGATGTTGAAGATGGCGGTTATGTGGCACGAGTAAAAGAACTGCGTGGTTGCATAACACAAGCTGAAACATGGGAAGAACTGAATGCGATGATCGAGGAAGCTAAAACCGGATGGTTAGAGGTTGCTCTAGAGTACGGACACCCTATCCCCGAACCTGCTGGAGAGTTCACTAGTTAAGTAACCTGCGCCGGAATGCACGATAACTGTCTGGGGCTTTTCGTACATCTTAACCACTTGCTGGAATCAACTTGCCTGATAAACTTCCTTTAACATTTACCCATGTTGAGGAGGGTGTTTGCATGTCTCGTAAATTGATTCTCTGTTGTTTAATGATTGCTGCTTTTGCGGCGCTGGCGGTTATTCCGGCGGCTGCACAAGATGAAACTTTTAAGATTGGTATGGTGCTCGTCGGGCCGAAGAACGACGGCGGTTGGAGCCAAGCCCACTACGAAGCCGGTGAATATGTCGCCGCTAATGTGCCGGGTGTGGAGTTCCTTGAACCGCTGGAAAATATCAACGCCGGCAACCCCGACATCACCACCGAAGCCGCTGCCACTGCGCTCATTAACGCCGGTGCGAAGCTCGTTTTCATGACCACTGATGATTACGCTGCCGAAACCGATGTGATCGCGGCTAAGTTCCCCGATGTCACCTTCATCCACGCTTCCGGCGACCATGTTTACACCGGTGTGGCACCTGCCAACGTTGGTAACGCGATGGGGCAAATGGAATGGGGCAAGATGATCGCGGGCTGCGCGGCTGGCTTAACCACTCAAACCGGCAGCATCGGCTTTGTTGGCCCGCTGCAAAATGCCGAAACCTACCGTTTGGCCGCCTCTGCTTATCTTGGCGCTAAGTACTGCTATGAAAACTATCGCGGTATGAGCGGCGCTGACCTTAAGTTTGACGTGGTGTGGATTGGCTTCTGGTTCAATATCCCCGGTGTCACCCTCGACCCGACCGAAGTTTCCACCCAATTCTTGGACGAAGGTAAAGATGTGCTGATTTCCGGTATCGACACGACTGAAGCCATTACGGTTGTGGGTACCCGCGCCAAAGAAGGCCAGCAGGTGTGGGCGGTGCCTTACGATCTAAAGACCGCTTGTGATCTGGGGCCGGAAGTTTGCCTCGGTGTGCCGTACTTCAACTGGGGGCCTTCTTACAAGGGCATCGTTGAATCCGTCATCGCTGGTACATATACCCCAAGCTGGGATTTCAATGGGCCGGATTGGACAGACATCAACAACCCTGATACCTCGGCTGTTGGTTTCGTTGAAGGCCCTGCTTTGAGCGAAGAAAATAAGGCTTCGCTGGATGAATTTATTGCCAGCATGGCTGAGTATGCTACTGACTCTGCTAATGAAGGCACCTTCTGGTTGTGGCAAGGGCCGCTGAACTACGCTGATGGCACCGAACTCGCTGCTGATGGCGTGAAGCTGCCGATGATTGCCAAGCCGGAAGAAGGCCCAAGCGTATGGTACTTGTCGCAGGTGCTTGAAGGCATGGGCAGCACTGCTCAGTGAGACACTTCGAATAGCCAAACTATTTATAGTTTCGGAAAGGCGAGTTACACGACTCGCCTTTTTGTTTGCGTGTAGCTTGACAGGGTTGGTTAACGCCGACGAAAAATAATGGAACTCATTTTTCATGCCGAAACCGGCAGCTTTTTGCTCTTATGCTGAGGTGATGCGGTTGAGGGTTTAAAGCAAGTCACCACCCTTAATGCAGTACTACCTACCTCGCATAACCCTTACTTTTATGCTCGTGAGATGCTTGTTATTACCCTAAGCCCCAGAATACTTTCATGCCGATGACCACCATAACGAAGCACAGAATTGTCAGTATCCATCCCGCGCGGAAGAAGTCACCAAAACGGTAGTTAGCGGGGCCGATCATCAGCATGTTAACCGGATGCGAAATGGGGGTCAGGAACGCGGCGGAACAGGCGATGGCTGAAGCCACGGCAATCGCCTGTGGGCTGGTATTCAGGCTGATGGCTGCACTAATCAGGATTGGAGCCGTGATGAGCGTTGTAACCTGCCCTGCTACCACCTGTGATACCAGTGCCGTAAACACGTAAGCCCCTGCCGCCAACCCCAGTGGGCCAAAAGGTGCGACCACGTTCACCACCAGTTCACCGATGACCCCCGCTAACCCCGTGTTCACCATCGCCAAACTCACCGGATACATCCCTGCGATCAGGATAATCGCCTGCCATTCCATCGTGCGGTAGGCTTCTTCCATCGAGATCATACCCACTACAATCATTGTGAGTGCTGCCAACATCATCGCCACATACACCGGAAAACCCAGTATCGAGGCGATAATCGCGCCGAAGGTCAGTGTTACACACAGGGTTGCCCGTTTCCAGCGCAGCGGTTGGTCGCTGGGGTCAGTTTCCAACGTCAAGAAGTCAGGGTTGCGTTGCAGCAGGCGCACATTCTTTGGCTCACCTACCAGAAGGAGCGAGTCGCCGGGTTGCAGCTTGAACTCGGCGACATCGGTGCGGTAGCTGCGTTCGCCGCGTTGCAGCGCCACTGCCGTAAACCCGTATTGGCGACGGAATTCATGTTCCTTAAGCGACTGCCCCTCTGCCCGTGAATGAGGCGCGAGTACCATTTCGATAAATGAAACACCCATTGGGCTGACGTGTTTGTTCAGGCTGGTTTCACGTCCGATCTTGAGGCCGTAGTCGGTGAGCTGGGTAATACGGTCTTCACGGCCAATGACCACCAGCGTATCGTCTGCCTGAATCATCTGTTGGGGAGATGGCGCAAAGATCGCTTGTTTGCCATGCCAGATCGCCACCACCGACAAGCCCAACCGTTGACCGATTGAACTTTCCATCAAGGTTTGCTCAACCAGCGGTGATTGTGGCGGTACATGAATTTCCCACAGGCGTTCGCCAATCTGGTAAGTGTCCTCAAGCTCACTGCCTGTACGGCGCACCACGATTTGTCCCTCGGTCGGGCTGCGGTCAGGTAGCAAGCGGCTGCCGAATATCGTCAGAAAGGCGACACCAGCCAGCGCAACCAAACCGCCGGTAGGTGTGAAGGCTAGAATGTTCAACGATTCTTGAGGTGGGTTAGCCGCACGTAGTAAATCGCTGGCGATGATGTTGGCTGTGGTGAAGTAGGTTGCCGCGCCACCGAGACAACTTCCGTAGGCAATAGGAATGAGCAGCTTGCTCGGCTTAATCTTTGTTCGTTTGGAGACATCCATGCCGGTTGGCAGCACCAAGGCCGCAGCCGCGAGGTTGTTCATGAACAGGGAAAAGAATGCGCTGGTCAACGTGAGCAGCCCGATCAGCCGCCACTCGGTTTGGCCGCTAAAACGCAGGATGCGCCGCGCCAACCAGCGGGTGAGGCCGGTATTGTCGATGCAGCGGGTGATGATGAACAAGCTGAACAATGTCACCGTGACCGGCTCGGCTAAACCACTCAGCGCTTTGATGGCGTCATCCGGTGAGTTGGGACTGCCGAGTACGCCGAGTCCGGCGATTTGAGCTAATGCCAATGATAATGCGGTCATAATGGCTGCAACATCCAGCCGCAGACGGTTGGTCATAATCAACACTAAGGGAACGACGATGACGCCAATGACGAATAATTGTGAAACAGACACGTATGAACTCCTGCACGGGGTTAGTCGATGTGCCATCGGGTGATGGGCGAGCAGCAAACAGTATCAGATTAATGGTCTCGCCCGTATAATTCAAATACATATCGTTCATATTCATCATAACCTAGAGTTATCAATGGCGCTCAATCTCCATTTGCTACGTATTTTCGCTGCGGTTGCTACCACGCAGAGTTTTAGCCACGCGGCAAAAACGCTTTACATCAGCCAACCTGCCGTTTCCAAAGGTATTCGCCAGCTCGAAAGCCAGCTTGATATGGAACTGGTTGACCGTTCAATGCCGACCTTCACACTGACGGAAAGTGGTCGCCTGCTGCATCAACATGCATTACACATTTTCGCGGCGGAACATGCGGCTGAAGTCGCGCTGGAAGAACTACAAGGGTTGGTGCGTGGCAGCCTTGCGTTGGGGGCAAGCCAAACCATCGGCACCTACCTCCTGCCACCGCTGATGGGGCAGTTTCACCGCCAATATCCGGGTGTGCGCCTGTCACTGGAAATTTTGAACACGCACCAGATCATCGAACGCCTGCGCAGCGCCCCTCTGGATTTGGCGTTTGTCGAAGGGCCAGTCGCTTCTAACAGCCTGACGATTACACCGTGGCGGGTTGATCATTTGGTGATTATCGCCCCGCCGGATCATAAACTGGTCACACAAAAGCGGCTAACACTGGAGCAAATGATCACCGAGCCATTTATTATGCGTGAAGCGGGTTCCGGCACGCGGGAGAATATTGAAACTGCCATACGCGAATGCGGCCTACACTTGAATGTGGCGATGGAGTTGGGCAGCAACTCGGCGGTCAAAGAGGCGGTGTCGGCAGGGTTGGGTATCTCGATAGTTTCGGAAGCGACGATTAAGCTGGAACGGGCGGCGGGAACAGTCGCCATTTT
>JAPUDW010000399.1 GCA_027492915.1 Bacteroidota bacterium | reverse complement strand
AGTCGATATTCGACCGGACAAAGTGGTCGCACTTGCATATCTTGCTGAGTCCTCATTTGCGCTTGATGAGCAGAAGATTGAAGCTGCTCGACAAAGCGCGTCTAAGATGATGGCCGAAGGTGTGCCAGAAGCTGAAAATCGTGTTGCGGCACTTGAGTTACGCCGTGCTGAATTGGCATTGAAGATCAAGAACAAGCTCAAAAGCCGTCCTACATCAATCCTGCGAATTGTGTCAGAAGAAGATAACGATTAATTCGTTATTCTTGCGATGAATGGAAATAGGGCAAGCAAGACTTGCCTTATTTTTTTTGATAAATGACCCCTATACACACCGAGTTGTGGTATAGTATCCTGCTGCAATCTTGACAACGAAATGGTTTGAATGCTATGGGATTATTCCGAAAACAACTTGGTGTTGACCTCGGTACCGTCAACGTTCTGATTTACGAAAACGGGCAGATTGTCCTGCAAGAGCCTTCTCTGGTCGCACTGACGGCTGAGGAAGAACGAATCGTCGAAATCGGTCAACCTGCCCGTGAAATGCTGGGTAAGGTCGATGATGAGGATATTCAGGTCGTTAGGCCGCTGCGTGACGGGGTTATTGCCGACTATGAAGTAACCGAAGTTATGCTGCGGCATTTCTTCGACAAAATTGCCGGACGAGTTCGCCTTTTTAAACCAACGGTTATGATTACTGTGCCGTTTGGCGTGACCAGCGTTGAAAAGCGCGCCGTGCATGAAGCTGCGCTTTCTGCTGGCGCCCGTGAGGCATTTTTGATCTGGGAACCTTTAGCGGCTGCAATTGGGGCAGGTCTGCCGGTTAGTACGCCTGCCGGTGATATGGTTATCAACATTGGTGGTGGGATTACTGAAGCCGCTGTTATTACTATGAATAACATTGTGCGTGCGGAAAGTGGCCGCGTGGGCGGCTTGCGGCAGGATGAGGCGATACAAAATTATGTTCGCCGTAAGTACAACTTGAGTATCGGCCAACCAAGTGCTGAGTCGATCAAAATACAAGTTGGTGCTGCCATCGATATAGGTGAAACAATGTCGATGGAAATTCAGGGACGTGATAATGTGAGCGGTTTACCTCGTACAGTTACCATTACTACAGGTGAGGTTGTCGAAGCCCTTCAAGAACCGCTATCGCAGATTGCAAACGTGGTAAAAGCTGTTTTGGGTACCACTCCACCCGAATTAGCATCCGACATCATCGACCGTGGAATTGTTTTGACCGGTGGCGGCGCACTGCTGCGTGGTATGGATCAATTTTTGACACGGGAGACAGGTGTCCCCGTTTACCGCGCAGAGAATCCGATGATAGCAGTAGCAGTTGGTGCAGGACGAGCGCTTGAAGACCAAGCAATTTTGCGGCGTATTGGTCAAATCTAGGTCAAGTAAAACGTCATTCGCTGCATATTTACAACCGGATCAATGTACTGAACTTTGACTTCAGATGGGACATTAAGTGTCATCGGTGCATAGTTCAGAATGGCTTGAACACCCGCTTCAATGAGTTTATCAGCGACTTCCTGCGCTTTTTCGGCAGGCACCGCGATCATAGCGATTTTTATCCCGCGTTCGCGGATAATAGTCTGCATGTCTGATATTGCATAAATATCAAGGTTGTCAATTTTTTTACCAATTTTTTGAGGCGAGTTATCAAACACACAGGCGATACGGAAGCCGCGATCTGAGAAGCCTTTGTAGTGCAAGAGTGCTGTACCTAAGTCGCCAGCACCAATTAATGCTACTTCCCATTCTTGGTCAACCTTCAATACTTGGCGTAACTGCTCGACCAAATAAGCGATCTGGTAGCCAGTGCCTTGCTTCCCAAACCCCCCAAAATGTGACAAATCTTTGCGGATTTGTGCCGAGCTTATTCCCAGTCGTCGACCAAGCTCATGAGATGATGTTACTTCTTGCCCCTCAACCTCAAGGCGTGTTAAGGCGCGAAGATATACGGGTAGCCGCCCAATGACAATATCAGGAATATTTGCGGGCATAAGGGCTACTGCTCCCTTACCGTTTACTAATGGATTGTGAAAGATAACGCATATTTAATAATACCATCGCTAAGGGGTTAACGCTAGATTAGCTTTCCCCTCACGGTCGCGTATATTAAATAAGATTACAATGTAAATTGTGCTATGATATGTCAATTGAGTCAAATGGAACAATCAATCACTCTTGTTATAAGCCTTCCAAAAGCGAGTCTAATGAGGTTTAGTTGCAAATGGCGGTAAGGCGCTCTCTCATATTCTTGACACTTCTCGTCATCTTACTGCCGATTTGCGTATTCAACGTCAGTGCTGCGCAGCTTATGAATGCGCGGCAGCCTGTTCAGAATTTACGATTTTATACGGCAAGGGCGGGCGATGTAGCCCTTTTTGTAACAGGTATAGGGAAAGTGGAAGCTGAGTCTGTTGCCACATTGAGTTTTACCCGTATTGCACGGGTAGCGGATATCTACGTGCAGCCCGGTGACAGCGTGATGGCTGGTGATGTGTTGGCAGCGTTAGTACAAGATGATGAACAACTGACCTATGAACGGGCGCTCCTCAACCTTCAACTTGCGAAATTGCAATTTCAAGATGTTACTGAACCGGTGGATGAAAGCGCAACTCGCGTTGCTGAAGCGAATCTGAGGAGTGCTCAAGCGGCTTACCTGAGCATTCAGAACGCCGTTTCTCCTGAAGATTTACAATCGGCTGAACTTCGTTACCAACAAGCATTGGATGCAAAAACGCGCGCTGAATCTGAGCGAACAAATGCTGATGGCGGTCAGGTTGATCAATACTATCAAATTTTAGATGCGCAGGTTGGGGCAGCGGGTTTTAATGCCGAGATTGCAAGATTGCAACTTGAGGCATTAAAAGGCGGCAACAGCGGTGCTTTAGGTGCGGCATCTGGACGCATTTTGCAGGCAGAACGTGAATTAGAGCGCATTAAAGCTGGCCCCACACAAGCCCAGATTGATCAAGCCAATATTGCGGTACAGCAGGCGCAGCTTCAGGTTGACCAAGCTTCGCAGTCACTGGCAAATATGTCCCTTACTGCACCGTTCGATGGCGTTATTTCGGCGGTTAACATTCAATTGGGTTCGGTTGTTTCGCCTTCGCTACCAGCGATTGAACTGACAGACATCTCGGCTTTACATGTGGTCGTTCAGGTGGATGAAATTGATATTCGCCAACTGAAAGAGGCGTTAGCGGCAAGTGTAAAAGTTGATGCGCTGCCCGGTGTTGAACTGCCAGCAATCATTGAGTCAATTGCACTTGTTGGTACTAATGATAACGGCATCATTAATTATGATGTTGAAGTTCAGTTGGATAGAAATGATTCACGTATCCGATCCGGGATGACTGCTGAGGCCGCAGTTGTGGTGGATGAAAAACAAAATGTATTGAGCGTACCCAATGAATACATTCGGCTTGACCGCCAGCGCGGTAAAGCATATGTCAATATTGTGGATAGGAATGGGAAATTGCAAGAGGTTGAGGTTATTCTTGGCCTACAAGGTGAAGATTCCAGTGAAATTCTTGGCGGAATAGTAGCCGGTGATGTTTTGGCTATTGATCTCGGTGGTGACAGCCTCGGTATATTTGGAGGCTAGATATAATGAGAAGAGCCATTCGTATTTTTGCGACTGTAATAATATTAGCTGTCTTGATTAGCGCTGGTATCTTTTATGTGAGTTTTCAAGGTGGCCTAATATCGAATCAACAGCCCATTGTTACCGTAGAAGATGAATTCGTGATTGCTAAGGGGAATTTAGTTGTAACAGTGAGCGCTACAGGTTCGATCACGCCAGTGGAACAACTTCCACTCACATTTGACTTTAGTGCTCCGGTACGTGAAATTCTCGTTAAAGCAGGGCAATCTGTTAAAGCAGGTGATGTACTAGCTCGTTTGGACGCTCCTGACCTTGAAAATGCACTGGCGACCGCACAATTGGGTTTGACCGCGCAGCAATCCTCATACGATGCCCTCACTCGGCCTGCACGAGATGTAGATATTGCTGTGGCAGAAGCTGCGGTCATCTCAGCACAGTCACAGGCGGCATCGGCATCTTTGGGTGCAGACCCTGAGCAAATTGAAATTGCTCGGCTGCAAGCTGAACTTTCTCGTAATCAATTATGGCAGGCACAACTAAGTCGTGATTTACCGGCGGCGGCTGCCCAACAAGCCGCAGATCAAGCTGGCGCATTAGGATTTAGTGTAACCGTTCCAGATTATGATCCGGCTGATAATGTTACTTCAGCGATCACACAAGCACAGAATGGGGTGGCACTAGCGGATGTGAATGCGGCTGGTGTCGAAAATACACCGGCTGACATTGGCGCACTGGCAAGTGCTAACGCTCAGTTAATTGCAGCTCAGAATCAACTTGACCTGTTAGTAAATGGAGCCACTGATTTGCAGCTTGAGATTGCAGAGACACAACTTCAAATTGCTGCACTAGGGGTAAAACAGGCGGAGAATGCGCTGAATCGGGCGGTATTGGTTGCCCCAATCGCTGGTGTGGTTGCCCTGAATAATTTAGTTGTGGGCGAAGTTCCTCCACAAGGGGCAGCGATGAACATTATCGATTCATCTGCATACTACGTCGATGTAGCTGTCGACGAAACGGATATTGTAAATGTGGCGGTCGGGCAAGCAGTCAGCCTGCGGTTGGATGCGTTGCCCGACACAAAAATACAGGCAACTGTGACAAGAGTGGCTTTGACCCCGATTCGTACAGGCCAACTTGTGACCTATATCGTGCGCGTTACGCTAGATCCCAGTGAAGCCCCGATAAGAGTAGGCATGACGACTACTGCTACGATTATTGTGAATCAATTGAATGATGTGATTGCTTTGCCGAATCGTTTCATTCGTATTGATAGTGTTTCACAGCAAGCTTATGTTACCGTTCAAGAAAGCTCGGACAAGTTTACTCAAATACCTGTCGTGCTTGGTGTTCGTAACGATACGCAAAGTGAAATTGTAAGTGGGTTGGCAGTCGATCAAAAGGTGGTCTTAATTCCGCGCGCATCGTTTAACCCGATTAACAATTGATAGGTAAGGTAAGCTGATGTTCAGTTTCTTGAAACGCAAAAACGAAAAGCTGGAAGCACTTTCAGCGGAAACTGAACGCAAGGTTGTCATTGATATTCAAGACATCACCAAAATGTATCGTATGGGCGAAATTGAGGTTCACGCTCTGCGTGGGGTGTCAGTCAAGATTTATGAGGGCGAGTTCTTGTCGATTATGGGGCCGAGCGGAAGCGGCAAGAGTACGCTGATGAATATTCTGGGATGTCTTGACCAACCTAGCTCTGGTCAATACTTTCTCGATGGCGAAGATGTAAGTAAGCTGAGTGAACAGTCGTTAGCAAGGGTGCGAAATAAGAAAATAGGCTTTGTGTTCCAGAGTTTTAATCTTCTCAAGCGTACTTCTGCACTGCGACAGGTTGAACTTCCATTGATTTATGCTGGAGTTTCCGGTCGTGGAAAGCGAGCCAAAGCTGCACTTGAGTCGGTTGGTTTAGGCCAGCGTCTTGACCATTTGCCAAGTGAACTTTATGGCGGCAAACAGCAGAGGGTGGCGATTGCGCGGGCTTTGGTGAATTAACCCGCTATGATATTGGAATAAGAAACGACG
>JAPUDW010000398.1:33308-38418 GCA_027492915.1 Bacteroidota bacterium | reverse complement strand
ATTGAGTCAATAGATTCTTGGAAAAACCCATCATTATGTTTTTAGTAATATTTCTATACCCACAAATGGTGCGCTGAGTGGAACACCGCCCAATCTGACCTACACACCCAATGAGAATTATGTCGGGACGGATACGTTCACTTTTGATGTAACCGATGCTGATGGAGTTGTTAAAACGGGTACGATTGACATCAGTATTGCTCCCCTTGTCGTCAGTAATCAAACGCTAAACACGAACTTTGATACGCCTATTAACATCACGCTAGTCGCTAGTGGTGGCACGACACCCTATACGTTTAGCATCGTCAATCAACCTGCGAATGGCGTGGTCAGTGGGACGCTGCCGAATATTACCTATCTACCGTCCTATCCTTTCTCTGGCACAGATACTTTTGCGTTCGGGGTCACCGATAGTTTAGGTGCAGCGAGTGTTGGTACGGTGACAATTGATGTAGGAGCAGCACCGGCGGCAACTATCGTGGTGAATACAACGGCTCAAGAAGTCCCATCTCTAACGAATGGAAACTGTACATTAGCCGAAGCCATTAAAGCGGCAAACTCAAATGCAGCGGTTGATGGATGTGCGGCGGGAAGCACTGGTACAGATATCATCAGTGTGCCGGCTGGAACGTATACTCTCGCCCTCGCCGAATCTACCGGCGGCAGTCGAAAGTATGCGTTGCCGTTCATTACAAGCGATATTACGATAAAAGGCGCTGGTATTGATCAAACGAAGATCCTGAGAGGCACAACCTCCACGGATATGACCATTTTCTACAGTTATGGGAGGCTGACGCTACAAGGGATGACGATTGGCAATAGTCAACTGCCGACAAGTGCTGCGTCGAATAACCCTGCGGTGCTGAGCAGCTCACAGTTAACGGTTGTGGCTACAAAATTCATCAACAACGCGACTGGTAATGGTGCCGCGATTACCAACGAGTCATCGGGCAGCACAACGCCGACCGCCATTGTTCGGGACAGCGTTTTTATGAATAATGCTGCATTTAACCGCGGTGGCGCCATCTACAGCCGCGATGCGAACCTAACCGTCACCAACAGCGTGTTCTTTAACAATAACGGTTTTGATCGTGCCGTACCGGTTCAAGGAGGGACGAGTATCTGGACTATGGGGGCAGCATCTTTCCAGAATAACTGCTTCCTTGATGCGGGCAGCACATCGGTACTCAACATTATTAGTACAACATATCCAAATCAGGTGAATGCAACCAATAACTGGTGGGGTGATTCGGGCACGGCAGTCAATGCCTCGGGCGTGACAACCAGCCCAAGCTTAACGACACGCCCGACGATTTGCGATTTGGCTTTGATCCCCAGCCTTAATATAGCCGCAGCTGATGTTGCAGGGCTTATCTCAGCAATTCAATATGCCAATTCTCAATCAAGCCCGATTACGATCAATCTAGCTGCGAACAGCACCTATATTTTTTTGAAATGGGCGCGCCGGATGTCACCAACAAATTAGGTTTGCCGGTCATTATGGCGAAGCTAACAATCAACGGTAACGGGGCGACGATTACCCGCAGCACAGCCGCTGGAACACCGGATTTCCGCATCATCACCACAACGAACTCAGAACTGAGTTTGCTTAATCTGACGATCAGTAATGGTCGCGCGAACGAGGGTGCAGGTATCGCCCTGAAGGGGAACACTAAACTATCACTTAACGCGGTAAATCTGCTAAACAACTATGCTAATGAGGGTGGCGGCGTTTTCATTGCTTACAGCGGCAATCAAGTCAATATCACCAATAGCCATTTCGAGGGGAATAAGGCGCCTAGTTGGGGTGGCGCAGTCTTGGTTTATATTGGCAACCCCAGCGTTACGATAACCAATTCTACCTTCTTCAATAATGAAGGTTCCAGCGGCAGCAGTTTGTTTACCTACACGACGCAAAATGTTAGTGTCACCAACAGTTGCTTTGTGAACAATGGCGACCTGAGTGTGTTCAACTACGCATCATCCACCCTGAGTATGCCTAATAACTGGTGGGGATCGAACATTGGCCCCTCTGTTGCAGTCGACGGTGACGGCGATACCATCAGTACCAAAATCAATTACACGCCTTTCACTACGACGAAACCAACACGCTGCCCTGCGGCGCCCTTAACCGCTAAAACGCAATCGTGGATCATGCTTTTCCGTGAAACCGAAGCAGCGATTACACTTGGGGCGAATGGTGGTGTTCCCGCTTACACCTATAGCATTGTCGCCAACCCAACACACGGGACGCTTACATTTGATTTTCCTGATGTGACCTATAGTCCTGACCCGACCTATGTTGGGGGAGACAGCTTTAGCTACCAGGTGACAGACTCGGTGGGAACGACTGCTACGGCGACCGTGACCTTTACTATTAAAGATGCCAACATTCACGTCAACAGCTTTAACCAAGAACAACCCTTTGTCAACAATGGCAACTGTACGCTAGGCGAGGCGATTGCTGCCGCAAACACAGATATGGCGGTCGATGCATGTGAGGCGGGCAGCGGATATGATGTGATTGATTTGCCATTTGGAACCTACACCTTTACACAACCGAACAATGATACGGCTGAAGGCCCAAGCGCACTTCCGGTAATCACCAGCAATATCGCGATCAATGGTAATCAGTCAACAATTGCGCGAAGCAGTGCAGCAGATATTCCAGATTTCCGTCTGTTCAATGTGGCTTCCGGTTCACTTGATTTATACGAGATGACGGTCACAAATGGTCGTCTTGTTCGGCGAAACTACGATACCGACCGTGGTGGCAATATATATAGTAAAGCCCCACTGTATCTCACTGACGTGACGCTAACGAACGGGAATGTCAGCTATGACGGCGGTGGTATTTACTTTCTCAATCCAAATGCGATCTTTGTTTTAGAAAACAGCGTTGTTTCGGGCAACACTGGACCCTATGGTGCGGGTATTAACGCTTGTGCCGATATGACCATTCTGTCCTCGGAAATTGCTAACAATATGGGTAGTTCTGGCGGCGGCATCGCGTTAACGTGCGGTACTGCTTCTATTGACGACACCGTAATCACTCAAAATCGAGGGACTCAGGTCGGCGGGGGTATTCACGTCAAATATACCAATATCACGATTCTCAATTCGGTTCTGGTCGAGAACTGGGCTGTCATGGGCAGCGAAGTTTATTCTGAAATCACCGGGAACGAGAAAATCAATATCGACAACAGTTGTTTGATGGATCGCAACACCAGCTCGGTTTATGATGCATTACGATCTGGCAGTATTATCGCCAAAAATAATTGGTGGGGATCTGAAAGTGGGCCGGGTGGAATAGGGCAAGGCACAGGCGCAATCATTACGGGGCAGGGTGTCGTTTATTCACCCTTTAAGACGGCGCCGATCTTGACTTGTAGTAATTTGCCTCCAGTTGCTATTAACCAAACGCTGTATACGGCAAATGGTACCACCAAGGCAATTACCCTAAGTGCGCAAGATGGTGCAGTGCCGTACACCTACACTATTACTTCTGACCCGACACATGGAACGCTCAGTGGCGTAATACCCAATCTGACTTATACACCCGCAAACGGGTATTCAGTCAGAGACTCATTTAATTTCCGTGTTGTTGACGCCAATGGAACTATTTCAAACGGTATAATTTCATTGGTAATCGCACCGGTATTGTCCGCACCGAACCTGTCGCTGGATG
The DNA here is from genome assembly GCA_027492915.1 of Bacteroidota bacterium. Classification (GTDB taxonomy): domain Bacteria; phylum Chloroflexota; class Anaerolineae; order Aggregatilineales; family Phototrophicaceae; genus CFX2. The sequence continues at coordinate 34,730 of JAPUDW010000398.1, read as the reverse complement.
TCCTATATCAGAAGTCGGGGACACTCAATCTTAATGCGGTAGGTGGCCGTGTACCTTATACCTTTGCCATTGAAGTTCCTCCCGCGCATGGCACGGTTACGGCTACGATGCCCAATATCACTTACACACCTGCACAGGGCTACAGCGGCAGCGATGCTATCGGCTATAAGGTGACCGACGCAAATGGCGTGGTTGTGACAGCGACAGTTCAGATTACGGTCGGCAATATATTAACGACTCAAGATCAAAGTTTGGTCGTTTTAACAGATACATCGCTTCCAATTACCCTTGCCGCTCAAGATGGTAACGCGCCGTATACTTTTGATGTCATTGTTGACCCCACTCATGGTGTTTTTTACGGCACAAATGGCTCGCTAACTTATCTTCCCGAAACAGGTTATATAGGCTATGACACCCTCCAATATGAGGTTAGCGATGTGCTTGGTCAAACGGCTACAGGAACGATCACCATCAAAGTTGTCAGTTCCTTGAGTGTAGGCGAATACCAAGAGGACAGTTTCACTATGTCTTATAGTGGGAACTGGGTTGACTTTACGGGATCGGGAGCCGCTGGTGGGACGTTTAAGTACACCAATGACCCTGATGGAAAGGTCACCTTCTGGGTAGATGACTCGGTTGGGCAGATCTCACTTCGCCGTACGACTTATACAACTTATGGTTCGACCCAAGTTTATGTGGATGACTCGCCAACGCCTATTGCGGAAATGAACAATACAAGCTCGACGTTGCAATATGGTGTGCCATTCACCTTTACGATCCCCGAAGGCAATCATAAGGTTGAGCTGCAAAATGTGGGTAATGCCTACAGTAGTATCGATCAAGTTGATTTGCTTCCGCCGGTTGAGATTCTCAAGACCGCAGCGGTAGCCTATCAGGACAATAACGCAAACCTTATCTACAGCGGCAAATGGACTTTGGCTAATACATCATCTGCTGCGGCCGGATCGCGCACTTACACCAGTGATCCCAATGCTACGGTAAGTTTTAAGATTGATAGTTCGGTTGGGCGGGTGACGATTTATCGCACAACCTACCTCGCAGGCGTCTATGGTTCGATGCAAGTGTTTGTGGATGGGAAATTGGTATCCACTATCGACAACACCAGCACTGCTTTCCAGTTCCAACAACCATTCATGTTCACTGTGACCCCCGGCAACCATACGATCATGCTCAAGAATATAGGCAGTACGTTCAGTGATCTAGACCAGATTAAGTTAGAAGCACCTACTGTGCCGTTGAGTATCAATACGTATCAAGAAACTGAACCTAATTTGATCTACTCTGGAAATTGGACACTCAATAGTACTTCGTTGGCACTGGACGGTTCGAGGAAATATACGAATGACCCGAACGGTACGGTCAGCTTTGCGATCAACAATACGGTTGGACAGGTGACGGTGT
>JAPUDW010000398.1:0-33208 GCA_027492915.1 Bacteroidota bacterium | reverse complement strand
CATGTGATCACGCTCAAGAATGTGGGCACGACCTACAGCGATATAGACCAGATTACGCTAGGGGCTGCGGCACCGCTGCCGGTGGGGGTATATCAAGAAAACGCAGCAGGGTTCATGTACAACGGAGCGTGGACGCAGAATGCAAATGCGAATGCGTTGGGTGAGGCGCGCAAATTCACAAACGATCCGAACGGTACGGTCAGCTTTGCGATCAACAATACGGTTGGACAGGTGACGGTGTACCGGACGACATATGTGGCAGGGGTGTATGGTTCGATGCAAGTGTTTGTGGATGGGACACTGCTGACGACGATCAACAACACCAGCACCGCTTTCTTGTTTCGACAGCCGTACACGTTTGCCGTGACACCGGGTAACCATGTGATCACGCTCAAGAATGTGGGCACGACCTACAGCGATATAGACCAGATTAAAATCGAACCGGCTTCATAAGACAACGGATAAAGTGACTTCCAGCGTAGGATCATCACTTTATCCGATAATTCCTATCTCGATATATTTGGCATATTCGAGCGTTTGCGCGGGATCGATATAGCGCAGGATCTTCTGGGTGTGATTGGTGGGGGTGCCGTTTTCGAGCGATTATGTACCAGTGTTCGTCACGTATCATGGACATAAGTTCGATACCACATACAAACCGGATTTCACTCCAGAAAGCGGTCAGCCTGCATTGATGGCAATCGTGTTTTAGCAAAATCGACATCCCTTCACTTGAGCTTGCAGACTTCTGACCGGCGCAGTCCCACATAAAACAACAGTCCGATAATAGCTTGATGACGGGAGGTCAATTTCATAACCTGAGTGCCAGACAATCTTTAAAACTCTGTGTAAACCATGTGGTTTGTCAGGCCACCATAACCTCTGTACACTCTAGTCAAACTATTTATCTGACTAGAGACAAGCGACTTAATCATGACAACCCAAGAACTATACGCAAGTATTACGCACCCGACGCTGCTATTAGACGAGGCGATCTGTAAACGCAACATCACCAACATGGCGGCACACGCACGGGCGAGCGGTGTTCGGCTGCGCCCCCATTTTAAGACACACCAATCGGCGAAGGTGGGGGAGTGGATACGCGATGCGGGCATTACAAGCATCGCGGCTTCGTCGCTGCGGATGGCGGCCTACTTCGGGGATGCGGGGTGGGATGATGTGCTGGTGGCGTTCCCCGCGAACTGGCGCGAGATTGATCTGATTAATGACCTCGCCAGTCGTATCCGGTTAGGGCTGATTGTGGAGTCCCGCGAAACGGTGCGTTTTCTCGGCAGCCATTTGCAGCATCCGGTGGATATTTGGCTAGATGTGGACACAGGGTACCACCGCACGGGCATCGACTGGCAGGCGAATGATGAGGCGGTGGGGTTGGCGCAGCAGATCAGCGCGTCCCCGATGATGCGTTTGCGCGGGATGCTGACACATTCGGGGCAATCATATAAGTGCCACAACCACGCTGAGATTAAAGCGGTGTACGACGAGAGCGTGACGCGCTTCAACAGCCTGCGTGACCATCTGGCAGCGGCGGGATACACGGGGTTGGAAGTGTCGTTGGGGGATACGCCGAGCTGCGTGACGGTTGAGGATTTGAGCGCGGTCGAAGAAGTGCGACCGGGGAACTTTGTGTACTTCGATTGGATGCAGGTCAACATTAGCACCTGTACGGCGGATGAGGTGGCGGTGGCGCTGGCTTGCCCCGTAGTGACCAAGAACGCCGAGCGCAGCCAGATTGTGGTGTACGGCGGCGGGGTGCATTTGTCGAAGGATAACTTCGTGGATGTGAAGGGGCGAACGACTTATGGCGCGGTTTGTTTGCCGACCGATACCGGTTGGAGCGCACCGCTGGAAAACACTTACGTGATGGGTGTGTCGCAGGAACACGGTGTTCTGCAAGTCGCGCCGGAGGATTTCGACCGCATCCAGATTGGTGGGCTGGTGTGCATTCTGCCCTCGCATTCGTGCATGACGGCTGATCTGATGAAAACGGTGGTGACGTTGAACGGCGAGGAACTGCCGATGCTGCATCTCGAGGCGTTGTAAGAGAAGAAGATTGAACCGCAGAGGCGCGGAGAACGCAGAGAAATACGGAGAGATTTAATCGCCAAGAACGCTAAGATCAATGCGCGAGAGATTTAACGCAAAGGCGCGAAGAGGCAAAGAGCGCAAAGACATTTAACGCTGACAGAGAACACAGAGTAATACGGAGAAGATAAACCGCCAAGTCGCCAAGAACGCCAAGATCAATTCGGAGAGCTTAACCGCAGAGACGCAGAGTTAATGCGGAGAGAGAATTAACGCAAAGGTGCGAAGAGGCAAAGAGCGCAAAGACATTTACCACTGAGACTCAAAGGCACAGAGAAGACAGAGCAATGTGGAGAAGATAAACCGCCAAGCACGCCAAGATCAATTCGGAGAGCTTAACCGCAGAGACGCAGAGTTAATGCGGAGAGAGATTTAACGCAAAGGCGCAGAGAATACAGAGAAACCGTAACAGGGGCAGGCGCGCCCCTGTTTTGTTGTGTGGTGGATGTTAGCTGCGGGTTTGTTTGTAGTAGTTGATGAGGCCGTTGGTGGAGGCATCGTGGGTGGAAACGGGTTGGTCGCCCTTGAGTTCCGGTTCGATGGCCTTCGCCAACTGCTTGCCGAGTTCCACGCCCCATTGGTCGAACGAGTTGATGTCCCAGATGATGCCCTGTGTGAAAATCTTGTGTTCGTAGAGGGCGATGAGTGCGCCAAGTGTTTCCGGCGTGAGCGATTTGTAGAGGAACGAGTTTGACGGTTTGTTGCCGGCGAAGGTTTTGGCGGCGACCAGCAGATCAGATGGGGTGCTATCGCCAGCGGCAATGAGTTCCGCGCGGGCTTCGTCAGCCGTTTTACCCTTCATCAGCGCCTCGGTTTGGGCGAGGAAGTTGGCGATCAGAATTTCGTGGTGGTTGCCGAGCGCGTTATGCGTTTGGGCGGAGGTTAGGAAGTCGCAGGGGATGAGTTTCGTACCCTGATGAATGAGCTGGTAGAAGGCGTGCTGGCCGTTTGTCCCCGGTTCACCCCAGATCACAGGGCCGGTGCTGTAGTCAATCTTCTCGCCGGATTGGGTGACGCTCTTGCCGTTACTTTCCATGTCGCCCTGTTGGAAGTAGGCGGGAAAGCGCGAGAGATACTGGTCGTAGGGGAGGATGGCTTGCGTTTGGGCACCGAAGAAGTTGTTATACCAGATGCCAAGTAAGCCCATGATGACCGGAATGTTATGCTCGAAGGGGGTGGTGCGGAAGTGCTGGTCAACCTTATGTGCGCCAGCCAGCAGCGCCTCGAAATTATCCATGCCGACGGCGAGGGCGATTGAGAGGCCGATGGCTGACCACAGCGAGTAGCGACCGCCGACCCAATCCCAGAACTCAAACATATTTTCAGGGTCGATACCGAATGCCTTGACCTTCTCAGTGTTGGTGGAAAGGGCGGCGAAATGTTTGGCAACGGCGGCTTCGTCTTTGGCTGTGTCGAGGAACCATTGACGCGCGGTGTGGGCGTTGGTCATGGTTTCCTGTGTGGTGAAGGTTTTGGAGGCGATGAGGAACAGCGTGGTTTCGGGATTTAGGACGCGCAGCGTTTCGGCGATGTCCGTGCCATCGACGTTGGAGACGAAGTGCGAATGCAGATCGCGCTTGGTGTAAGGGGCGAGGGCAAGCGTGACCATCTTCGGCCCCAAGTCCGAGCCACCGATGCCAATATTGACTACATCGGTAATGGCTTTGCCAGTGTAGCCTTTCCACGCGCCGGAACGCACTTGTTCACTAAAGGTGCGCATCTTCGCCAGCACACGGTTGACTTCGGGCATCACATCCACACCATCGACAAGGATGGGCGTGTTGGAGCGGTTACGCAGGGCGGTGTGCAGAACGGCGCGGTTTTCGGTGCGGTTGATCTTTTCGCCCGTGAACATGGCTTCGATTTTTTCGCCGAGTTTAGCTTCTCGGGCGAGGTCGAGCAGCAGTTTTAGGGTTTCGTCCGTGATACGGTTCTTAGAGAAGTCGAATAGGATGTCGTCGAGGTGTCGGGAAAAGCGGTCAAAACGGTCGGGTTCAGCGGCGAATAGGTCTCGCATTTGTACGCTGTTGATCGTTTGATTGTGTTTTTCGAGTTGAGTCCAAGCGGGTGTATTGGTTAAAGTTGTCATCAGTTTCACTCCTGTAAAAATGAGGATAACTTACGCTGAGGGTTTTTGCTATGGGCGGCCAGTGAAGGCGTGCCATTCATAACCGATTGGGCATGATGGCACGACGGAGCAGGTGACCGAACAGGATGATATTGAGGCTGCGTGTGAGCAGATATTTGCGGACGAAGGCGACGAGAAAATTAGTCGTACCGGGGATGACGCTCGACTTTTTACCGAGGGCGCGGATACCGGCGAGAGCGGTGGTGTCGGCATCCATATAGGGGGCATAAAGCTGCGACCAGTTGATCTCGCTTTGCCCCGCCATGTCCGTATCGGTGAGGCCGGGGGATAGCACCAGCACATCGACACTATAGGGTTTGAATTCGTAATGCAGGGCTTCACCGAGGCTTAGGAGATAGGCTTTAGAGGCGGCGTAGTTGGCGAGGTAGGGCAGTGGGCCGTAGGCGGCGATGCTGGCTACAAACAGGATGCCACCCTGCCTGCGATCGCGCATCGACTGCCCATAGTGGTGGGCGAGGTGGGCAGGGGCGGTGATGTTGAGGGCGATGAGGCGCTGTTCATCGTCGAAAGTATTTCGTAGGAAGGCACCGTTGGTTTCGACGGCGGCGTTGGCAATCACCAGCCCAATTTCGAGTTCGGTGGTGGCATGAATGAGGGTGGTGATGCTATCGGGCAGGCTGAGGTCAAGGGCGTGGGTGATGATTTGGATGGTAGGATGCTGGGTTTGAATCTCGGCGGCTTTTTGTTCGAGGCGTTCACGGTTACGGGCAACCAGCACGAGGTTCAGGCCGCGTTCGGCGAGTATCCACGCGAAGGACGCACCGATGCCCGCGCTGCCACCTGTGACCAGCGCCCACGGGCCATAAGTTTGCCGGAATACCGCGTGTTTGGTCATATCTATCCAAAAAGGGCGCACCAATATTGATGCGCCCGACGAAGTGAGGTTTGTAGGGCGTATTAGCGGCTTTTGATGCCGAGTATGCCGAGGAAGCCGCGTGTGAGTTCGCGGGTGAGGGTGCGACCGACCTGACGGGCAACACTGCTCTTGCCGATCTGTTCGATGAGGGACGGGTCTTCTTTGCGCTGTTTGGCGGCCTTCTTTTCCTCTTTCGCGTCGGCTTCGGCCTGAGCGGCACTTTCCAGTTTTTTGGTGAGCATTTCGTAGGCGCTGTCGCGGTCAATTACGGCGTTGTATTTGGTTTTGATGGCGGAACGGTTGACCGAGTCCAGTAGTTCGCCATCGGTGATGGTGTCCATGCGGGATTCGGGGGCACAAAGCATGGTGTGTGCCAGCGGGGTTGGGATGCCTTTTTCGCTCAGGACGCTGATGAAAGCTTCGCCAGTACCCAACTGCGTCAGCATATTCTCGACATCGTAGAAGTCGGTCAGCGGGTAATTTTCGGCGGCGAGTTTGATGGCCTTGCGGTCGTTGGCGGTGAAGGCACGGAGAGCATGTTGAATTTTTAGGCCAAGCTGGGCAAGGATGGGCGAAGGGATGTCCATCGGATTCTGGGTGCAGAAGTAGATACCCACGCCTTTGGAGCGGATGAGCTTGATGATGGTTTCGATTTGACCGAGCAGGGCTTTGGAGGCTTCGTTAAAGATGAGGTGGGCTTCGTCGATGATGAACACCAATTTGGGCTTTTCGATGTCGCCTTCTTCGGGGAACTTCTCGTAGATTTCAGCCATCAGGCAGAGCATGAAGGTCGAAAAGAGTTTGGGCTTGCTCTGTAAATCCGCGAGGCGAAGGACATTGATGTAACCATAGCCGTTACTATCGGTACGGCAGAGATCTTCGACATCGAATGAAGTTTCGCCAAAGAACTGCTCCGCGCCCTGCTGCTCAAGCTCGATGACTTTGCGCATGATGGCGCTGGTGGAGGCGGGGCTGATTGCACCGTAGTCTTTTTCGATTTCCTCACGGCCTTCGTTGGTCAGGAATTGGAGGGTCTTTTTGAAGTCCTTGAGGTCGAGCAGGGGAAGCTGTTTATCGTCACAGTATTTGAAGATGAGGGCGACAACGCTTTCCTGAGTATCATTCAATTCAAGGATTTTACTGAACAGCACAGGGCCGAACTCGGAGACAGTTGCGCGAAGTTGAACACCGTTGGTGCCGGACAGAGTGAGGAACTCGGTGGGGAACTGCTTGGCACTCCACGGCACACCGATTTTTTGCTGGCGTTCATCAATTTTGGGGGCGGGTGTACCTATCTGCGAGATACCGCTGATGTCCCCTTTGATGTCCATAATGAGCACGGGAACCCCGTTGGCGGAGAGGCTTTCGGCGAGGCGCTGGAGAGTTTTGGTCTTGCCGGTGCCGGTTGCACCCGCGACCAGCCCGTGACGGTTCAGGGTGGAGAGCGGGACTTTAACTAACGCGCCGATGACTGGCGCACCGTCTAACATGGAAACGCCGAGGGTGATTGACTCGCCTTGCGTCGAATAGCCAGATTGGATGACCTGCAAAAATGCTTCTTGATTGCCCATTTTTATCCCTGAAGTACGCGTAATATCCTGTTATATCAATGTCTACATTAGCATAGGGCAGGGGTTTTTACCACGCAATTTGGATACTTATATAATTGCTTTAAACATCAATATTAGTTGACATAAGCAATCAATTCACCTATTCTGATTATGGATAACCATTGGTGAAATTGGCGAAAATCGTGGCGAAATAACGAGTTTTTCTAGCAGATTCGGCGGAACGCTCGGCTGTAGATGCTGCAATTTTGGCAAAAAGTGTGCCGCCGCCAAGATTGCCAATCAGCGAGCCCCAAACCAATGCATTTTTACCACAAAGAACACAGAGAAAAGCAAGGAAAAGCAGAAAAGACAAGCGATTTTAACCGCCAAGATTAAGAACAGAGATAAGTTACGGGGTGATGGGTGTGGTTCGGTGGTGCGGACGCGATGAGGAAGTTTTACAAAATAACACAGAATATGAACCCCCTCCGTCGCTAACGCGACACCTCCCCCGCAAACGAGAGAGGGAAGGCATACGCTGTTTTTAATAATAAAACATCATTATCGCGTCCCTACAAACGTGGTTATGTTTGTGATCGCCCAAAACCTCATCACTTACCATGTGACCACTATCAATTGCAGTATAGCACTAAAGTTCTGTTTTGATGGTTCGAATTTTCAAACCTTTATGGTGTAAGGGATAAATTTTTGAGGGCAAAAGGATTTCAAGCGATGTCATCACATGATAGGGCTGCACAGATCGAGGCGGTTCGGCGGTTCAACCGCTTTTATACGCGACAGATCGGGGTTTTGGAAGAAGGGCATTTGCAAACGCCGTATTCGCTGACCGAGGCGCGGATTATCTACGAAATGGCGCACCATGAGCAGACGACGGCAGCAGAACTGGCAGCAGAGTTGAAGCTCGACGCGGGATATATGAGCCGTATCGTGCGGGACTTTAGCAAAAAAGGGTTGATTGACAAGCAGCCTTCAAAAACGGATGGCAGGCAAACGGTGCTGAGCCTGACGGAAGCAGGGCAGGCGGCGTTTGCGACCCTCAACAGCCGTTCACGCAACGCGATTGGGACGATGCTTGATACGCTTTCGGAGGCTGACCAAACACGGTTGGGTGAGGCGATGCAGACGATTCAAACGCTGTTGGGCATCGCGCCGGAACATTCGGTGCCGTATTTGCTGCGACCGCACCAACCGGGGGATATGGGGTGGGTGGTGCAGAAGCACGGGGTGCTGTACAACACCGAGTACGGCTGGGATGAAACATTCGAGGGTTTGGTGGCGGGTATTGTGGCAGAGTTCATCCAGCATTATGACCACAAGCGCGAACGCTGCTGGATGGCGGAGATGAACGGCGAGATTGTAGGCTCGGTGTTTGTGGTTAAAAAGTCGGACGAGGTTGCTAAATTGCGGATGCTGATCGTTGACCCAAAGGCGCGGGGCTTGGGGATCGGTAAGCGGCTGGTGAACGAGTGCATCCGGTTCGCGCGGCAGATGGGCTACAAAAAGATGACGCTGTGGACGAATGATGTGCTGGTGGCAGCACGGGGCATTTACCAATCCGCCGGATTCCAGTTGGTGGAGGCCGAAGCGTATCACGGTTTCGGGAAAGATCTGGTGAGTGAGATGTGGGAGTTGGTTTTGTAGGGGTAGACAAGATAAACAGAAATATAGATGAACCGCAGAGCTGCAGAGAGGGGAGTCAATCGTGCAGGTTAAAAATCCTTTTTACAATGAGTAGGTTTGTGGAGCGTAGCGCGGAGGAGGTACGCCTCCTCCCTACACAGAAATTTCTATGGTCTTTAAGGTTAAGTCGTTGGCTAATGCGGAATGGTCTAAGACCATTCCCTACGAGAGAAGTTATTTGGGGTAGGTGTTGCAGACGCTCATGCTGCGTCCCTACAAGTATGCGATAGGTTTGTGGTTGGTGGAGAGGGCACACAGCCGTGTGCCCCTACAGATATGGTTTCGGTTGGTGGTTAGCGGACGGCTTCGGCGACGAGATAGGCACGGAGGCCGGGTTCGAGCAGGTTGAGCACCTGTGTGGTTAAGTTGCCCGATGAGAGTTTTCGACCATGCCATGAGCCTTCCAAAATCGAACCGAACATCGCCCAACTGATGGTGATTGCCACAACCTCGATTGATGGAGAGGCTGGTAGGGGGATGGGGCTGTGACGCAGCCAATCTAACAGAACATCATTCATCTGATGGTGTACCTGCTGAACCATCAGGCCGTTGTCGCCTTTGATTGATGCGACTGCACAATGACCAGCGAAGGCGGCGAGATAACCATGCGCTGTTTCGCTCAAAATACACAGATTTTCGAGCGTGAACAGCGGTTTTTCTGGCAGCTTTTCGTCGAGCAAGTTTTGAAATGTGCTGCGGATACGGGCGTTTAGGAGGTCATACTTGTCGTCATAGTGCGCATAGAAGGTGGCGCGGTTGACCTCGGCCACGTTGGTGATGTCCTGCACGCTGATTTCATCAAATTTTTTGGTGTGCATAAGCTGGCTTAACGAATCTTGAAGCAAACGGCGCGTGCGTTTGCTGCGTGGGTCATTTTCGTTTTCCGTTTTTTTTGACAACAGATTTCCTTTTTCGTTGCTTAAACAACAGCATTTCGTTTTTGTTGGTTGTTTTGTTTCCCCTAACTTTTTATGATAAGCAACAGTTGTGGTTTAGTCAACAACTGTGTTTTAGGGATTTACCATAAGAGGGTATGAGCATGAATGTGGCATTGTGGGTTGTACAAGTGCTGTTGGGGATTGTGTTTATCGGCGCAGGATTTATGAAGTCGACGCAGCCAAAAGAAAAACTTCAGACGAATCTGAAATGGGTGGAGGATTTTTCTCCTAGTACCGTTAAAGTGATCGGCGTACTGGAACTGCTGGCGGGGATTGGCCTCATTTTGCCGTGGCTGACGGGTATCCTGCCGGTGCTGACGCCATTAGCGGGGGTTGGTCTGGTGCTGACGATGATCGGTGCGATTATCACGCATATTCGGCGCGGTGAAACGTCAGTGACGGTTGTTAATCTGGTGCTGCTGGCATTGGCAGCGTTTGTGGCTTACGGGCGGTTTGTGGCTGTACCTTTCGGTGCGGCGTAGTTTTTCCATCATCGATCAAATCAACATAAAGAGGAGCAGTGCATTCGCCTTACGAGGGTAGGGTGGATGCTGTCAATATCATGAGTTACGCAACAACAGTCAGCTACAGCGACCTTGCAACAGCAGAGCAAATTCAACGGGCGAAGGCCGCGGTGGAAGCGCGGGGAATCAAAATACAGCTTGTAGATACGCCGTTACAAGCGTTGGAAAAAGTGCAGCAAATTATTCCGGCGAAGGCTGACGTGATGACCGGTGGTTCGCAAACGCTGCGCGAAATCGGTTTTGAGGGTTTGCTGCTTGATAATGCCCACCCGTGGAATAATTTGAAAGCGGCGATGCTGGCGGAGAGCGACCCTGACAAACAAGGGCGGCTGCGGGCACAAAGTACACTTTCGAACTACTATCTGGGTAGTGTACAGGCGATTGCAGAGACGGGCGAAATTGTGATTGCCAGCGGTACGGGAAGCCAAATACCGGCGTATGCGTTTTCCAGCCAAAATGTGGTGTGGATCGTGGGCGCACAAAAAATCGTCCCCACACTCGATGCGGCGCTGCGGCGGGTGCGTGAATATGCGCTCCCTCAAGAGGACGCGCGGTTGAAGGCGTTAGGGTATCCGGGGGCTGCGCTGGGGAAAATCCTGATTTTTGAGCAGGAAGCGCCGTTCTTACAGCGGAATGTCAACTTGATTCTGGTAAACCAAGTGGTCGGTGTGTAGGCGACTAGCGGGCACATAACCTCTTTAGAAGGTCATCTTATTAGGTGGCCTTTTTTATTTACCGAGGATGGTTTGTGTACGGCTTCATTCACGATACCGATTTTGGAGTATGATGAAGTGCGATGCAGCCTGACTGCATCATCTCTAACCGTTCATAGCGAAAGGAATTTATTGTGTCCCACATTATAAAAGTCTACCCACTGGAGAAACTGCATTATGAACGTAACGACGAGTATCGACTACACCCAACTGCCTAGCCCCGAACAAATTCAACAAACGATTGCTGCCCTTGAACCCAGCGGCATCAACGTACAACTTGTCGATGACACTACCCAAGCGCTCGACAAGATACTCGCGCTAATCCCCAAAGGCGCGAACGTGATGACCGCCGCCTCACAATCCCTCAAAGAAATCGGATTTGAAGATTTGCTCAAGTCCAACATGCATGGTTGGGTGAATCTAAAAGGCTCTATGCTGGCGGAAAAAGATCCGGTGCGGCAAGCCATTTTGCGTGCCGAAAGTGCGTTGGCCGCGTATTACGTTGGCAGCATCCAAGCCATCACCCAAACTGGCGAACTGGTGATCGCCAGCCACAGCGGCAGCCAGATACCATCCTACGCCTTCACCAGCCCGAATGTAATCTGGGTGGCGGGGGTACAGAAAATTGTGCCGACACTGGAGGATGGCCTGCGGCGCGTGCGTGAATACTCGCTGCCGCTTGAGGATGAGCGCGCGAAGGCGATGGGGATGCGGGGGAGCAAGATCGGTAAGATGCTTATTTTTGAATGGGAAGCACCACATCTCAGACGTAATTTGAACCTGATATTGGTGAATCAGGTGGTCGGCGTGTAAAGCCTCTTTGACAAGCTATTTGGTTCGTGAATACGTCGAGAATAATTGAAGCGCGGAGGAGTCACGCCTCCTCCCTGCGAGAAGAATGTGTTTGTGGACGCAGCACGCTGAGTCCCTACGGATACAAGGTCGCTCGATTTTTTTACACTCTCATATTTTGTCTTTTGCTATATGACCATACCGTTTATTCAATTGGAAAGGCTGTCCCACCGGATGGCTTTTTTGTTGTAAGAATGGTTGATACATGTGCTTCTAGGTGACACTTATTTATGCTCTTTTCGAGGGAGATCATTATGGCTTCACCTATTCTGGAATTTCGCATCGCGTTAACGGCTACCGATTACGACAACTTGGTGGCATTTTATGAGGATGTGCTGGGCTTACAGGCAGATGAGATCTGGACAGCGCAGGACAACAAGGGTGTTATCTATGATATGGGGCGGGGGACGTTGGAAATTCTGGACGAGCGCAGTTCAGCGACGGTTGACCAGCTTGAAGTGGGGAAACGGGTGAGCGGGCAGATACGGTTCGCGCTTCAGGTTGCAGATGTCGATGCGGTCGTGGCACGGGCACTGACAAAGGGCGCGACATTGGTTCACGAGCCGATTGTGACCCCGTGGCGGCATAAGAATGCGCGGTTGCAAGCACCAGATGGGTTGCAGGTGACACTGTTCCAAGTGTTGGACGTGGAATAGTTCATTGGACTAGCCCATTAGTACTTCAAATTGATGATGTTGAGCGAGAGTTGACCACTTGGCTCATTATAGTTCGACCACTTGGCTCATTGCATGTATGCAGAGATCACGTATATTCTGTTAATAGAATGCAGGAATAAATAGCATATACGCTGCATGATTCGATTATTCCTCATTTATATAAGTGATAAACTAGAGGTCTTAGTAATGGCTGAATTACGCTTTGGCGGTTCTGTCTGGTGCAATCTGGATATTGCACTGCGAAGTGTCGATGAAATTTACAAGCAGGAAACCCAAGAAATTGGCTTGGCGGTTATCGAGTGGTATCTCCTGCGTGTTTTATACGATCAAGATGGGCAGATGGCGAACCAACTCGCCAAAGCGGTGGGACGGGCGGCAACGTCGTTCACACCGATTCTTGACCAGATTGAGCGCAAGGGGTTGATTGAACGCCGTACCCACCCAACTGACCGCCGCAGTGTCAAGATTTATCTGACTGCCAAGGGTAAGGCCTTGCAACCGCAGGTCAACGCGATTGCCGAGCGGATCGAAAAGCGGTTGGCGCAAGGGGTACCGGATAAGGATTGGCAGAGTTACCAGCGCGTGGTTGCTAATTTCCAGAACGCGAACCCGTAAACCTTCTGCCTAAAATTAAGCATATTTAAAGCAGGCAGCTCACAAACAATTATGATTTGTGGGCTGCCTCTTTTTGCGTCCCTACCTATTAGGCCATGACCTCGACGGTGAATCCACCGGGGGCGTTTACATAGAATGTCCATGCATGATGACGTTCGGGCGGCTGCACATCGTAGCCATCTGCTTTTAAGCGCCGGTTGATGTTATTGACGTGTTCTTCGCTAGGCTGGCCGAAGCCGATGTGAAAGGTGTTCGGGTATTTGACTTCGGTGTTATGACCGCCTTTCATCAGGGTCAACACAAAGCCATTGGCATCAAATAGGGCAACAAAGTTTTTGGTGTCACGGTCGTTTTCGTAAGGACGTAATTCGAAGTAGTGTTCGAGAAATGCTTTGGCGGCAGGTACATCGGTAACGGTCAAGTTGAGGTGGTTGAGAATCATTATCGAGAGCCTCCCTATATCGATTTGATGAAAATGGAAAGTTGGGTTGTACAACACATCATTTTCATTCTATGCGGTATGGGGCAAGATGGAGTGTTTTGTAGGAGTGCCGGTTGGCGAAGTAGGCTTGGTCGAGTTGAAGTTATGCGACAAAGCCTACACATTAAAACGCAGGTTTTAGTCGCGTTTCGGCGTTAGTGGTTGGAAGGCGGCAGGCGGTTTGAGTGCGATCTGGTTAAATCGGGTGCGGTAACGCATAACCAACAGCAGCACCATTGACAACAGTAAGCTATCCAGCACCACCGAAAATTGGTCGAAGTAGAATGACAGGGTGTTGCCGATGGTGAGCGATATGATTAATCCCGTTGAACTAATTTGCAGGGCGCTCTGGTCACGGTTGCGGATGAAGCCAACAACGGCAATGGCATATAACACACCGATGGCACTTTCGATGGTTAGCAGCACGACGTACCAGTTGAAGCTATAGACGCCCTTAATCAAAGGATTGTCTTCGAGAAGGGCAGCAATGATTGGATTGGCGAGTGACTGCTGGTCAATGACGATGCTGAACAGCACTACGATTTTGAGCAGCGAGATTGCGCCTAGAAAGGCGAAGGCCAGAATGAGGATTTTATGGGCGACACTTTGGGGCAGCCAGCGCTTTTCAAATTGTGCGAGGCGATCACCTAATTGGGTCAAATAGGTGGTTCGCGGTGGCTTGATGTTGACTTGCTCGGATTTTAGGAATTGGAGTAGGGCAGTTGATAGGTGCTTGAGATCACTGCGGCTGGATTCGCTGTTGACTTTTTCTAACCGGTTGACGAGGCTGCGGTGGGTTTCGGCGTCTAGATTGTCGTCGAGCAGCGTTTCGAGATCTTCCAGTACGCCATAAAGGGTGGCGCGGGTGTCATCGGTTGCGTGACGGCGGATGTACAAATAGGCGAATACGAACAGGATGAAGGCGATATAGATGATGGGCGCGGCGAGCGGGAAGAAGTAGTCGTTACTCTGGGTGATGAACTTGCCGATTTCGTCGATGAATAAGCCGATGCCGATTCCTGCTAGCGCTGCGGACAGCGAGAAAATCCACTCGTTGAGGTAAATAAGCATGAGGATGGCGGCGACCACTTGTAACAAGCCGCCCCATAACGCATGGGCAAAGTGAAAGGTCTCGTTGCCGAGCTGGGGGTAACCGGTGATGTCGAGATACAGGCGTGTGCCGACGACGGTGATGGCGAAGGCGATTACCATTGTCAGCATATACCATGCTGCTTTATTTCCAGCGACGAGGTTTCTTAAGTTGCGGTTAATAGTCAATTTATTGTCCTATCTGGCTACTATTCCGACTGTACGCACCATTATAGCGTAAAGCAAAAGAAGCTGATTTTGGTGCTTGCGGCGACGCGCCTTATTTTTCCAACTGGCGCCGTTATTTGCCTAAGGCGAGGCGGGTACGCAGGTGACGGTAGAAGAAAAAAATTTGCAGCGGGATGCCATCGAACATGAGGCGGGTGAAGATACCGACTAGCCCCGGCTTATGCTCGATGGTGAGGCGGTCGATTAGTTCCACACCATCGAGCACGGGGCGAAAGATATGCTGGTGTTCCCAATAAGCCATCGGCCCAACGATCTGCCGGTCGGTGAAGGACATATCGGTCGCGCCGGGTTCGTGCTGCGCCACCCAATGCAGCGGGATTGGCCCTAGCCACATGGTGAAGTCCACCGTGCCTTCGGTGAGTGACTTGAGCTTATTTTCGCGCATACGGATGAAAATGGGCGGTGGGGTTAGCTTGGCGAAGGCATTTGGTTGGGCGTGAAAATCCCACAATTCCTGCACCGTCCCTTTCATGACGGATTTTTTCTCAAATACTGTGCGTGCCATGATCGCTCCTTTTAAGCCCCATTATAGACACTACAGACTATTATGCCTGATGAAGCCCTCATATGAGGGCACTTTAAGTATTGCCTTAGTTTGATGCCTAGAGTATCAGCACACCGACGTTTTTTATATTTCAAGGTCATTCTAAATGTGATAAGTGACATGTGTGACCGTTCACAGAAAAGTGTTATAATCGCCCAAAACGCACTTACTATTTACGAAAGATGGATTTGATATGTATACCATAGGCGTTGATTTTGGAACTGAGTCAGGCCGCGCTTTGCTGGTGGATGTGCGCGACGGACGTGAGGTTGCATCTGCCGTACACGCTTACGGCGATGGTGTGATTGACCAGCACCTCCCCGGCAGCGACAAACCCCTGCCACCCGATTGGGCGCTCCAAAACCCATTTGATTATATTGAAGTGTTCAAGCAGACCATTCCCGCAGTGCTCAAGCAAGCGGGCGTGAAGCCGGAAGAAGTCGTTGGGCTGGCGATTGACTTCACCGCTTGTACGATGCTGCCGACGCTCAAGGACGGCACGCCGTTGTGCGGTGTTGACCAGTGGAAAAGCAATCCGCATAGCTGGGTGAAACTGTGGAAGCACCACGCCGCGCAGCCGGAAGCTGATCTGATTAACGAAACGGCGCGTAAGATGGGGCAGGGCTGGTTGCAGCGTTACGGCGGCAAGATTTCGTCGGAATGGTTTTTCAGCAAGGCGCTGCAAATCTTGAATGAAGCGCCGGACGTTTACGCGGCGGCTGACCGTTTGATTGAAGCCTGCGACTGGGTGATCTGGCAGCTTACGGGCAACGAAGTGCGTAACGCCTGTACCGCTGGCTATAAGGCGATGGTGCAGGGCGAAGGCTACCCTGACCGCGCTTATTTTGGCGCACTCAATCCGGCCTTCGCGGATGTGGTCGATAGCAAGATGCAGCGCGAGTTTGGCGAACTGGGTTCGAAGGCTGGCGGCTTGACCGCACAGGCGGCTGAATGGACAGGGCTGAAAGAAGGTACATCTGTTGCGGTGGCGAACGTTGATGCACATGTGACGTATCCGGCGGTGAAGGCCAAGAACGGCACGATGGTCATGATTATGGGGACATCGACCTGCCACATCCTGAACGGCGACCAACTGAAGACAGTCGAGGGGATGTGCGGTGTGGTGCGCGGTGGCATCACTCCCGGTTACTATGGTTACGAGGCAGGGCAGAGCGGCGTGGGCGACATCTTCGCGTGGTTCGTGAACAACGCCGTGCCGCCGGAATATTATGACGCGGCCAAAGAAGCCGGTATGGATATTCACCAGTACCTCGAACACGAAGCTGCCAAGCAGAAGGTCGGCGAACATGGTTTGATCGCGCTTGACTGGTGGAACGGCAACCGTTCGACGCTGGTGGATGCTGACCTGACAGGCGTATTGGTTGGTGGGTCGCTCGGCACACGCGCACCGGATATTTACCGTGCGTTGATCGAGGCAACGGCTTTTGGTACACGCGTCATCATCGAGGCGTTTGAACAGCAGGGCGTACCCGTGAAAGAATTGATTTGCGCGGGTGGTTTGCCGGATAAGAACGCGATGCTGCGCCAGATTTCCGCCGACGTGACCGGACGCTCGCTGAAATTGGCGGGGTCATCGCAGGCTCCGGCGCTCGGTTCGGCGATGCACGCGGCGGTGGCGGCGGGTGTTTACCCGAACATTGACGCGGCAGCGGATGTGATGGGCAAGGTCAAGGATGTGGTCGTGAACCCCATTCCAGCGAACCAGGCGATTTATGACCAACTGTACAACGAGTACAAGGCGCTGTATGACTATTTCGGTCGCGGCACGAATGATGTGATGAAGCGGTTAAAGAATATCCGGCGTGAAGCACGCGGGGAATAAGACAAGATGAACGGCAGAGGCGCAGAGATTGAGAGAAAACTTTGTGCCTCTGTGGTTGTTATTGAGTGACATCAAAATTATTTGTTGAACATCAAAATATTTAGTCATTGGAGATAATGCATATGCCCCTCAAGATAGCGATGGTCGGCGCGGGGTCGATTGGCTTTACCCGCCGCCTGATGCATGACATTCTAGCCATCCCTGAACTGACCGATACGACGTTTGCATTGATGGATGTTTCCCCGCGCAACCTCGATATGGTGACACAGTTGTGCCGCCGTGACATCGAGGCGAACAAACTGCCAGCTAGTGTGAGTGCGACCACCAGCCAGCGCGAGGCGATTGCCGACAGTGACTACATCATCTGCATGATCCGGCAGGGTGGGTTAGCCGCCTTCCAAACCGATATTGATATTCCGTTGAAGTACGGTGTTGACCAATGCGTGGGCGATACCCTGTGCGCGGGTGGCATTATGTACGCCCAACGCACGATCCCCGCGCTGCTCAGCATTTGCAAAGACATTCGCGAAGTCGCCAAGCCGGACGCGCTGTTCCTGAATTACTCGAACCCGATGGCGATGAATGTGTGGGCGTGTAACCTGTACGGCGGGGTTAAGACCATCGGCTTGTGCCACGGGGTACAGGGCGCACACTGGCAGATTGCCAAGTGCGTGGAAGTGTGGGCGAAGCGCGAAGGCTTGATTGACCCAGAGTACAAGCTGCACCGCCGCGAAGTGGATGTGGTGGCATCGGGCATTAATCATCAGACGTGGTTCGTGAAAGCCCAGTGGCGGGGTATTGACCTGATACCGCGTATGCTCGAATTGTTCGAAGGGCATCCCGAATACCCGACGACCGAGAAAGTGCGGATTGATGTGCTGCGGCGCTTCGGTTATTACAGCACCGAGTCCAACGGTCACTTGAGTGAGTACCTGCCGTGGTATCGCAAGCGTACCGACGAGATCAACCAGTGGATTGACCTCTCAAGCTGGATTAATGGCGAAACCGGCGGCTACCTGCGGGTGTGTACCGAGGGACGTAACTGGTTCGAGAACGACTTCCCAAACTGGATGAGCGAAGAACCGCCAGCGATTACCAGCGACAAACGCAGCGAGGAACACGGCTCGTATATCATCGAGGCGCTGCAAACCGGACGGACTTATCGTGGTCACTTCAACCTGCCGAACAACGGTCAAATTCCTAACCTGCCGAACGGCTGCATTATCGAAACCCCCGGTTATGTCGATAAGAATGGTATCAACATGCCTGTGATTGGCGACCTGCCGCTGGCGGCTGCCGCGACTTGTTCCGCCAGTGTGCGCGTACAGCAGATGGGCATGGAGGCGGCGGTACATGGCGATGTGACGCTGCTCAAGCAAGCGATGTTGCACGACCCGTTGATTGGCGCGGTGTGTAACCCTGAAGAAGTCTGGCAGATGGCGGATGAAATGCTGGTGGCACAAGCCCAATGGCTGCCGCAGTATGCCGATGCTATTCCGGCAGCGCAGCAGCGTTTGCAAACGGCTGAGGCGACTGGTAAGCGTGTGAAGCTGCGCCAAACCGAGGGTGCGGCACGGCTGCATACCAAGTCGGTCGAGGAAATGGCGGAACAAGCCGCCCAATCCCGCGCCAATGCCGCCGCTGCCGACAAGGGCAAGATGACCAAGGAACCGGCGCATTAAAAATGTTTAATTGATGACGTTGGGGTTTGCTGCTGGTAAACCCCTACGCCATAGAAAGAATATCCACGAAAGACTTTATTATTAAGGAGTTTAGAAAATGGTTCTTGCACAGCCCCAACCGACACCTGCTGCTGCCTTGAATAGCCGTCCGGTGACGCTGGCGGTGATCGTCGGCAACCGCGGTTTCTTCCCCGCACATCTGGCAGGCGAAGGCCGTAATACCATCCTGCAAGTGCTGGAAAAAGCCGGTATTCGCGCCATCATCACACCCGAAGGTGATACCAATAACGGCGCGATTGAGTCGCTTAAAGAAGCACAGATGTGTGCCGATTTGTTCCGGCAGCACCGTGAGGAAATTGATGGTGTGCTGGTGACACTGCCCAACTTCGGTGACGAACGCGCCATCGCCAACACCATTCGCTTATCGGGCTTGAATGTGCCGGTTCTGATTCACGCTTTCCCTGATGACGCGACCAAGATGGACATTAATTGGCGGCGGGACAGCTTTTGCGGCAAGATGAGCGCTTGCAACAACCTGCGCCAGTACAACATCAAGTATTCGATCACCAGCAACCACACGATGGACCCCAACTCGCCTGCTTTTATGAATGATTTGCAAACGTTTGCAGGAATTTGCCGCATCGTTCGTGGGATGCGTTCCGCACGGTTGGGTATGATGGGCGCACGACCGGAAGCCTTCAAAACAGTGCGTTTTAGCGAGAAGATTCTCGACCACGCCGGTGTGAGTGTTGAAACGCTAGACCTCTCGGAAGTATTCGGGCGCATCAACCGGCTGGAGGACAACGACCCGACGGTGCAGGGCAAGCTGGGCGCGATTCGTGGTTACGCCCGTACCAGCAATATCCCTGAAGTCTCGCTGTATCGCATGGCGAAGTTCGGCGTGGTGCTGGATGGCTGGATGGACGACAACGCGTTGGACGCGACCGCTATCCAATGTTGGACTTCGATGGAAGAATATTTCGGTGTGGTGCCGTGTACGCTGATGAGCATGAGCAGCAACAAGCTTAACCCCGCCGCTTGCGAAACCGACATCGTGGGTGCGCTGGCGATGCTGGCGCTGCAACTTGGCTCCGGTCGCCCGTCGGCGCTGGTCGACTGGAACAACAACTACGGTGATGATCCTGATAAGGGCGTGGTGTTCCACTGCTCAAACTTGCCGAAGGACATCTTCATTGAGGATATTCCGATCATGGATTATCAGGAGATTATTTCCAAGACGGTCGGCAAGGAAAACACCTATGGCACGATCTACGGGCGGGTGAAGAAAAACCCCTTCAGCTATCTGCGCCTGTCCACCGACGACTTCAGCGGCAAGATTGTGGCGTACACAGGGCAGGGCGATTTCACTGACGACCCGATTGATACGTTTGGCGGTTATGGTGTGGTGCAAGTGCCGCGCTTCCAAGAACTGCTGGCGTACATCTGCGAAAATGGGTTCGAACATCATGTGTCGATTAACCAATCGCATGTTGCCAACATGATCGACGAGGCGTTCAACAAGTATCTCGGTTGGTCAACTTATTACCACAAGTAGAGGCGAATAGTTGCAAGCCAATGGAGGGATGTATGTCCCTCCATTTTGATTCCAGAAGTGTTTAGCTTTCCGTGAGAAGTTCGAAACTCGGCTTGAGGTTTTCAAGCACCCATTGAATGCCCAGCACCGAAGGCGTGCGTAACAGCGCAATCGTTGTCAGATCGACCACAACCACGCGACCATCCTTCACCGCTTGCAACTGCTGGTAAAGCGGGTTTTCTTCGTAGGCGGTTTGAATTTCTGGCGATGCGAAGGCCAGCACGACCAGATCGGCATCAATCAGATGTAAGGTTTCGAGGCTCAGCGCGCCCTGTGAGTTGCCTTCTTCCTCTTCCAGTTCGGCTAAGGCGGGGGTAAGTTCGAAGCCCAATTCTTGGAAGAACTGCACGGCGAAATCATCCGGCGAGTAGATGGTGGCAATGCCTGCTGTATCCCATAGGAAAGAGAGGCTAAAGGTTTTGCCCTCAATCGCCGGATATTCGGTCTGAATGGCTTCAATTTGGCTTTCAGTCTCATCGACCAATTCTTGCGCTTCGGCTTCTTTGCCGAGCGCCTGCCCGGCGGCGACAGCCTGTTCTTGCCAAGTGTCACCATAGGATTCGGTAATCCATGCGGTTGTGGGGGCAATTTGCGACAGATTGGCGTACAGTGTGTCGATGTTATACACACTGCCCATAATCAAATCAGGCTGAAGTTCCACCACCTGCTCAAAATTGAGCTGGTCAAAAGTTATCAGTTCGGTTTCTTCGGCATCAAAATAATCGTCCAGCCACGGTGAAATACCATCTTCCTCATAGGGGTTGGCATATATCGCGATGGGGTTGATACCGACTGCATAAGCCACATCAATATCAGTGCTGCCGAGGGCGATGATGCGTTCCGGTGCTGCCGGAATTTCGATGGTGCCGAGGCTGTGGGTAATGCTGAGCGGGAATACAGGCGCTTCTGGTGTTTCGGTAGCTTCCTGTGCGGCCAAGGGCATGACACTGAGGCTGACCAGCGTGACCAAAAGTAAGCTGCGTGAACGGTTTAAAAGAGACTGGAATGACATATTCAACGAGATCCTATCATAAACAAAGTTGCGATGGCTAAGAATAGTAGCGGAAAGGGCAGTGTACTATCTACGCAGCCTGTTAAAAGCTGAATTATCGTTTGCTGTAGGCAGAATACACAGCTCACGAACATTGTTTGTAAGGCGCGTGTCGGTTGGGGGCAAATGCTGGTTAAATTATAGGCTGTTCATATCGGTAAAGATCGCACTGCGAAAGGGAGGATTTCGGGTAGGGGTATCTATGCTACCGGATCGGCAGTGCAATCGTGAATGTGCTGCCTTTGCCGGGAGTGCTGGCAGCGGTGATGGTGCCGCCGTGCATCTCAATGATTTTACGGGCGATTGAAAGGCCAAGCCCCATACCGCCTTGTCCGGTTGGACGGGCAGCATCCGCCTTATAGAAGCGGTCGAAGATATGTGGGAGTATGGTAGCGTCGATGCCGATACCAGAGTCACTCACGTCAATTCGAAATAGGTCGCTGCTGCCATTACTCGTGACGATATTAATCTGACCGCCTTCAGGCGTATATTGAATAGCATTTTTCAGCACATTCTTAATCGCCTTACCAATCATTGATTGGTCAGACATGATGATTGAATGGTCGGTCAAAGTGGAATAGATGATGCGTTGATGTTTCGCTTCGGCGTTGGTGTTAAGCGTAACGAGTAGATCACGGATTAAGCCGTTAATATCCACACGCATCAGGCTTAGTTCAGTGGTCTCCTCATCGAGTTTGGACATATCCAGCATATCTTCAATAACGTGCTGCATATGATCGGTTTGCTTGTCCAGCGCTCCTAGGTAGCGGTTGCCATTCGCTGCTGCGCCGAGGTTGCGACGCAGCAGATACAACGAAGTGTTCATGATCGACAGCGGTGTGCGCAAGTCGTGGGAGACACCCGTCAGGAAGCTGCGAAGCATCTCGACCGTGCGGGTTTGCAGCAGCAAGTTCAACGATTGTTGTTCAGCCTGTATCCGTTCGCTGATGTTGATAGCTGTTCCGCCGATACCCACCGATTCTTCATTGGGACTGTAGATGAGTTGTATACGCACTTCCAACGGCACGGTAGAACCATCTGACCGGATGAGTGAGTGCTGGTAGCGAACGGCATCTTCCTTACCTTCATAAAGTAAGTTACCCAGCGCTTCGGCTTTGGCAATATCTTCGGGCGGCATAAAGGTTGAATAATGTTTGCCGAGGCTCTCTTCAATAGAGTAACCTGAAAGCTCTACCCACGATTCATTGAGGAAGGTGAAGATACCTTCGGGGTTAAGCTGGAATATAACCTCATGAATATTATCCACGACCATCTGGTAACGTTGATTACTCTCGACTACTGCCATATACAGTTGCGAACGTTCGACGACGATACTGACGTGTTCGCTCAGGTCAATCATCATATTCAGGTCGGATTCGGTCAGGCGTTTGCCTTTCGACTCGACATTCATAATGCCGATAACCAGCCCTTTATTCAGTAGTGGCACGCAGACTTCGGAAGTGGGGCAGCTCATGGCATGAACAAAGTCAGGATCGCTGGATGTGTCCTCGACCAGCGCCGGAATGCCGGTACGGGCAACGCGACCGGAAACACCTACCGAAATATCAATAGAGTCAAAGGTGATTTCGTAGCCGACTTGATGCTGCAAGTATAAGGTATTGCCACGCAGCAGATATACACCAACGAGGTCGTATTGAAACGCGCTGGCGGTTGCTTCCACAATCGTGCGGATGGTCTCTTTGAGGTCAAGCTGGCTGGAAATGGCCGCCCGTACCTGTACCAGTAAACCGCGTTCTTGCTCGCGTTTTTCGGCCTCAACACGCCGTGTAATATCGGTCATCGTGCCGCCCACGCCGATGAGTTGACCTTCAACATCATAAATACATTGGAGATGGACTTCGACTGGAACACGATTCGAGTCAAGATGTACCAATTCGCTCTTAAAACGAATTTGCTGCTGTTCACCATGAATTAGCTTGAGACTGGTTGTTTGAATATCATCAACATATTCGGGGGGGATAAAGGCGGCAAACTGCTTACCCATGCTGTCGTCAATTGTATATCCAGTAATGTGTTCCCATGCTTTATTCAAGAAGATAATACTGCCATGCAAGTCGGTTTGGAAGATGATCTCGCGGACAGTATTTACCACGCGCTGGTATTTCTGGCTGCTTTCTTGTACTGCCGTATATAAGCGGGCGCGTTCTACTGCCACACTGAGCTGCTCACTCAGGGTAATCAACATGCGCAGATCATTCTGGGTCAGCTTCTTGCTGTCGCGCGCCTCCACGATCATCGTCCCAATGGCTTGCCCATCATTAATCAATGGGACACATATTTCCGAGTTCAATCCAGCGAATGCGTAGAGAAAATCAGGATCACTGGCGGCATCTTCGACGAGTTCCGGCTTTTGGGTACGAATCACTCGCCCCGCGACCCCCTGCGAAATTGGGATCTTCTGGATAAGCTTGTCATAACCGACCTGATATTGCAGGTGCAGCATATCGCCATCCAACAACTAGACGCTCACCAGCTCGTAGCCAAAGGTCGCTGATGTAACTTCCACAATGCTGCGAATCATATCTTTGAGGCCGAGTTTGCTGGATATTGCCTCCTGCACACGCACCATGAGCTGGGTTTCACGCGCATGTTGTTCGGCTTGCAGGCGGTCACTGATGTCGAAGGCAGTACCCCCTAGCCCGATGAACTGCCCATCCGGCGCATAAGTACGTTGAACACGAGCTTCGACCGGAACGCCGCTGCCATCTGGTCTGAGCAGGGTCGATTGAAAACGTGCCTCTGATTGATTATTGCTCACCAATAAGTTTTGCATTTGCGTCAGGGCATCAATTGCGCTTGGCACGATGAAGGTTGCGAAGTGCTTGCCCAAGCTTTGATCAACCGTATAGCCGGAAAGCTTGTACCATGCCGGATTCAAAAATGTCAGATAGCCATTAATGTCAACTTGGAAAATCACCTCGTTGATGTTGTCCACAACCATGTGATATTTCTGGTTGCTTTCTTCTACTGCCGAATACAACTCTGCCCGTTCCAACGCCAAACCCACATGCTCGCTGAGGGTGGACATCAAATCGAGGTCATTGGAAGTAAGACGATGAGGGGCGCGGGTTTCCACATTGAGTACGCCAACAATTTGTTTCGTATTGCGGATCGGCACACAGACTTCGGAAACCAGCCCATCAATTGCGCCGATGAAATCCGGGTCGAGTCGGCAGTCCTCGACGAGCGCCGCTTGGCCTGTACGTGCTACCCGTCCCATGATGCCTTTGTTGATGGGCATCTGGGCGATTGTGTTCTCGTAGCCGAACTGGTGTTGCAAGTGCAGCACATCATCGCGCAGTAAATAAATCGTCACCAGCGTATAGCCAAATGCTTCTGCTGTAGCATCTACCACCGTGCGGATTACATCGGCATATTGCACCTTATTGGCTAATGCTTCACGCACGCGCACCAGCAAGCTGAGTTCTTGTGTCTGCCGCCATGTCGAGTTATACAAATCTTCGTAGAGCATTTCACTCTGGCGCAGGTCAATTTCGGCTGCTTGATAATCCGTGTAAATATCGCTAATTTTAGCCAGCAGCTTTCGCCACTGATCCGGCGTATGCGTTTTGTCGGGATCAATGCCAAGCTCGGCTAAATGATGTTCTAACAACGGGTTGAACTTGGATAGCTTTTTCAATGTGCTTTGCAGCTTTAACTCATCAATCACTACAGGAATTAATCTCAAATGATGAATCCACATTATCATCTTAACATTGATTCGTAGTATGTAATGTTGATTTTCTGCATAGGAATCAGCTTCCCCTCTGTCTTTTCCTCCTATCCATCTGATAGAATAGAAAAGTTCAAACTTTTCTGCCTGCTCCTGCTCATCAATACGTTCGTAGTTTGCTCTGTCGCTGGGAGAGGGAAGTGGGGACATCCCCTGCTGGAATACTAGCCGATCATAGGAATGTATTGTGACTCAAGTACGAAATGACATCCGTAATATCGCGATTATTGCCCACGTCGACCACGGCAAAACCACACTGGTTGATGGAATGCTCAAGCAATCGAATGTGTTCCGCGAAGGCGCTGCATCTGTCGAGCGCGTCATGGACTCCAACGATTTAGAGCGTGAGCGTGGCATCACCATTCTTGCCAAGAATACTGCCGTACACTGGCATGATACCAAGATCAACATTGTGGATACCCCCGGTCACGCTGATTTTGGCGGCGAGGTCGAGCGTGTGTTGAACATGGTTGACGGTGCGCTGCTGCTGGTCGATGCTGTGGAAGGCCCGATGCCCCAAACCCGCTTTGTGCTGCGTAAGGCACTCGGCTTGGGCTTGCGCGTCATCGTGGTTATCAACAAGGTTGACCGTCCGTTTGCCAACCCCGATCAAGCGCTTAACGACACCTTTGACCTGTTTATTGAACTGGGCGCGAATGATTATCAGGCTGAATTTCCGGTGGTTTATGCCGTCGGTTTGGTCGGTAAAGCGGGTTATGCACCTGCCGGACTGCACAGCGACTTAACGCCGTTGTTCGAAACCATTATTAAGGAAGTTCCTGCGCCGGATGTTGACGTGGATGCACCGGCTAAACTGCTGGTCACAACCCTTGAATACGACACCTACAAAGGTCAAATTGGTATTGGTCGCCTATTAGAAGGCACGATGAAGAAGGGTATGTCTGCTGTTCGCCTAACCACTACGGGCGAGCGCATTACCGGACGTATCGAATACCTGTTTACCTTCCGCAACCTCACCAAAGATGAAGTTGATGTGGTGCAAGCCGGTGATATTCTGGCTTTCGGCGGCTTTGACCCGCTGGGTATCAGCGACACGATTGCTGACCCGTTGGTGACTGAAGCGCTGCCGCCTATCAGTGTTGAAGAACCGACCGTTCGGATGACTTTTGGTGTCAATACCTCACCATTGACCGGACGTGAAGGCAAGCAGGGATGGGGTACTTCTCGTCGTTTGCGCCAACGTCTGTACGATGAAATTCGCAGCAATGTTGCGCTGCGCGTAGCTGATGGTGACTCGCCGGATAAGTTCATCGTTAGTGGACGTGGTGAACTCCACCTTGGTATTTTGATCGAAATGATGCGCCGCGAAGGCTACGAGTTTGAGGTCAGCAAGCCGGAAGTGATCTTCCGTGTTGATCCTGAGACCGAAGAAACCCTCGAACCGATTGAAGAAGTTCACATCGAAATTACCGAAAATCTGGTTGGTACCGTCGTCGAAATGCTTGGTGGTCGCCGTGGTCAAATGACCGATATGCACGCTGAAAGCGGCACGACTTACATCAAGTATCTTGTGCCGACACGAGGTATGCTCGGTTTCCGTGCCAATTTTATGCGGGCGACCAGCGGCATGGGGCAAATTCACAGCTTGCATTACGGTTATGAACCGCTGGCTGGTGAAGTCCCCGGTCGGCAGTTCGGCAGCCTTGTTGCCAGCGATCAAGGGGTAGCAACACCTTATTCAATGGTCAACGTGCAGTCCCGTGGTACCTACTTCATCAGCCCCGGTACGGATGTCTATGAAGGCATGGTCATCGGTGAACATATTCGCCCCGGTGATATGGATTTGAACGTGGTCAAGGAAAAGCAGCTCAATAACTTCCGTGCCAAGCCGAGCGAAACGACTTCTGGCTTGAATACCCCGCGTGATATGAGTCTCGATGACTGGATCGAGTTCATGGCTGCGGACGAGCTGCTGGAAGTGACACCGCAAAACTTGCGCCTGCGTAAGCGTATCCTCAACCAGGAAGAACGCTTGAAGGATCGCAAACGCCGCGAAAAGATGCTCGAAGGCGGTTAATGGGTTACGCAGCCAAATGATAAGAGGCGCATTTACGAATGCGCCTTTTTATTTTCATGATGACCCGTAAGAAACGAAACACAGAAAACTGATTCTAACTTTGGGGTTTACCTGTTAAACAGGTCGTATCAGGTAAAAAGGGGTTTTTTGAACCCTTGTGAACCATTTCGGGATTATTAATCATTACGAGGTGCTTGATACAAACTGAATTCTAACCGGAAGGTTTGTAACGGCAGGGAGGTGTGAAACGGGTTGGCACGGGTGCAAATGGCGAAAGTAAGGACACTCAAATTATACTGAAACCGAATTCTAACCGAGAAGGGTAGAATTTATTTTCTGTTTGTGATAGGGTGATACTTATAGGTAGCAATGCGGATAGGGTATAGCCGTTTATTCGGGAGGCTTATATGCGCCGATTGATGCTGTTGATAATCGCATTTAGTCGTTTAGTATTCAGCTACGCCTCGGCTGCCGCTTTTCGACGACGTAATAGTGGTTCCCGCCCTCGTCCTCCGCTTCGGACACCCACGTTAGACCGGCATCGCGCAGCAGTTGCTCATAGGTTTGCGCCCCGAGTGACTGCGATGGTCGGTCGGTCATGCCATCCAACCATTCGAGAGGCTCTTTAGGGGCGGTGAAAAGGAAACGTCCTCCGGGGTTGAGCGCGCCTGCCACTTTCTCGATGACAAGCGCTTGAGCTGCTGGCTTGAGCAAGAACAGAAGTCCCCACGCCAGCACACCATCGAATGTCCGGTCGAAGAAGTTAGATGCTTCGACTGTGTTTTGCTCGATTGGCACGTCTGGGAAATTCTTGCGGAATGCCGCGACCATCGCTGCTGATGCTTCGACTGCGTAGGTCGCGAGGCCTTCCTCCTGCAAGATGCGTGTGCTCGGCTCACCGGGGCCAGAACCGAGGTCGAGGACTGTCGCACCTGTGGGAAAGGCTTGTGCCCACGCGCGGACGGTAGCGGCACCGACCGAATCGCCAACTAGGGCACGGGTGCCACGTCCGGCAATGTAAATGCTCGCGATCTCCTCATATCCATTGGAATCAATCTCGCTCATGGGAACCATCCTTGCCTATTGGCTACCAATCGGAGTGCGACGAGAGTTGTTTTGTGACCTTATTTGTTTTTATTATACGGCAATAGATAGTCCTCTGCGACGGTTGGTTAGTCATGGGAGGCGTATGAGGCGCACTGTATCGCTACAGAAACATGATTTGTCTTGCCAACGGCAAATCTCTACAATGTGAATTTACCGCCGGTATTCGTCACCACAGTCGCCAATGACATGGATCAGGTCGCGCCCGTGCTGGCTAACGCGGTCGATGGCGGCGTAGTCGTCGGCATCGAGTTCAAAGGTGAATACCCGCGTATTGTTCTCGCGGTGTTCGGTTAACCCCAACCGAGCGCCGACGATCACCCCCGCAACGGCTGGTTTGTCGAGGATGGCTTTCACCGCCACATTCGCAAGGCTGACGTTGTGCTTATCGGCGATTTGTTTTAAAGCCGCTAGCAGTTGCTGAAAGGCTTCCCAACCGCCCCACGCATCAATCATATTGATGTACTTCCTCAGGCTGGCGGTATCGAGTTCGGGAACACGCGGTTCCTCTACCCCAAGATATTTTTCGCTGAGTAAGCCGCCGCAGTAGGTGCCATAGGTCAATAGTGTGATGCCGTGCTGCTGGCAAAAGGGGATCATCTTGGCTTCCGGTCGGCGGTCAACCAGCGAAAACTGCACCTGATTCGATACGATCTTGATGCCGCCTTCGACAATCATTCTGAGGTGCTCGGTATCGAAGTTGGTCAGAGCCAGATGCCGGATTTTACCCGCCTGCTGCAAGTCGCCGAGGTGGTGGAGCGCGTCCATATAGGCCGGATTGCTGTAATCCCACCAATGAAATTGTAACAGGTCAAGCCGTTCAACTTGCATCCGGCGCAGGCTGGTATCGACGGCAGCTTCCACCGTTTCGCGGGACATGGCGACCGGACGCGGTACCCATTTGGTGAAGGCTAAGGTTTCGCTCAGCGCATCCTCACCCCGCGCCGTCACTAGCCAATCGCGAAAGAGGGCAATGAAGTCTTCGGCTGGCCCGTAATGGTCGGCTAAATCCCACGTTGTAAAACCCGCTTCATGATAGTCGAGCATATCAGGGATAGCTTTGCGCGGGTCGATGGTGCCGTGCGCGCCGGAGACTTGCCAGAGTCCGTTGAGCAAGCGGCAAATAGTCATATCGTCGCCGAACGGACGATAGGCCGACTGGGGTAGGGTCATCTATAGCCTCATCTCATTCGTGAATGTCATATGATAATTCTTATTCTACTGCATTGGGGCGATAACACCGAATATGTGCTGCTGTAAACATGAATCATTTTTATATCTATTATTAGGTTTCGTTTTATAGCGTTTTAGCTTTCTGGTGTTGTGCAACCTGCTCAAAGCAAGCGAAAAAGCTAGTAAAAAAACGATACCTATGATACAACGGGAGGTGGCTTTTGGTTGTCCTTAAACTAAAAGTCGCTTTTAGAAATATTGATGCTCTATGAAATGGTATTTAAGGAATTTTGCATGAAATACGGAAAGAAGTTTTTATTAGTTGTCCTTGCGATGACTTTCATGCTGAGTTTTGCCAGCATGGCGTCGGCGCAGGATGATCTCTCTGGCGATTTGGAGATTTTCTCGTGGTGGACAGGTGGTGGCGAGGCTCTGGGTCTTGAGGCGCTGATCGCCAAATTTAACGAACTATACCCGAACATCAACATCATCAACTCGGCTGTTGCCGGTGGTTCGGGCGTGAATGCCCGTGCCGTGTTGACCACCCGTATGCTCGGTGGCGACCCGCCGGACACCTTCCAAGTACACGCCGGTGCTGAACTCAACTCGCTGTGGGTGAAGGCCGGTCGTATGGAACCCCTGAACGACATTTTCGAAGCCAATGGTTGGCTGGAACAATATCCTCAGGGTTTGCTCGACCTCATCAGCGATGCTGAAGGCAACATCTACTCGGTACCCGTTAACATTCACCGTTCGAACGTGCTGTGGTATGTCCCCAGCAAGCTCGAAGAATGGGGCGTCACCGTGCCGAAGGACTGGGCTGAATTCGTGGATACCACTTGCCCCGCGCTGCAAGCGGCTGGCGTGACCCCAATTTCCATCGGTGAAAACTGGACTCAATCCCACCTGTGGGAAAGCGTCGCCCTCGGTGTCCTCGGTGCCGATGGTTACAACGGCCTGTGGAACGGTACCACCAACTGGACCAGCCCTGAATCCATTCAGGCGTGGGACACATACGGCAAGGTTCTGGCTTGCGCGAACGAAGACATGAACGCCATTTCGTGGCAGGATGCTTCCAAGCAGGTGATTGACGGTCAGGCCGCCTTCAATGTGATGGGCGACTGGGCTGCCGGTTACTTCATCGCTGACCTGAGCCTCGAACCCAATGTTGACTTCGCATGGTCGGCTGCCCCCGGCACCGACGGCGTGTTCATGATGCTCTCGGACACCTTCGGTCTGCCCAAGGGTGTCAAGCATCCCGAAAACGTGCGTGCATGGCTGAACTTCCTCGGCTCGGCTGAAGCTCAAGACATCTTCAACCCGCTGAAGGGTTCACTGCCCGCCAACACCACCGCGAAGATCGACGATGCTACCCTGTACAACGCTTATTTCCAGAGCGCCTACAAGGACTGGACGACCAACACCATCGTCGGCAGCCAACGTCACGGCGCGGTTGCTCCGGCAGCCTTTGACAGCGGCTTCCTGAACATCATCGGCACCTTCCAAGCGGATAAGGACTCGGCTTCGGCTTCGGCCAACGCGGCTGCTCTGGCGATCCAGACCGGCATCGGCGGCTAAGTGTGCTGCGGCTCCCGTTAACGGGGGCATCCCAAAACGAGATTTGAATGTAGGGGCGCAGCATATGCGCCCTTACGTTATATCGGGGTCGGACGTTTGCTCCGAGGAGTTAGCTATGAACCGTGACCGTGTTACCGCCATCGTCATGCTGATGCCGTCGGTAATTTTGCTGGCGATCTTCGTCTACGGCTTTATCGCGTGGACGGGTTACACCTCCATGACCGATTCGAACGCGCTTCAGCAGTTGAGTGGGCTGCCAGCCAAATTTATCGGGCTGAAAAATTATCAAGATTTGTTCACCGGCACGCTCAATGGGCGTTTCCGCGTGGATATGGTTAATACTGTTTTTTTCACCATTTTGTTTATTCTCGTGTGCCTCGTTCTTGGCATGGGTTTGGCTATTCTGCTCGACCAAAAAGTGAAGGGCGAGAGCATTTTTCGCACGATTTTCCTGTTCCCGATGGCGCTGTCGTTTGTTGTCACGGGGGTGGCGTGGAAGTGGCTGTTTAACCCCACCAGCGGCATCAACGCGATACCGCCCCTCATCGGGCTGCCACCGGGGCAGTTCAAATGGTTTATCAGTCAGGAACGCTGGCTGGAATTTAACTGGCAGCTCTTACCGGAAATCTTAGCGATTATCGTGCTGGGCGTGGTCATCTTCTTTGCGCTGCGTTACTGGGTGCTGCGGCGGTCGATGGCGGCGGCGATCATTACCGCTCTGGCGATCTTGATGGGCGCGTGGATTTCCTTCGGCGGGGCGCGTGGTCTCAATGGCCTCGCCGCGCCGGAAACGCACGGCTTTAATCTCGCGCTGATCGCGATTGTGGTTGCGGCAGGGTGGCAGATGTCCGGCTACACGATGGCGATGTATCTGGCGGGTTTGCGCGGCATCCCCGACGAACTGCGTGAAGCAGGGCGGGTGGACGGTGCAAACGAACTCGGCATTTACCGCTATATCGTGTTCCCGCTGCTGGCACCGATTACGCTGAGTGCGATGATTATCCTCGGTCACATTTCGCTCAAGATATTCGACCTTGTGTACGCGATGGGCGGTGGCGACAACCGCTACATCGACATGCCCGGCCTGAATATGTACTTCACGACCTTCCGCTCGAACGAGTTCGGGCAGGGGGCTGCGATTGCGATGATTATGCTCATTCTGGTTGCCATCGTCATCGTTCCCTATCTGGTGAGCCAGTTGCGCTCGGAGACAACCTTATGACCACCATCCTTACGCCTCGCCCATCGGCGACACCATCGCGCATTACCCCGTGGCGGATAGCGCTGTACGCGGTGCTGATTATCGCCTCGATCTTTTTCCTTGTGCCGGTGTACATGGTGCTGGTCACCAGCTTCAAGAGCATCGATCAGGTGAGCATTAATACGATGTGGCAGCTCCCCACCTCATTCACGCTCGACAGCTTCGCCCGTGCCATCGAACGGTTAGCGCCGAGCTTCGTTAATAGTTTGCTGCTGGTGTTTCCGGCAACCGCGCTGTCGGCCATTTTGGGGTCGATGAACGGTTATGTGCTGTCGAAGTGGCACTTTCGCGGCGCGAACATTATCTTCCCGCTGATGTTGTTCGGCATGTTCATCCCGTATCAGGCGATCTTGATTCCGCTGGTGCAGCTCTTGCAAAGTTTAAAGCTGTTCGGCAGCATTTTCGGGCTGATACTCGTGCATGTGGTGTACGGCCTGCCGATTACCACGCTCATCTTCCGCAACTATTATGCTGAAGTGCCGACCGAAATGTTGGAAGCCGGTGGCATTGATGGGGCAGGGTTCTTCGGCCTGTACTGGCACATCCTGCTGCCGATCTCGCTGCCGGGGTTTGTAGTCGTCATCATCTGGCAGTTCACGCAAATCTGGAACGAATTCCTGTTTGGGGTGATTATCACCAACACCGGTTCGCAGCCGATCACCGTTGCGCTGCAAAACCTCGCCGGTAGTCAGGTGGTCGAGTGGAACGTGCAGATGGCGGGTGCCTTCCTAACCGCGCTGCCCACGCTGCTGGTGTACATCCTGCTCGGTCGCTACTTCATTCGCGGCTTGCTAGCAGGCAGCATCAAGGGGTAGGGCAGTATTCACAATTTCGCAAAGGGCGGCACACCAGCCGCCTTTTTGTTGTCTACCCGTACAACAAGAATTTATGTGGTGATGAGCGGCGGACGAGGCACGCCTCGTCCCTACATCGCTGGATGTTAGTTGGCACTAGAAAGCTGGTATCTGCTCACAAACATCCGCTTGCAGACATTAATCATATGGGCATCAGCCTTCAACTATTTTATCCTTTAGTCGGTACTCGGTACTCGGTACTCGGTACTCGGTACTCGGTACTCGGTACTCGGTA
>JAPUDW010000397.1 GCA_027492915.1 Bacteroidota bacterium | reverse complement strand
ACTACTGCTGCTGGTTCTTTTGGTGCGCCAAGCCGCACTAGCACCAAACTCAGGTTATCAGGCGCGTTGCGTTCATACACCAGTTTGACGAGGCGTTCGGAGGCTTGTTCCAACGGCTGCTTATCAATTGTATAAAGCAGTTCCTCATCAGGTATTTTTGACCATATACCATCTGAACACAGCAAATAGGTATCACCCACCTGTGTTTTTAGACGGTAGAAGTTCGGTTCGAGCATACTCGGCTGCCCAATGTACGATGAGATTTTGGTGACGCGCCGTGGCTTGAACTCATCCTTGAGCACACCCGGTTCTGGCAGGCTAACCTGATCTTCCGAAATGCGCTCGATTTCGCCACCGCGTATCCGGTACAGGCGGCTGTCGCCCACATTGAAGCCTATCGCTTCACCATCCGGCGCCAGCGAAAACCCGACAATCGTCGTGCCGATGCTGTCAACACCTTCACTGATAGCCTTCTGCCGTACCGACATATTGGTATCTTGCAGCGAATCGCCTACCCGTATCAGCATATCGGTTTCGTCGGACTCGGCGTAATAATGCGCGAGCATGGATTCAACCGCGGTACGACTGGCAACCTCGCCCTTGGGCAAGTTCCCGCCCACACCGTCCGCGACGATGAATAGGGCATGTGCGCTGGATTGCCCTGCTTGTGGCAACCGAACCCCGATGGAGTCCTGGTTGACGTTCCGCTTAAGGCCGATCTCCGACCGCTGCACAACTTGGATTTGCTGCATGATATTTTGGTTCATAGTTTTCGCTTGGTGAAGAAACCCAGTTTATTTATAGTTCAATGCGGAAGTTGCAGCAAATGACACCGTTGAAGTAGAGGTTTGCCGACGGCAAACCTCTACGCACGATCATAAACAATGTACTTATACTTGCGTCGGCTCATCCTCGTAGGAAACCGGCGCAGGTGGCAGCAGGTAATGGAAGCGCATCATGACGGCGTTTTCGTCTTTTGCCAGTTGAATTTCATGCACCTTACCGGGGTCTAGACGCTGTTCCACATTCGGCGGCAGCGGTTGGTTATTCAGGAATGTACCGTTTCCGCTGTCCATATCTTCAATCGTGAAACAGCGTTCCTCGTTCTGCCATGCGATGCGGCAGTGTTCGCGGGAAATGCCCAACCGTTCCAACGGCAAGGTATTCGTTCGCCGCCGCCCAATCGTAAATTCAACTTCGACCACTGGATAAGTCGCCGCTGGCAGATTATTACCCGCCAGTACTTCCAACGTGGCTTTAACACCGGTGGGCAACCCCATACGGGAAACGTTGGTCTTTTCCTCCGAGAAATCCATCGGCGGTGGTGTCACAGGCTGTGGCACCGGTGCTCGTGTTGGCTGCTGGGGAGGCGGCGCTTGTACCGGAGGTGGTGCTGCCTGAACAGGTGGTAGAGAACCCGTCACAGATGACGGTGGCACGATCTTTTGTGAGCTGGACATGATCTGGAACAGTTTGTTTTTGTCGGTAAATTCAAACTCGATATTCGCACCGAGCCGGATATTCTGCCCATTTTCAAGCAAACGCCGCTGCGCCGGTTTCAGCCGATCCCCGTTGATGAACGTGCCGTTGGTGCTGCCCTCGTCAATAATCCAGTACTGCCCATTGGAGAATTGCAGCGTGGCATGAACTGAGCTGACACCGGGGTCTTTGAGGTCAACTTTGACAGGGAAATCCGCTGTGCCGCCGCGCCCGATACGATACGGCATTTCGCTGCTGGTAAAGTTCCATGTGCGTCCTAATTGATCGCTGGACGATTGGGTAAGCTTCAAACTCCCCCCTTTATCCCGAATCGTCGACTCCATCGGAATTTCGATTTGTGTCCCACCATCCACAATCTCTAGGGCTGGCTTCCCGCTGTCCGGCGCTGGCACCCCGCCGCGTGATGGCGCTGGCTTTTGCGGCTTCACATAATCCGGCTCGTAGTTAAACCGATTACCACCTCGTCGGCGCAGCCACAGGAAGATCAACACGAATAGAGCAATAACAACAATCCCGAAGATAATGGCGGCTATCGGGCTTTCTTTAATCGCACCGCCAATTTGGTCAACAAGCCCCGGCATTGGCGTGGGCGTGGGCGGTGCGGGCTTTTTGATTTCCTTCACTGCTTGGAAGCTAGTCGGCTGCCCGTTGACGTTTAATTCAACAACGATGTTGTACTGGCCTTCCGCCAATTCCTGCCCAGTGCGGTCATCAATCGCCTTGACTTTCAGTGGATTTTCCAGCGAGCCGCTTTGTTCCACACGCCGTACTACGAGTTTATTTGCATCTTCAATTCGCACCGTGTACGAAGAAATATCCTGCAATTTAAAGTTGGCGATATTGAGTTGAATCTCGAATTCCTGCGTTGACGGGTTAAACCGAATTTCAGGGATAACTGCCGCAAGGGTCGCCGTTGCCGTCGGTGCGGTTGTCGCTGTTGGCGTGGGCGATTCGGTTGCAGTCGGCACCGGTGTATTGGTAGCGGTACTGGTCGGTGCGGGTGAAGCGGTGGGTGTAGGGGTACGAGGCGGCCTCGTTTCTTGGCAGAACTCGCCCGAAAGTGGCGTGCGTTCATCCGCAGCCAGCGCCCGAATACACACAACCCATGTTTCGGCAGACACATCGACTAATGATGTTTGGATGGTTTCAGCAGCTTGTTCCGGGGTAAAGCGCCGCCGTCCATACGGCTGCGGCAGCAAAATACCGGTCGCCTTATCCTTGATGGTGATCTCATAAAAGCCGATGTCACCGTCGCCTTCGCGATTGACTTCAAAAACCATCGCGTTCTGGGCAGAGTCGAGGTTCAGCACAATCCCCAATGTTAAAGGAATAGGGGTATTAGTCGCTGTTGGGTTCGGTGTTTCAGTTGCTGTCGGTGTCGCCGTCGGAAGGAAACAATCGGTGTTGAAGTTCACATCCCGCACTACGCCAGAGGCATTTGACGACGGTTGGCTGATCGTGACGGTGATCGCGCCCGAATAGCTGCCGTTGGGCAAGCAAATCGTGTCAAAAGTCGCCTGCTGCTGGCTGGCGAGTGTATTAATCACTTCTTGGAACACAAACGCCAATTCGTTCACGCCGCCCGCGCTGGCAAGGCCGCCGGTACGGTCGGACATATTCTTTAACGTCGTGAAGTCTGTCTTGGCATTTCCAGTCAGACCAATGGTGTAAATAGGGGTATTTTGGCTGTTTTGAGCATTCTTAATAACGGTATCTTCGGTTGCCTTGCTGCATGGTTTGTTGCCAAATTGGTCTTCATCCACGCCATCAGTGAATAAGACAACCGCCCGCCGCCCCGCTGGAGCAATCTTCAACGCATCAACCGCTGCTGAAGTCGCGTCATACAAGCAGGTGCCGCCAGTAAATTGGTCGTCCGTCAAACCACCAATCGTGTTATTCAGCAACCCCTTATCGGTTGTGAAGCCCGCAATCGGGGGGATCTGATGGGTAAAACGCAAAATCGCGATATTGGTGCCGTCCGGTGCGCCGCTGATTGCCGCGAGAGCAGCCTCACGCAATTTGGGGGCGTTCGAGCGCATACTGTTGCTGTTGTCCAACACCAGCACGATGTAAAACGGCGTGGTTGGCTTCCCGACTTTAGAGGCATTATAAGTCTGGCCGTTTAAGACAATCTGGGCGGTCATTTGACCGGGGTTCGGGATCGCTTTATCCTGCTCATTAAAAAGAGTGAAGAATACGTTCACGGCCTGACTGGTGCTGGACTCGCCAGCAACTTCGGTATAGTTGACGGTGATACGTGCTTCTTCTTGTGCAGCAACGCGCACCGAAAAGACCGAAAACACCACCAAAAATACCACACCAAGGATGTGGGAAAAACGACCCGCCATAACTGCCCCCTCGAGAGTCTTAATGGGTTGTAAAGAATGATTTCACCACTAAGGGTTTGTTGTATCTTACTCGAAAACGAGTAGATGTGATAACCATCTTAATTGTCGCTGAGGTGGTACTTTATGGCAAATGCAAAATCAGACTCATACTCTATTGCCAACTATCATGCCGCCCTCGCACAAGACAGCAGCCCTATGCAATGATTATCCGGTCAAACCACCTGTATTTTGAGGGTTTAGCGCATCGTCGTATCAACAGTCGGCACTTGATAAATGACATGTGTCCATTCGTGTGGAAAGTAGTACAGCTTAATTGCCTGTTCGCCAAACATAATCGCTCGATAAATGGAAAGCCGCCATGCCTCCAAAGGCGCCACACAATATGGCTGACGCTGTGCCATGACAACGCTACCCTACTCAACGCCTACCGCATTCTCTATAATCTCCACATGAAAATTCAGTGAAACTCTATTGGTTCAAAGTATTCATGCGCGTATTAATCTGGTGTCCACATGTGAACCTCGGTGGTGGCAAACGGCTTTTAAATCCTATTATTACAGCATTAGCCAAGCACCCTGAAATTCAAAAAGTTCGTGTGGTTATACCAGACAGCGCTTCAGATATTTTACCGCCGCCAAATGTCAAAATTGAAGTTATCAAGCTGAATAAAGCCCAAGCCAATGGATGGATGGGCAAATATAATTGGCGTTTTCAATCAGGAAAGTTAAGAACGTGGCGGGCTTTTTTTCGCTATCAGCGCGACAAGATCCGTGTAAAAGGTCTGCTCGATGCGTTGGAAAAAGATATGGATGTGGTATATGTTTTTTGGCCCCACACCGTGCCGTATTTTAATTTCAAGAAACCCACCGTATGTATGTTTCAGGACGTCACATTACTCGATTTCCCTGAAATAATCGGAGGTAGAGCGACAGCATTTGAATATACAAATTTGAAAAATTGGCTTCTAAATAGCACTGAAGTTGTGGTTTCATCACCATATACCGCGAGGAGGATTGAAACACACTTTGACATCCCGAAAGAGCAATTCCAAGTTCTTTCTTATCATCATATTGTACTTGAAGACATTTCTAATGATGACAAAATCGGTGCTCCAAGTGCAGCACTAGATGCCTTACCTGCTCGTTATGTGTTTTACCCTGCGAATATCAACGTTCACAAAAACCATGAAACCCTGTTAGTGGCATGGGCACGATTTGCGCTCCGACACGAATTCCCTTTAGTCTTGATAGGGGACGGCACTCAAGTTTTGAACAAACAGAATCAATCTGTACCCACTCGAAATTGGAGAGAAGATACCATCAGAGGTCTGATGGATCGTTTAGGGTTAGTTGAAGGACGTGATCTGCATGTTATAGGCTACGTAAGTGATGAAGACTTAATCCATATTATGAAAAATGCGACTGCCCTTATCATGCCTACTTACACTGAAGGTTTCGGGCTTCCTGTTTTAGAAGCACTCGTACGCGGCATTCCTGTTTTATGTTCAGACATACAAGTTTTACACGAAACATTGATAGGCCGAACTGCTGATGTGTTGTGGTTTGACCCCTATTCACCAGATGATATTTTAGCCAAAGTAAATCTTCTGCTGGACAATTATGACTATTACAAGAAATCGGCGGAAACAGGGCGTAACGATCCGTATCCTGATTGGCCGGATACAGCCGAACAGTATGTCACTGTATTTAAACATGCAATACAAACAAAGAAATTTTAGTTATTCAGAAGCTTTTGAAGCTAAACAGAATTGTCATGATGCAGCCTAAAAAATGCGATTACTAATTTGGTGTCCTCATGTGAATCTCGGTGGTGGCAAACGACTGCTCGTACAGC
>JAPUDW010000396.1 GCA_027492915.1 Bacteroidota bacterium | reverse complement strand
TCACATTGGATCGGTGGCCCCTCCGAAGAGCTCTTTATGGGGTCTTGTCGCAATCAAATAGTGGGGAAATCGGAGCAAATTGGTGGTGGGTAGGCATGGGAAATCAGCGCCAGAGCGAAATCATAACCGCTCTGGTGTCCGATTCAAGGTCATTAGGTTGTGATGGCAACAGCTTGTTCTAGCGCTTGAAATGTGTTGGTTGCAGGGAGCGCAGACGCGATGTAGCACGCCCCCACATTAAAATAGGTGTGTGTTCTTGTATTTTGGTAGGAAAACACACTGTACAAACCGCTTCTAACGAATACCGAAGCGTTCTAAGGTGCGCAGCAGGGCTTCCTGCGACACAGGCTTACTGAGATAAGCCGATGCCCACGTCTGTTCCTCTTCACCGGTTGGCGGATTGGCAGAAATGACTACTACCGGAATGTGGGCAGTAGTGGGGTCGGCTTTCAATTCATACAGCAGTTCCCAATCGCGCGTATCGGACATATTAATGTCAACGAGTATCACATTGGGGCGCACACGGCGCGCCACTTCTAGCCCTTGCTGTGGGCTGGTGGTGGTCATCACCTGATAAATGCCGCTGCTCAACGCATCCTGCATCCGCTGTAGGGCTTCGGGATCATCATCAACCAGCAGCACAGTCGGGTAGCTGTTATCGACAACATCAACAATAGTTGGGGAGGTCAAACGCTGGCGCAGCGGCAGCAAGATCACAAAAGTGCTGCCCTTCCCGACTTCGCTTTCCACCCATATATGCCCCTGATGGATACGAGTCAACTGCTTCGTAATCGCCAAGCCTAAGCCGGAACCTTCAAACTTACGCACACTGGAACTGTCGACCTGTCGGAATGCATCAAAAATATAGCTCTGGTCTTCCTTGGCGATGCCGATACCGGTATCGGTTACTGTCATCACCAGCCAGTTTCCATCCGCTACTGCGCTGGTTTCAGGAATTTGATGCCCTGCTACGCTGGAATGCCCTTGCACAACCGCCGTCACAGCATCAATGCGAACTTCGCCTTCGGCTGTGAACTTGACCGCGTTATCCATCAAGTTAGTGACGATCTGCCGGATACGCTGGGCATCAGCCTGAATAGCAGGTATCGCGGGTTGTAAATTCACGGTCAACTTCAGATTTTTAGCTTCAACCTGCGGCGTAATATCGCCCAGCGCATCATAAATGACTTCTTCCAGTAACACCGGCACCAGTACCAGATTCATCTGACCGGCTTCAATGTGAGACAGGTCAAGCACACCGTTGATCATTTCGAGCAAATGTTTACCACCGCTCACGACACGCGACACACGGTCGTACTGTTTGGCATTCAACTCGCCGTAGACCTGACTAATCAACAATTCACTGTAGCCAATGATGGCATTCAAGGGGGTGCGAAGTTCATGGCTCATGTTTGCCAAAAACTCGCTCTTGAGTCGGTTAGCTTCCATCGTTTGTTCATACAAGCGGGCATTCTCGACGGCGATACCGGCCTGTCGTGCCAATGCGAACACGGTGCTAGCTTGATCCTGATTATAAAAATTCGGCTCAAACTTTTCGAGCACAATCAGACCAATTACACGTCCCTGCGCCACCATCGGAGCGCCTAACCACGAACGAGTGGCAGTAACATCGCTGCGCGGGTTTATCCCCTGCTTTATCAAGGCTTGCATATCTGGCACGACCATCGGCTGCGCTTAAAGAATCACCTCGCGACCGGGGCTGTCATCCGGCAGTAAAATCTCCTGCCCGTGGGCGTGGGGTTGTACCCCCTGACTGGCAGCGACTGTCATACGATTTCCTTCGGGCGCAACAGTCGGAAGCATAATGGAAGCACGGTCATATTGAATAAGGCGATTTAACGGCTCAAGGATGCGATCAAGCACCGCGTCCTGATCCAGTGTCGAACTCACCACCTGACTGACTTCAATCAATGTACTAGCGATTTTGCGGCGGTTTTGTTCCGCACCGAGGAGCCGTTGGTTTTCGACCGTTTGGCTAATCTGGAGGGCGATGAGCATGAGGAGGGCGAGGTCAGAGTCACTGAAGTGCTGCGGTAGTTCGCTCTGCACACTAATTAGCCCTGTCACCTCATTGTTACGGTTACGCAAGGGGACGCCTAACCATGACGGTAAACCGCTGCCCGGTTCATCGGGCGTCAACTCGGTATTATAGGCTCGTAGACGATCTTGCTCGACCATTAAATTACGGAAGTACAAGGGACTTCCCTGTGTGATAACTGCTTTACTTGCACCTTGCAGCGGGAGTGGGTCAACCGTGACAAGGTAGCCGTCATTAATGACGACTGGAAAGGTCAGCAAACCACTGCCCGGTTCATACAAACCGACAAAGAACGAGGTTGCATCGAATAATTCGGTGATCCGGTTTTCAACAGCGTCCCAAATATCTTGCAAACCCTCTTTTTGTACCAAGGCACGGCTAAAATCGTTGAGTTTATCGACCAGCATATTCCAGCCGATGGTCGTTTTTAGATGGTCAAGCCGCGCTGCGAGCAAGCCTGCCAACAGCAGCGGAATGGTAAGATCAACCATTTGCGGGCGGGCAGCAACCCAGATCATGCCGCGCACAGTTCCAGCATAAGGGAGCGGCAGCAGCAAGCCTTCATCATTTGATGACAAGTAGGGTACAGGTTCATTAGGCGTGTGCCAGCGCGGGGCAGTCCATTCCTGCCAGTTCAACCACGCATCAGCCGATTGCATCCAGCCTTGTAACTCGTCCGGCACGGTAAAACCGGGGGTCGGATAAAGCTGCACCTCAGCATTTTCAAGATTCAAGATGGCGACTACCGATTGCTGAAAGGCACTGCCCAACCATTCAGTTAGTGCTTGCGCCGCCTCGCCTGGCGATTCAGCCTGATTAATCGTATTGATGATAAGCTGCAAAGTTGTCAACGATGGGTTTAAAGCCGTCATAATTTTTCTTCTTTAGATCATAGAGGCAAAACGTATACGTGCCGAATTCAGGCCTATCATAGTACGCTGCACCTGACACGCAAATAACAGATTTGAAATGCTGACGGCTATTTTATGTAATCTGTTTTGTTAGGCGGCTTCGACAGGCGCGGTATGTACAGCCAACCAGTCAGCGATGACCGGTACATCATGTTTATCTTGAGCAATTTCTAACACAAAATCATAAACGCTGACGGCATCCCATGTAGGCTTAAATCCGTTTCGCTCTAAAAAAATTTCAGTGGCGCGGGTCGCCGTCCGTTTATTGCCATCCCAAAATAAGTGATGGGCAGCCAATGAATGCATGAGCGCCGCTGCTTTTTCCATAAAGGTCGGGTAGGCTTCTTCCCCAAAGGCAGACAACATCGGACGTGCAGCAGCAACCCGCACAAGATGAGCATCACGCGCGAGCATGGGCGCACCGGTTACTTCCTCCGCAATAGCGTAAATTTCACCGGGTGTCAGATAATGGATGTTATCGCTCATGATCTGGATACCTGTTCGTTAAGGTTGTGATGTTGCGATAATCACTGCCGCCGCAGCCGAGGCTACGAACAACAAGCCAATGATTATCACCACGAGATAGCGATGTCGTTGAATGCATGTGATGATTCTCATGCTTACAAGGGCAAAAATGGAAACGCGCGGCGAAGCTTGCGCATGATAAGCGCGCCCCTGAGCAGCAGGCCAT
Organism: Bacteroidota bacterium; assembly: GCA_027492915.1. Taxonomy (GTDB): domain Bacteria; phylum Chloroflexota; class Anaerolineae; order Aggregatilineales; family Phototrophicaceae; genus CFX2. Next base: position 2,084 of record JAPUDW010000396.1, on the reverse strand, counting down.
CGATGCGCACGAGCGCGGGCTTTTGAAAGAGCAAGTTATCCACCAGCACCGACTGGGTTTTGACGAAACGCAGCAGCCCTTCCGACCCGCCACGCCGCCCCAAACCGCTGTTCTTGACACCGCCCATCGGTAAATCCGGCGTGCCGAATATCCAATGGGTGGTGTTGATATGCACGTCACCACTTTGTATCTGGGTGGCGAGCTGCTCACCGCGTTTTAGGTCTTTGGTCAGGATGGAGGCAGATAGGCCGTACTCGGAGTCGTTTGCCAAGCGGATAGCTTCTGCCGCATCTTTGACACGCATAACGGGGATGATCGGCCCGAAAGTTTCCTCGCGCATGACATCCATCGAGTGGTTGACGTTGGTCAAAATGGCGGGTTCGTAAAACAGCGGCCCCAGATCAGGACGGCGTTTACCCCCGTGAATTAACTTAGCCCCCTTAGCCAGTGCATCCTCTACCTGTGCTTCCGACCGTTGGAGTTCACGGGCATTGGTCAGGCTGCCGACATTGCCATCGACACCGATTTGCAACTGGTTAGCGTAACGTTTGAGGCGGTCAATATAGCGGTCATAGATGCCGTCCTCGACATAAACCCGTTCGGTACTGATGCAGACCTGCCCGCTGTTTTCGCCTGCCGCGCCGACAATAGTTTCGGCGGCGGCTAAATCGACATCGGCATCATTGAGGATGATCATCGGGTCTTTGCCACCCAATTCGAGGCTGCACGGGATGAGACGTTCAGCGGCTTTTACGGCGATTTTCTTGCCGGTGGCAGTGCTGCCCGTGAACGAGATGTAATCGACGACATCAACCATAGCCGCACCGGTTGAGCCACCACCCGTCAAGACTTGAATTACATCTTTGGGGATACCAGCTTTATACATCAATTCAACGGCATAAATCGCTGTAAAAGGGGTGATTTCGCTGGGCTTTTGGAGAACGGTGTTACCCGCAATCAGCGCGGGAATGAGATCAATAAAGGCGTTATTCAGGGGATAATTCCACGGCGTGATAAAGCCAGCGACCCCGTGCGGTTTATAATAAACCCGCGCCGTTTGACGACCGATGACCATCGTGCGGCGGCGCTGTGGGCGCAGCATCCGTGCGGCGTACTTGTGATAGTAAGTCACCGTAGTATCGATGACCGCGACTTCTTCCCACGCGCCTAACTCGGTTTTGCCCGTTTCACGGCGAATGATGGCGATGGCGTTCTTCTGATCGTCCCAGAGCATATCCGCCCAACGACGCAGGAGGTTCGCCCGTTCCTTCACACCCAACGCTTCCCACGCGGGTTGGGCGGCACGCGCACGTTCAGCAGCCTGCCGAACGGCATCGGCACCGGTCACTGGAATAGTGCCAATGGGCTGGCCGGTAACCGGATTCATGACCTGAATATCGGTTGTTAGGGGCGCTGCTGTTTGGGTTACGGTTGGTTTTTCCAGTGTGACCATGAATGGCCCCCTGTGTAATCAGACCTGAAGTTAACCCCGATTGTACTACGCCGTATAATACGGTCAAAATCCGAACCGGCTGCTCAATACAACTGATGAGTTAAAGTTTGGTGGTTTCGTCTCCTTCTGGTTGCCAATTTTGCACAAATTGCATAATTTACACATTTATCCGCCGAAATGGCAGGCGGGAGTGAGAGAGACAACCGCCGAATTGTCATTTTATGGCGGCGGGAGTGAGGGAACAAGGCGCTGAAATGACACAAAACGGCAGGATGCTCTCGTATGTCCGCCGCCGAATGCCATTTCGGCAGATGCAGGGGAGGGAACCGCTGAATTGACACAACTTCGGCGGGATGATCCCGTAAATCTGCCACATGATGTTCGGCGGATGCAAGCGACTGATCCGCCACACAAGGGGACTACAGCCGAACGTGCAAATTGCATTTTTTACCGCAACCCTAAAGGAAGTTTTGCACAGCCACAAAGCATAGGGAGAGAAAATAGAAGTATATGGTAGGACTGCATTAAGTGGTGCAGGCAAACTCGACCCCACCCCCAGCCCCTCCCCAAAACACACTGAGGAGAGGACATGTTTGAAAAAGAGGTTGCAAAAAAGGGAGTTCATCGATCA
>JAPUDW010000395.1:4807-5746 GCA_027492915.1 Bacteroidota bacterium | reverse complement strand
GTTGCCGATGCGACGGGTCAGGGGCATGTCGCTTTCGACACCTGCCATACGGGAGCCAATCACGAGATCAGCGTTCTGCTCCAACATGGCTTGCACCATACGGGGGAAGTATTCCGGCGGGTAAGTGCCGTCGGCGTCCATAAATGCCAGCAGGTTGCCCTTGGCATGGTGGAAGCCAGTCTTGAGCGCACCACCGTAGTTGCGGTTCTTTTTGTGCTGGATTAGCACAACGCCGCGGTCGATGTAACTTTTCACAATTTCGGCGGTGCGGTCTTTGGAACCGTCATCGACGATGATGAGTTCCATGCCGTCCAAACCGAGCTTGCGCAGTTCCGGCTCAATGGTTAAGGTGCGGTCAATAACGGTTGCTACACCGTCTTCTTCGTTATAAGCTGGGACAACAATTGATAATATGTTGCTCATAAATGCCTTCTACCCTCTGACGTAAGTGCTACAGGATACACTTTGCCACGGCTAACCTAACGGACTCCTAAAATGAGTTTTTTTAGGTGCTATCTTTTTTATTACCTTGTGCTTCAGCGGTTACTGCCGACAATTACAACCATGTACGCCAATCTGAGCCTAAATGACCGAGATACATCGCAATACCGCCTAACAAATGCAAACCTATCACCAACATACAAATTGCAAAACGTGGGTTCCATCGCCATTGGCTCAAAAAATCGCGATTTTGACGAATGAGAAATACCATGCAAGTTACAAACAGGACGAACAAGGTCACCTGTCCGCTCCACGTAAAATTGCCATAACCGGGGTTTTGCTTTTCAGCGATGAAATACGTATAGAATGCACCGGCAGCGAACGAAAGCCATGCCAGCCCCATGCCCTTATCCTCGCGGGCTTCGCGCCAGTATAGCACAGTCACAATTAGAGGAAAGGTGATCGAGAGCAGAAACTTCGGCAGCAAATTGGTGGGAG
>JAPUDW010000395.1:0-4797 GCA_027492915.1 Bacteroidota bacterium | reverse complement strand
GAGAAAACAAGGTCATAACCAACAACGGCGCGAATTCAAACCCACCGAGTTCCGTACCGCGCACATAGTTCAACTGCCAGAGCAGAATTTCCGCCGCAGGAACACCGATGCCAATGATGAGCAGCGGCCAATTGATCGGTTGTTTGCGAATAAACGCATAGCCAGCGAATAAACCTAACGCGGGGATAATCGCGACAGTGAAATTCGGCTTCGCGAGGGTACAAAGCGCGGTCAAAAGCGCGGCAGCGATGAGGCCAAACCGCGATACCGAAGTCATGGTAAATACCCGCAGCCCATTGAGGAACACCAGCAGCGCCAGCGGCTTTAGCAAAATAAGCGTCGGGTTATGATAGGCATCTGTGGGGATATAACCATGAAACAAATTATGCGACGACCATGTGAGCAGATTGATGGGGCCGGCTAGCAGCACCACCAGACTAATGATTGCCGCCACAACCGACCGCAGCACCTGCGACCCGGAGCGAATGACTGGATATACCATTGTTAAGATCAATATGCCCGCGCTGATGTAACAGATGACGCCGACAAACGCAGCCGCGATGTCAAAATCCCCTCCCGGTAAGAGATGTGCAGCCCCGCGAACAACAACTTGATACAGGAAATGAGGGAGCGGTGCTGTAACCACGCCTGTTTTGTCCCAATAGCGCGCCCAGTAAATATGCATCGGGAAATCATTACCCGCATTAATCATCCAAATGGTTACGGGTAAAAAGATGATTGCGAGCAGCAATGCATAAACGCCGATAACCAGCGGCGATATTCGAACACGGGGCGCTGCGTTCGGCCTCGAAATGTCTTTTTTATAGCTCGATTGAAGAGTCGTCACTGGTTCATTCCCTCGCCGTTTGAATATATACAGTTTAAGCATATAGCACGATGCACCAAAACATATGAAAGGGTTTCTGAATAAGTTGTTTCACGGAAATAGCCACTACGCAGAGGTAAATATGCAGATTGAGCCGCCACCTTTCGGCTTTGGCTCATGGTTTTGAACATTGTTGCAGGGGACGTTAACGCATCAGCCGCCAATTCGACCCCAGTGAGGATATATAGAGGGCTACACCACCGACCAAATGCAGTAATAGAAGCAGGTTGCAAAATATGAACGCAGGTGTAAAGCGCTTTTGGGCAAGCAGTGACTTATTTTGCCGGATCAAAAACAGGGTTGATGTAACGAATAGGATAAAAACAGCAATTTGCCCGCTCCACCAAAAATTCCCATCTGTCCAATCGTTTGCTTCTGCCAAAAGGTAAGTGTAAGAAAGCCCAACCAACAGACCAAGCCAGCCGATCTGCATCGAAACCTCATTCACGGCTTGCCGGTAATAAAGGATGAGAACGGCCAGTGGGAAAGCGATGGATAGGAGTAACTTCAGAAGTAGATTATCCGGCGAATAATAGGCCATAACTTGCAGCGGGGCAAAAATAAAACTCCCCATATTGGCATCGTGGTAATAGCGATTTTGCCAGATCAAAACAATTGCTATCGGCAGAGCAATGCCGGCTGTTAGCAGCAGCCAATTGACTGGTTTACCCCGCCACCAATTAAAAATGGCTAATAAACCCAGCGCTGGGATAATAACAATGGCATAGCTTGGTTTCGCCATTGTGCCAAAGGCGCTGACCAATGCACATAATACAACCGTAACATGACTTCTTCGAACGCTTGTAAAAACCTGACATGCATAGAGAAATAAGATAAGTGCAAAGGGTTTGAGCAAAGCGACCGTCGGGTTGTGATACACATGCGAGGGTACATAGCCAAAATACAAGTTCGGCGGCGAAAAAGTAATGATGCTAATTGGCCCGACCAGCATGAGAATGAGCGTCAAAATCAGGCTAGAAATCAACCGTAAAAATGCCGAAAAGCCGGTAAATAAGGGATAAACGAGCACAAAGATAATAACAGTCAGCACGATGTAATAGATCAACGCGAGTAACAAACCCGCGTAAGGAATGGATGCCCCCGGCATAAGGCGGTAGAGTAAAATCACCAAGGCGTGAAATAAAAATTGTGGGCGGGGGCGATCTGGAAAACCTTCCTTTACCCACGACTCGGCTGAAAACAAGTGCGCCGAATAGTCGCTGCCTGCGTTCACCATATTCAAAATAACGGGGGCAAAAATAATCAGTGCGAAAACACTAACTAATGCCAATCCAAAAGGCATTCTGAATAGTCGTGATGAAGATTTGAAAGGCCCTGATGTAAGATTTGTCACGCGCGATATTCCTTATGAGCGTTTAATCGTTTTTTTAAGCATATATCACGATTAGCTTCAAATAGGTGACTGAATTTTTAGCGTCACAAACATACAATAAAAAAAGCGCCCGTAAGCGCTCTTTCAAAATATCAAACTCGTACCCCTGACAACAGTTAAACTCCTGCCTCTAGCGCATCCTCAATCCGTTCGCAAACACCCGACAAACTGTAAAAGTTGGGATGGGCAGCGGATGGCGGCTATGGTTCAAGGCAAAATGTGTAAATTTTTGAATCAGCTCATGAGTCATGCTGTAATAGGTTGTGTTTTCGCTTCCGCGCGTCGAATATACCGAATTAAGATACATATCTCAGCGATAATAATCACAATTAAGGGGATGAAACTCCAAAAACCTTGAAGCGTCAAAATAGTGCCGAAATTGGGGTCAATTTGTCCATTGCTTACATATGGCAATGCATACTCAAACAGTGGGTTACGGAAATAATTCCCCTCTTCAAAATTTGTAAGCACAATCGATCCATACTTACTTGAATCTAAGGTTATAAGTGCTTCTTGTGCCGGGGTAAAATTCGTTTCCGGGGAAATGCCTTCAGCAATAGTTTGTATCCACACATTAGTTACCGATATTATAACAAGTGCAGCAATAAGTAAGCGTGTCCACAACGCCTTTTTATCAATTAAAAATATTACAGGGACACATAAAAACGGGATGGCACCTGTTAGATAGCGTGGACCGATACTACCACCACCCCACCAGATCATATAACCAGAATTGTAAAGGAAAAATGTAACTATTACAGCAACAAAAAGAAATACAACACTTCTTTGATCGGGTCTATTTTTCCACATAAAATAAAAACCGGGCACGCTTAATAAAAGGACAGGAGAAATAAAAAATAACCCCCGAAAAGTACCAAACATGAGTTCAAATAGAATTGGAATTGAGGGCAATCCGATCCCTAATAAACCGTGCGAATGACCAACGTCTCCCCATACTAAGGAATAGGCATAACCAAATGAAAGCGGATTACCGAACGCAATCGCGTTGTAGATCAGTTGCAAACTTCCAAACGGGATTGCCGCAATAATGACCCTAAACAGATCAAAACGATTAGGCAACTTATAAAAAGCCCATAAAAATATAATGGCTACAAATAAAGCCATCGTGTATTCGCTTAAGACACTAATGCCGAATAATGCCCCAACCACCCAAAGCCAACGAAGATCAATCTTTTCAAACACATAACGCCACAATATATAAAAACCTAAAAAAACACCAAATGCTGCGAGTTGGTGTTGAAACAGCAGATTACTATAGGAAAAAGCAATGGTTGCAAAGCCATAGATCAGTGAAAGAAGAAATGCCAGAAACGCATTTTTCGTAAAGCGACAGGTAAACAGAAATAACACGACAGCTAAAAGTGCGCTAGGGATTGAAGCTGCTAAGAGAGTCATTGCCATCGTGCCTATCAATTGGATCAAATAGGGCGAGAAATCACCAAAGATAGGAAGTGAAAAGACAGCTTTAACAAAAAGATAGCCGGGAGACCCGATTAAGGAAGGCCCAATTGACATAGAGGTGTAATAGTGTCCTTGATAGAATGCCTTATCAAGTGCTTCGTCCTTATAATTGTCAATGTATAGATGACCTTCATTAATAATTGCAAATGCAATAGCTGCACGAGTCTTAGATACTCCATCGAGCGGTGCTGCTGGAGACAAATAAGCATAGGTCGTCAATAGAATCGCAAAAAGCCCGACAGCATATATCTTTTTTACATGGTTAGAATTCATACGAAATCCTATAGAATGGCATTCAAAAATAACGGGCTTACATTTCACATATTGAATGTATAGCCCAAGTTATCTCAACAAACTTAGGAGACAAATCAAATGATTGTCGCCTCTAGCGCATCCACAATCCGTTCACAGACTCCCGGCGAACCGTAAAAGTCGGGGTGGGCAGAGGGCGGTGGTTGCAATGCCTCGGCAACAGCAGCCTTGAACGCATCCGGTTCGGTCAGGCGGTTCCAACCGGAAGTAACAGTTTCGACCCATTCGGTTGTGTCGCGTACCGTAACACCGGGTCGCTTCATCATATAGGCTTCTTTTTGGAGGCCACCGCTGTCGGTAATCACAATCGTACAGGCATCCAAAAGCGCCACCATATCAAGGAAGCCAATCGGTTCAATCGGGCGCACATTGCCGCTAAACGATAAACCAAACTCGCCCATCATTTTGCGCAAGCGTGGATGCACCGGCAGTACGACCGGCAAATTGAGCGTGTTAAAAGCGTTCACGATGTCATTCAGGCGGGTTTGGTCGTCAGTATTCGAAGCTCGGTGAATAGTTGCCAGTGCAAAGGGTTCACCCGCCTTTAAACCAGTTTGCGCGAACAAATCGGCCTGACGCGGCTTGGCACGCGGTACGGTATCCAGTACCACATCCACACGCACGTCGCCAACCAGATGCACTCCTCTGGTAATGCCCTCTTTTTTGAGGTTATCCACCGCCACCTGTGTTGGTGGGAACAGCAAGGTGCTAAGGTGGTCGGTCA
>JAPUDW010000394.1 GCA_027492915.1 Bacteroidota bacterium | reverse complement strand
CACAACGGCGATTTGCATGTGTAGATACTCAGCAATTCTCAATTGGCTTTCGTGCTATAATCCCAACCAGCTTACTAAAGCAGGAGTGGTTGCATGAAGCAAGGCAAAATCTATTTACTTCTGTTTTCTGTAATAGGCACCGTTTTACTTATTGCAGCTTGTGGTCAGTCACAAGGATTTGCTTTGCCTGAGGCGAATTTCGCATCCGCGCCTATTGATTCATCAGGCATGATTATCGACCAACTTGCATCGGACAGTACCTCGCCTGATGCCCAAAATCAAGCTTTCTCAAATATCGAGCAGCGTATTGTCCTTAAAGACGCCAATTTACAAATTGTCGCCGACGATGTGGCAGCAACCGTAAACAGCATTACCCAACTAGCAGAAACAATGGGCGGCTGGGTTATTAATTCCAGTACCTCCAAATCCACCCGCAGCACGGGCGAAGAATTCATTACCGGCTCGATTGCCATCCGCGTTCCGGCTGAGCAATTGAATAATGCACTGACGCAAATCAAAAGTCAGGCCGCTTCGGTCGATTCGGAGTCAGTTACAGGGCGCGATGTGACGCAGGAATACACCGACTTAAACAGCCAAGTCACCAACCTCCAAGCCGCCGAACGCCAGCTTCAAAGCCTGCTCGAAGCCGCGCAATCCACTGACTCGGTACTGCAAATCTATAACGAACTGGTGCGGGTACGCGGCGAAATCGAAATCGCGCAGGGACGCATCAACTACTTTAATGAAGCATCCAGTTACTCATCCATCAATGTCACCATTAGGCCACCCAATGTTGTGCAAGCTGCGGTGCAGGTCGATGGCGGTTGGAATCCTGCCACCACGGTCACAGGCGCGTTCAATTCATTGGTCAATATATTACAAGGGCTTGCCAACTTGCTCATCATTGTGGTTGTGCTGGTCATTCCATTGATTCTGGTCATCAGCATCCCAATTTGGCTGCTCTATCAACTATGGCAGCGTTTCGACTGGGTAAATCGCCGCCCTCAAATACATAAGTAGAGAATGACGTTGGATAATCCATCTTTGTTTACAAACCCCTACCGCCCATCAGAATCGGACGAAACACCTGTTATTCCATTCACGGGGCGCATCAAAGCCTTCGAGCATCTTTACCACCAGTTGACCGATCCTTCCAGCGCGGGCGTCAGCGTCATCCTTGGGCGGCGAGACATTGGCAAAACCGCCCTGCTCAAACACTTTAATTCTTATTTCGACGACACCTTCCTCGGTGTCTATATCACCCTGCTCACACAAACCATCCGTTCCGAAAGCGACTGGCTCAATGTCATCGCACTGAACTCGATGCAAATGCTGAGCAACCGTGACTTCAGCCTGTATAAGCTGCCAAAACAAAACGCCGAAGATGGGGATATGCGCCGCTGGATGACCGACGAGTATCTGCCCCACACCCTGGAGATCATTCGCGGACGACGGCTGGTTTGGTTGATCGACGATGCGGGCAGTCTCGTCCAATGGGCGAAGGATGGTAAGCTGCCCACCGACCATTTCGCATATTTGGATGGCCTCGTAAAACACTATCAAAATTTGGGCATCGTACTAGCGCTAGACAGCCGTTATGAAATGAACATTCAGAAGATGAATCCGCTGGTACAGGTGACGGATGTTTACCGCCTTGCTAACCTCAGCGAAGAAGAAAATAAATCGCTTCTTCAGCAGCCAGTGCAAAACCAATTCCGCGTCAGTGATGAAGCCGCTGCTGCTGTCTATCAAGCCACCGGTGGTCAGCCGCGCCTTGTCCAACGATTTGGCTCTGCCCTCTACGAACATCAGCAGGACAAAAACCTTGTCACTGCCAACATCACGGCAGAAGATGTAAAAACCATCAGCGCTGTTGTCCAAAAACAAAGTGACAGCGACTTCCAAAAAGTCTGGGCAGAAACCGGACGCAACGGACAACTGTTACTCACCGCCATTACCCGCCTGATGCTGCTCGACCCGCTTACCCCCGTAACCACAAGTGCCATCGCCAACTGGCTGATCGAATCTGACTTTCCGCTAGACACCACCACCATCAACTCGGCCTTACGCGGTTTGGAATATGATGAACTAATCGAAAATGGCAAAGCAGGTATCCGGCTAAAATCCAGCTTGATGCAAAACTGGCTGCTCCAATACGCCGAACTGCAAACGGTCGGTAAAACCATATCATCATCACCTCGCCGTGGCCTGCTAGTCGCGCTGGTACTACTGGTGCTGGTTGTAGCCGCGTTAGCCTTCGTCGTTACCCAGCAGCGCACCGATGAGCAGACCATAACCAATACCTTGCAGCCAACCCTGACGTTAGTTACCAGCCCTTAAACTAATTTTATTGACGGGAGCGTTTTACCATGAACCCCATCTCAGGCAGTTTCAAAAGTGCGGACGACACCAACATTTATACCGAGTCGTGGCTGCCGGATGGCGATCCCCGCGCTGTGGTTATGCTTGTACATGGCGTCGGCGAACACATCGGTCGCTATCATCATGTAGCACCCAAGCTGGTAGCTGCCGGATATGCAGTCTATGCCCTCGATCATCATGGTCATGGCAAAAGTGGTGGTGACCCGCGCACCTACTTTGATACCTTCGACCAACCCATCAACGACCTCAAGCAATACGTTGATCGTGTGAAGGCTAAGCATCCACAAAAAAAGGTGTTCATGTACGGCCACAGCCTAGGCTCTTTAATAACACTGGTGTTCGCCTTGCGCTACCAACAACTGCTTGCAGGACTTGTCATCTCCGGCACACCCTTAGCTGTCGAAAGCGCACAGCCTGCCCTTCTCATTACGGTTGCCGGTCTATTGAATCGCATTGTGCCCAAGTTTGGCGCAACTCCGCCTGTGCCGTCCACCACCCTCTCGCGAGATGAAGCCGTTGTCCGCGCCTATGATAATGATCCACTAGTTGAACACGGGAACATGCGTGTCCGAACCGGTTACCTCATCGTGATGAACAGCCGCGAAGTTGTTGCGCGGGCGAGTGAACTCAAGTTGCCGATGTTCATCTTCCACGGTGCGGCGGATACGCTTTGCCCACCGGCTGGCAGCCAAATTCTCTATGACCGTGTCGGCGCAACTGATAAGACGCTCAAGTTCTACGAAGGTCTGCGCCACGAAACCCACAATGAACCGGAGCAAGGCATGGTAATTGATAACATCCTCCAGTGGCTTGATGCTCACTAAACGCAATCGCCGCGTTTACCTGCTTGCTATCGCTGCCTTATTCCTTTTCGGTTTACCCAGCCGCCTTGTTCCGCAGCTTCTACCGGCCTTCTATGTAAACTATGTGGCTGATGGCTTATGGGCGATGGCAATCTTTTTCATGTTGGGTGTGGCATTCCCTTCAGCCAGCACACGGCGTTTAGTCATTGCCACGCTCGCCATCACGTATACTATCGAGTTCAGTGAGTTGTATCAGGCAGATTGGATAAACGACCTCCGCAGCATCAAAATCATCGGCCTCATCCTCGGCTATACATTCCTATGGACAGATTTAGTCATGTACACGCTGGGAGTTGCGGTGGGGGCGCTGCTGGAACACTATGTCTTATGGCGTCAATCCTCTGAGTAGTAGTCTGCTCAGAAACGTTTGAGAAGTAGTAGGCGAAAGCGCTAACTCAATGAAGCGCAGTATTTTTTTCGCCAACATCTACACCACACTCGCGCAGTATAGATGGTTAGCCAAACATGAAGCTAGGCGGTTGGAATGCCTCAACCCGTTGAGCCGCTAAAGATGGCAATAAACGGATATATTTTCTGTAACGTTTCACCTTAAAATGAGACTCATCTAATAGAACGGGCGTTTGACTGAATTCCCGCCTACAAGTAAAAGGATGTCGCGTGACTAAAAAGCAAGCGTGGATTGGATTTTGGATTCTTGCGCTGATATGGGGTTCTTCGTTTCTTTTTATACGCATCAGTGTAGAACAATTAACGACTTTTCAGGTCGTATTTTTGCGCACGGGTATGGCTGCAATCGGTCTAAATATTGTGGCTTATCTACGTGGTAAACGCCTACCGACCGATTGGAAGGGCATTCGCGATCTATTGATTTTAGGTGTAGTCAACACGGTATTTCCGTTTGTACTCATTACATGGGGTGAGCAAAGTATCGAAAGCAGCCTCGCCGCCATCTTGCAAGGCACCGCCGCCCTATTTACGATGGTCATCGCACACTTCGTATTTGTGGATGAGCGAATCACACCGCGAAAGCTCGTCGGTTTGGTCATTGGCTTTTTGGGTGTCGTCATCCTTGCCAGCCGCAGCACAACATCTGAAGCTGTCCCAGTCGACGCAACACTGCATTTACTCGGTCAGCTTGCCATTGTGGCCGCCTCGTTTTGCTACGCGGTCGGTGGTACTTACAGCCGTAAAGCAATCCAAAACCGATTGGAACCCATTGTGGCTGCCGCCGGTGCAATGACCGTCACGGCTATTATCAGCGGAATACTTACCTACGCAGCCCCTTACCTCGGCGGGCCGGCTCCTTTCCCGCTCGATCAACTCACAACGCGCGTGCTTGGAGCAACACTTGCGTTGGGCATCATTAACACCTTCTTCGCCTACATTATTTTCTACGCGTTGATACCAGCGCTTGGCGCAGCTCGTACTTCTATGGTTACCTATGTTATTCCAGCGGTCGGTTTGGTTTTAGGTGCAATATTCCTCAATGAAACGGTCGATATTCGGCTGCTAATTGGCGCAGTAATGATCGTCGGTAGCGTAGCGATTGTGAACTTAAAATTCGGGAGCATCTTTAAGAAATCAGTTCCTGTACAGGTGGCTAAAGATGCAACCCCTTGAGCCAGAGCTACGTGTCTTAACGCCAAATGACATTCCATCAGTCGTCAAGATCATGGAAAAGATTGGCTGGTTTCATCCGGTTGAGCAAACCAAACAATATATCGCGTGGGGTGGCGAAGGAAGTTTTTGCCTCGCCTTTGGGGATCAGGTTGTTGCGACTGCTATTGCCCTTAAATACAGTCAACGCCTTGCGTGGGTCGGGTTGGTCATTAGTGATCCTGATTATCAACGACGCGGCTTTGCAAAACGCCTAATGAGCCACATCATGGATTATTTATCCGATGTAGAGAGTATAATGCTGGATGCCTCGGTGCTTGGCTACCCCCTCTACGACAAGATGGGTTTCAAACCGCTATATAAGATCAATGCTTATCGGGGTACGCCACAAATTTTTCCGGCATCTGCATCCGTTCGCGAAATGACCACTGCTGATTTGGATACAGTCATTGATATGGATTGTGAGAAATTTGGCCTGCCACGTCCTCATATCCTGAAGTGGTTGTTTGAAACCGGTCGAGGCATCGTAGCCACTAGCAATGGCAGCATAACCGGTTACGCCTTTACCAAAGCATTTGGTGATACGCTACGCGCGTTGGCATGGAATGCAAAAACTGCAACTACCTCAGATCAGATACTCCGCGCGTGTAGTACCCAAGCCGCCGAAGATGGTTACTTGCTGCGCATCAATGTTCCTGAACCAAATACTTTTGCCCGCGATCTAGCGCTCGATCACAATCTCGTAATTGAACGCTATGTCACCCGCATGATCTATGGGCAGCCACCACCGGGAAACATGGGCAACCAGTATGGTATCGTCACCTTTATGACGGGGTAAGCAAAAAAGGCATATCGCTACGCCTTTAAATTCAATTTGCGTTTCAGAATTAGTCATAAAATAAAACAATTTAGCAGAAACTAACGAAGAAGGAGAGGGGAAGGGGGAACAAAAAGAGCGGGGGAGTGTAGGGGGTTGGCAGCGGCGTACTCTC
>JAPUDW010000393.1 GCA_027492915.1 Bacteroidota bacterium | reverse complement strand
TATGCTTCAAAGTTAGTGAACAAGAAGTGATCGTGGTAGTAGTGAATCCACAAGAACGACAAGATCGCGGTGTAATAGGCTGTGTCAAAGTGCCGGTCGGGCGCAATGTTGGGGATGATTACACCGGCGAGCTGGTACACAACGATGAAGACAATGATCGAGCCGACGAGCATCATCGCACTGAGGGCGAATAGACCCCATGAGTCTTTGCGATTGCTGAAACGAGCAACCAAAGGAGCGCTTTGATTCAGGTTACCGTATTTCTGCTTAATCTTGATGATGTAGAAGGTGATTGCCAAGTATTGGAATGAGTGCCATGTGTTTGCACCCTGAAAAGCGGTATCCAAGTTGGGGAAGGCTGCTAAGGGGAAGAACACAATGACAGTCAGGCTGATGAAAATCGTTTTCGGCCAATTAATGATGCCAGTACGATACTCATTGACTGTCTTAACGATGTAGGCGATTAAAGCCACGAAGAAGACGCCTGCGGCAGCCACGAAGAACCAAGGTGCCTGAAACATTTCAGGAATGACAGCAGTCAGGTCGTTTGTACCAACCGCGAATGATCCTGTGCTAATTTTGTAGGCGGCCATCGGGAAGAGGCAGGTGAGCACCACTGCATAGTCGATGATACGGGCTTGCAGGCTGACGGCGCTACCACCCTTTTTGAGAATGGTATGTTCTTTGTGGTTATATAGCTCGACGATATATGTCACTTGATGCATCACATGCAGCATCGCCCAGAAGAAGAATATGGTCAATAGCAGCGTTAAGTTCAAGAATGCTAATGAAACCACGATGATGGGAATGATGATGGACGACCGGATGAGCATCGGATAGCTCTTTTTGAATTCGGTGTCTAAACCGGTACGAAGCATAGTGGACATCATGTGAGGACCACCGACGGCGATAGCAACGAAGCCGTTTACAATATTGCGGCTTGTGTCGTCATCTAAGTTGAATATTCTCATGCCAAGAAGGTAAAACACGTAAGGCAAGGGAACAACGAAAACACTGAGAATCATGAAAATCATATCCCAGCGCCGATTCCTCAACCATAGACCGGGGCGATCTTGATCGAGGCTAGATGCAGATGAATAATCGACGGTAGTAGCACTCACGGACTTCCTCCTTGCAAAGCATAGACATACTATTGCTAAACATTATGACGATGAATTGTTTAGCGTTGCAAAGTAATTCTATACCAAATGCAAGGAGATTGCTACATCTATCTAAAAATTAGTGGGGAACCTGATGATGTGTGCGGCAGCGGGCTTCATAAGCTTCTTGAGCACCAACCATGATGATGGGGTCGTCATAGCGTGCAGGCTCACCATTGACAAGCCGCTGTGTCCGGCAAGCATCTTCACCACAGATGACGCATATCGCGTGTAATTTGGTGACATCTTCGGCGATGGAGAGCAGGAGGGGCATTGGGCCAAACGGTTCACCGCGAAAGTCCATATCGAGGCCAGCAAGAATGACACGGATACCACGGGAAGCCAATTCTTGAACCACCTGTACAATTTCCATGTTGAAGAACTGAACTTCGTCCACAGCTACCACTGTGGTTGAAGGATTGAGGGCAGTTAGTATTTCAGTGGGTTTGGAGATTGCTTGAGCTTCGATATTCTGACCGCTGTGGCTGGAAACATGCAGAACGCTGTAGCGATCATCAATCGACGGCTTAAAAACTTGAAGTTCTTGTTTAGCGATTACAGCACGGCGAGATCGGCGAATGAGTTCCTCACTTTTTCCGCAGAACATACTCCCGCAGATGACCTCGATGCGGCCTGAAGAATGTTTCATAATTTCCCCCTATTCAAAAAGAAAGGCAGACATGCCTAGGACATGTCTGCCTTTTTACAATCATTCTACGTAAGACTACTCAGCGGCAGCTTCGCCAGATTCGGTAGCGGCCTGTGGTACATCGTAACCACGAGCGCGCAGGAGCTTCTTGAGGTCGCTCAAAACCTTACGACCGATGCCGGGAATTTCCAGAACAGCTTGTTCGCCGCTAGTTTCCAGTTTGGTCAAGAAGTCGCCAACGGTGTTGATGCCGTTTTCAGCGAAGATTGTGACATAGCGTTTGCCAATGTCAAATTCGCTGATGGAAATTTCGGGGGAGGTGAGCGCAGCGATTTTCGCATCGGCTTCGGCGCGGCGAGTGTCGCGGGTTTGGAGACGCTTGAGGAAGCGGTCAACCTGTCCTTCGGTATCGACGATACGTTGTTCGCCAGTATAGAAGGGGTGGCAAGCCGAGCAAATATCGGTGCGGATTTCTGCAATGGTCGCGCCGGTTTTCCAAGTGTTGCCGCACGCGCAAACAACTGTGGCTTCTGGATACCACGTCGGGTGAATATTGGCCTTCATGTGTTTATCTTTCTGGCGCTACGGCCCGTTGAGGGTAGCGTAGCACACTAAATGGTTTACTGTTCGATTTCAGCTTTTGGATAGACGCTGATTTGCTTCTGACCGTCACGACCACGAATGCGTTCGAATGTAACGACGCCTTCGATGGTCGAGAAAATGGTGTAGTCACGACCCATGCCAACATTGTTGCCGGGACGGAAGTGGGTTCCGTGCTGGCGAACGATGATATGACCGGGGATAACGTTTTCGCCACCATAGATTTTTACGCCAAGGCGCTGTGCATTACTATCACGACCGTTGCGGCTTGAACCACCGCCCTTTTTGTGAGCCATTGTTGGTGTCTCCTAAACTTATTTAGACGGTAATTGCGTCGATACGCAGACGGGTGTAGTACTGGCGGTGACCGGCCCACTTACGCAGGTTGGTACGCTGGCGGTAGTGGAAGACCATGATCTTTTCACCGCGGAATTGTTCGATGACAGTGGCACTGACTTTGGCACCTTCGACAGTGGGCTGACCGATAACGGTGCTGTCACCATCACCAACGAGGAGAACTTCGTCAATGACGAGTTTGTGGTCAACATCGTAGGGTAGCTTATCGACATCGAGGGTTTTGCCAACTTCGGCGCGATATTGCCGACCGGCAGCACGGATTATTGCGTACATTTTTGCTCCCAATCTTCACTTGCCACCGCCGGTTGCATCGCTTATGGACACAGGGAACGGGGAAAATTGGCTGTGAATGCGGTTGTAAATAGATATGCCCCAGAAGTGGAGCAACCTAGCTATTATACGGGAGGGGTAGGGGATGCGTCAATGCGAAAGTTAGTCGGCAGTTAAATACAGCTTTTAGGAATTAGCTTCAACTAAAAATCCATACGCATTCTTGAGCTATTACAGTTTTTTGGCGGCGAAGTCGTCGTTGGCGGCGACGACATAAACAGTTTTTATGTCGCAAATGTCGTCCCAGTCGTCAGCGCCAGTAATGCCATCTGGCAAATTTGGCAGCAATAGCGGCAATGGCAAAAGTTAATTTTATGTCAGTTTTGCCAAAGGATTAATCTCAAAATGCGTAGTATGCGGCAAATGCAGCGAGAGCGGCACGAACATGAATATAATGTCAATTTTGTGCGCGTTGGGCGATGTAATTGTTAAGGTGCGGCGGAGACCCCTTGCCCTGTTACTACGGGGCAAGGGGGCAGATGCAGGATTTGCCAACGGCACCCTTGGCCTACGACCAGCCCTATGAATAGCATACTCGATATGCGTGGCAAAAGGGTGACCATTTGGAAGAACATTTGGTAGCTTTTAAGCGGTGTTGGACTTAACCATTTGGAGGGAGAAAGATTGTTAAGAAGGTTAGGAAATAGTTGAAATTGGTTTGGGATGGTTTGTGGGTTTAAACCTAAATAATAATGATTGTTAATTAGTTGGAAATGTAGGTGGCGGAATATGGAAAATAAAGCGGATTATCACTTTAAGGCAGCTAAAGAAAAATTTTATAAACGCGATGTGGAAGGTGCTATTCAAGAACTGAATCAAGCTGTTGAGATTGATCCAGAGAATCTCGAATATATTTTATTGCGAGGGGATTATTTGTTCTGCTTCGACAAGCATCAATTGGCGTGTGACGATTTTACAAAAGTGATTGAGTTCAGTGGCGACATTGATGATTTGGAGATAGCTTATGGCTGGCGCGCACATTGTTATGAATACCTAGATAAAGTTGACGAAGCCATTGCGGATGTGGATTGGCAAATTGAACATGGCTTTGTAACCTCCACTAAACTTGCTTGGCGGGCTAGTCTAAAAATAAAAGTCGGAGCTACGGAAGATGCAATTAGTAGTCTTACTCTGGCTCACCAGATAGATCCTGATGCGGAAGATTATCTGTTAAAACGAGCGCATGCCTATTATGCGACCAAGAAATATGCTGAAGCACTCGATGATTTAAACCAGATTTTGACATTTAAGGAACGGTTATTTCATACTTATTTAGCGGCGGTCTACCTTTGGAGAGCTAAAACACACTACCGACTTGGCATGCTTACTGAGGCGCTCGCAGATCTCAATGAGGACATGCGGATGAGCGATAAAGATACTTTTACGAACATTTCTGATTGTATCGAATTGCTTGAAAAGGGTGATTAAAGAATTAACCTCTATGCTAGGAAATGAACATGGCATCGCCAAAGGAGAAAAAGCGGTAGTTGTTTTGCTTCGCGGTTTCGTAGGCGTGAAGCATGTTTTCGCGACCGGCGAAAGAACTCATCATCATAAGCAGGGTTGATTTGGGGAGGTGAAAATTGGTGATGATGGCATCTACGACGCGCCACTGGTAGCCGGGGTAGATGAAGAGGTTGGTGTCGCTATCGAAGGCAATTACAGGCCGCCACGCACAAATATGGTCCATTTGCTCAGGGTGGGCAGGGCTGCCACCCGCGCTGAGGATAGCTGCGGTTTCGATGGTACGGGTGCTGGTAGTGCCAACGGTGATGACGCGGCCTCCGGCGAGTTTGGCTTCGTTGATGATGCGAGCATCTTCGGCGGAAAGGGAGGCGCGTTCGCTGTGCATATGATGATCTTCTATAGTATTGACTTTGACAGGCTGAAAGGTGTCGAGGCCGACATGCAGCAGACATGAAGTGATTTTTACACCTTTATCACGCAATTTAAGCAGTAGATCAGGGGTGAAGTGCAAGCCAGCAGTGGGGGCGGCGGCGGAACCCTCCTGACGGCTGTAGACGGTTTGATAGCGTTCGGAGTCTTGCAAGCGGTGGTGGATGTAGGGCGGTAAAGGCATTTCGCCAAGCTGTGCGAGGAGCGTGTTGACGGGCTGACTGAATTGGATGATTCGTTCAGAGGCTTCTAATTCTTCTACAACGGCGGCTCTGACATCCGCACCGGCAAAGTGTAATTCGAGGCCAGCGGTTACACGGCGGCCACCGATTAGGACATTCCAACGGGTATCGTCCAACTGACGCAGGAGCAAGATTTCGACCTTGCCGCCGGTGTCCGCTTTGGTGGCGAAAAGCCGCGCGGGAATAACGCGGGTGGTGTTCATCACCAGCACGTCACCGGGGTTGATGTAGTCGACAATATCGCGAAAGGTGCTGTGGGCGATTGCACCGGTGTGTCGATCTAGCCGCATGAGTTTGGACGAGTCGCGGGGTTCGAGCGGTTCCTGCGCGATAAATGATTCAGGTAAGTCGTAGTCGAAGTCGGTTAGATTCATGGGCGATTAATTAGGCGAACGATAATATTGAGGACGATGGTTAAGATGATGCTGATGAGTATCATGCTGACAATGGGTACGAAGCAGGAGAAGCCCTGACCTTCGATGCGGATGTCACCGGGGAGGCTACCGAGGTTACTCAGAAATGGGATACGCGCGAACAGCATGAGCAAGCCGCCGAGAAAAGCGAGGACAATGCCGATGACAAGGACTGCGCGACCGATTGAGTTTAAGTCCATTTTAGAACCTCTGC
>JAPUDW010000392.1 GCA_027492915.1 Bacteroidota bacterium | reverse complement strand
TTCAGCGCATTCTGACGCAATTGCAACTGACGCCAACTAATTACTCCACCAACACCCAACACAGGCAGCAACATCAAAAGTGCGAAAACACCCGTACTCAGACTACTAAATTTTTGATCAAGTGATCCAACGGACTTGAGATTCAAGTGGTTTACAGCAGCATCGATCGGCTGAGTATCAGCATTTGCAGCCGCACCAATAACTTCGATTTCTACCGAAGGTGTACTTGCCGAGCGATAAACTGACGCAATAGGATCAAAATAATTCAGCATTATGGAAGGCAATACTTGTTGACCAGTAACCGACGGGTAAAAAAATATGGTGTATGTTCTTTTCCCTATGACAATTCCATTTTGATTTTCGTTCGAATAGGCTCCGGCAGTAATTGATGATCGCCAATCAGAAGGAACAACTGGCGGCGGTAACTGCTCTACATTACCCGTTCCCCTCAGCATCAGCATCATGGTTATAGGTTCGCCTAATAGAACAGACTGACGACTAATGGACGCCGTCATTTCAAATGTCCCTACAGCACCATCAAACACTGATGGCTGTCCATCGGGTAAAGGCAGCACTTGAATTGGAAGCAAACTGGCACTTAAGCGTGTCTCCGCGCGAAACACCGTTTCCGGCAAAACGACACTCGCAGGTTGAATACTGATTTCTCCTGATTGTGTTGGATACAACGCCGTTGCAATCGTCGTTACAGTATAGGCACGACCATTAATTTGTTCGCTTACCTGTGACACAATCCCAATATCAACACGCCAAAATCCATCAAAATCAGAAGGTGCATAAAGCGGATTGACCGTACCAACGGCATCGTAAAGCTTGAATGTATATACGATCTGCTGACCAACATATGGTGCGGTATTATCAACCCTAGCCTCAACAAATATATCGCCCTGCTCATCTTGCGCAACACTTATGCTTGAGCCAGCTATCAGGAGAAAAATTACAACAAGAAGCTGCCGAAAAAGCGATTTCATATGCCTACAATCACCAATCCTTACCAGATGTGGTTACTGAAGGCGTACCACTTAAGAGTGAGGGGAACGGCTGCTGAGCTTGCTGAATTGCATCTAATAGCTGCTCTGCATTCTCAGAACTAAATGTAGGGGAGAGACTAGTTATATCTTTTGTCGGCACAGAATCTTGCGATTGTGGGTTGGTCACGTCAGGTATTAGGGTATCTTCTAAGCTGGATGGAAGTGGTGTGGATAAGATATTAGCCCCGGCTTCAGCAGTTGGAGTAGGTTCATTTTGCGATGTGGTGTCTATTGATAACGATGCCGTTGGGGAGACTATTGCTAAGGCATTTAACGCTAATTCCAAATTATGTCGTGCATCGGCATCATCAGGGCGCAGCAATAACACCTGTTGATAAGCATCAAGAGCTTCACCGAAACGTTTAGCCTCGAAATAAAGGTTACCCATATTAAACCAAGTACGCGCTGAAAGATCTAAATCACTGGTTTTTAAAGCTTGTTTAAAAGCGGCTATCGCCCGTTCAATCTCGCCAGAACGGCTGAATACCCCACCTGCATTATAGTAAGCTTCGGGATTATCCGGTGAGGAAACCTGAGCGGCTTGATAGGATTCTAGTGCGTCATCATAATGCCCTTGATCATATTGGCTATTACCTGCGTTCATGCGTTCAACAGGGTCAACATCACAACCGCACATTGCAAATAGACACAACATCATCAAAAAAACTTTGCTCATATTATGCTGCCTGATACCGCGTGCCCGACAATACGATCTCGGCAGCTAATAGCAGCATACCAAGTGCTATAAAAATGTCAAAACGTTCAATTGGCCTCGATTGAACACTTCTTTCAACACTAGGAGATATATTCTCCCGCATCGCTTGCATTAGAACAGAAACCTCATTACCCGCGCTGCCCGCATGTTGATAGCGACCACCTGTTGCTGCTGCCAATGTTTGCAAAATGCTTTCATCAAGAGCTGATACGACTTGGTTGCCCTCATTATCTGTCTTATCAATAATACTACCATCAGCATTTTGAACTGGAATTGCGACACCAATGCGTTCACCATAGCCGATGGTATGAATAACAGTCTCCATCTGTATCGTATCATTCAACACGGTTACAAGATCCCCGTCATGAGCTTCACCATCGGTTAAAAGCACAATAACATGCTGATCCGTACTAGCAGCATTCAGTGATAGTAGTGCTAACCGAAGAGCATCAGCAATATTGGTTCCTTGAGTTGCTAAACTCTTGGTTGAAACGCTCTTAAGAAAGTCAGTGGACGAACGGCTATCGGTAGTTAGGGGGAATTGCACATCTGCTTGACCAGCAAACAGCACCAAGCCCACTTCGTTTCCATCCAATTGTTGTATCAACTCTTGCATTGTCACTTTCGCCCGTTCAAGCCGGCTTGGTAATATATCCTGACTATCCATGCTGGTACTGACATCGAGCACAAGCATGACAGACAGGCCTTGTGTATCGACGATTTCAATTTCGGTTCCCCAAACCGGACGTGCAAGAGCAACTACAATCAAGGCATAACTACTACCCCACAGGATTAGCCGAGTGGTTCGTACGAGACTCATTTGCGGATACAAAATGTTGCGTTCGATAAGTTTGGATTTTTTTTGATTCTCTTGTTCACGTAAACGCAAAAATATGGCAATCGGCAGCATGAGCAGCAGCAGCAATAACAGTGTTGGGTTCAAGAACATCATGATGGAATCACCTGAAATATGGTGATCCGAAGCGCACGTTCAATCAGCAACAAAATGAGTGCAGCGCCGCCAAAGATTGCAAACTGTTCTTGCCACCGAATGACAATGATCTTTTCCACATCAGAGCGTTCAAGCGAATCGATAAGCGAATAGATTTCCTGTAAATCCGCCAAATTGTAAGCCGGAAAGTATTGACCCTGTGTAATTTCAGCAACCGATTTAAGAACTTCTTCATCTATCGCATTGGATTGATTAGCATCGATGCCGACAGATGGGGATGTGACCATGCCAACCGAGTAAACACGGATTCCGAGGGCGGTGACGACTTGGGCAGCCGTTAGGGGGCCAATATCACCGGCATTGTTCGCTCCATCAGTCAGCAAAATGATGACCTTCGTTGCAGCAGTACTCGAACGCAGCATGTTTGCGGCAGACGCAATCCCCTGCCCAATCGCGGTTCCGTCAGCCAGTCCTATTGACGTAGCAATTTGCGTATTGGACAAAGATCTTTCGAGTGCATTGTAATCTAAGGTTGGCGGGACTAATTGAAAGGCATCTCGCGCGAAAACTACCAGACCAAGCCGGTCATATTCGCGACTCTGAATAAAAGTAAGCATTGCGTTTTTAGCGGCTTCTAATCGGTTTTGAGGGGCATAGTCGGTTTCACTCATGCTTCCGGAAATATCGAACGCGAGCACAATATCAACGCCCTGCCCTCGCAATATTTGCTGTCCTTGACCCGATTGCGGACGCGCGAAAGCGATTACTAAACAAAACCAAGCTATGCAGCGACAGAAATCAGGAAACCAACGAAACCGAATCTTATAACTGGTTGGTAACTCATCTAGAAGACGTATATCTGAAAATTGGAAGGTTGGCGTATTTCGGGATGTACGGCGAGTTCGAAACCACCACAAAAGAGCAATGACGATTGGAATAAGTGCGGCAAGTGGCTGAGCAAAACGAAAGATCATGACAGATGCTCTAACTTGGCTTCAACAGAACGTATCCATTCCACGGCGGATAAAGCAAGTTGCTGACCGGCTTTTGATTCAGGGGAAATTTGAGAAAACTTCATTCTATCCGCAAATTTCAACATTTCGGTAAGCTGCCGATGCTGCAATTCAGTGAGTTTATCTTCTCTTTTCAAGTGTGTCATAAGCTCATTCGTAGTTAAATTCAGCGAATGTAACACCAAATTAGTATCAATATATCCTCGTAAACTGTCTGCTACTTGTTGATAAAGTTTAGCCGAGCTTTTTTCTGTGCTGCTTATTTGACTAATCACATTCAAAATACTTGCTATACTCGAATCGGTTGTATTAATATTTTTATAGCGATTATTTGACTGCCATAACCAATTCGGCCGCCGTATCGCTAAAAATAAACCAGCCACGACAAAAACAGTGATTAGTGAAATAACAATCCAACGCGGAAAATATGGGATGCTGATCTGGGGTTTGGATGGACGCAAAGTCAAGTCATTCGGGTCGAGCGTTGTAGGAACTTCAAAACGCAAACTCTCGATTGTTAAGGTGATTGGTGCAGCATCCGCAATTTGATAGCGCATCGCAAGCGGCGGTGTGTCCACAGAGCCGGGTTCCCAAAGAACGATGGTGAGTGGTAATGTGTATTCGACCTCTCCATCGGCAGATTGGCTCATTAAATTGAGAGTGCCAACTTGTGTAACCGATATATCCGCCCATTCGTTAGCGAAGTTCGGTAGGCTAAGCTGTGCATTTTGAGGCATGACAACATGCAATAGGATATTGACCGGTTCGCCAATTAGAGGGTTATTCTTATCAGCCGTAAAATAAGCAGTATCAACCGCCCTGGTAATACTCCATTGGCTTATAAACAACGCCAATAATACGAGAAGATTAAATCGCATTTTTGATAGCACTATCGGCGTGGACGCGCCCGCTGCTGTAGTAGGGTGGTCAGTTGAGCAACATAATCAGAGTTTGCAGTGAGATGTAGGAAATCTACATGAGAGCGAACCATCACCGAGTCAATATGAGTTCGCAACTTCAAAGTCTGGGCAGAAAAAGACTGCTGCCACCGAGGAGCATTTGTATCAACCCATATCTCCTGTCCTGTTTCAGCGTCCGTGACCTTTATAAGCCCTAATTCTGGCCAAGTACTTTCAAACGCATCACTAACAACTAGCGCGATCACATCATGCTGATGGGCTAACAATGAGAGTTCAGTGGTATAAGTTTCGGTCGGTGCTAAAAAGTCAGAAAGCAAGAAAATAATTGAACGGCGTTTCAAGCTGCGACTAACCATCCTAAGTGCTGCGGCTATATCTGTCCCAGCATTCGTAGGTTGAGCACTTAACAGATCACGTATAAGACGCAGTACATGATTTCGTCCCTTACGAGGCGGAACGTATAATTCATTTTGTGTACTGAATAACAGTAAACCTACATTATCGTTATTAAAAATGGCCGAATAGGCTAAGACTGAACCGAGTTCAGCCGCGAGATCGCGTTTCTTCTGGTCACCACTACCAAATAGGAACGATGCGCTGGTATCCATTACCAACATCACGGTCAATTCGCGTTCTTCGATATACTGCTTGACAAAGGGACTTCCAGTACGCGCCGTTACACTCCAGTCAATCAGGCGGACATCATCGCCGGGTTCATAGGGGCGAATTGAATCAAACTCAATACCACGACCTTTGAAAGCCGAATGATATGCGCCAGCAAGGGAGTCATTAACCAGTTTACGTGTTCGCAACTCGATCAGCCGAATCTTGCGAAATGTGTCAGCAGCAATCATCAGGGTACGGCTACTCGGCTCAATATTTGTTCGATAATTTGATCACTCGTGATCGACTCGGCCTGCGCTTCAAATGTAACCATAATTCGATGCCGAAGCACATCGGGCGCAATCTGTTTTACATCATCAGGGGTGACGTACCCGCGTCCGCGCAAAAACGCTAGAGCTTTCGCCGCTTTGAGCAATGCAATCGTCGCACGCGGTGAAGCCCCAAACTCAATCAACGAGCGTAAATCTTTCGCGCCGTTATCCGATGGTTGGCGCGTCATAAAAATAATATTCAGTACGTAGTCGTGAATTTTTTCATCGACGTAAATGCTATTGATGACACTTCGAGCTTGTTGAACCGAGTTCAGATCAATCACTGGTTGAGCAACAGGCTCAACCCCCTTCGTCATGCGGTCTACAAAAAAACCTTCCTCGGC
>JAPUDW010000391.1 GCA_027492915.1 Bacteroidota bacterium | reverse complement strand
GAGTGGCACGATGGTATCCAAGCCGAGTGCGTTAAGCGCGGTGTGCATTATGTGACGGTTGAGACCAGTGAGGCGTGGGAGAAGGTGATCCTGCAAAGCCTGCGGCGGCTGAGCGCGGTGAAGTAAGATAGGAACAAAGACGCAACGCAAAGGCGCTAAGAGGCAAAGACGCAAAGATTTTATGAACGAGAATATAATCGCCGATTTCAGAGGCACATACGACTTTCTTTCCAACTTTTACTCGACTGAAGTTGAATATGAAGGCGCTAGTTATCCAACCATCGAACATGCCTTTCAAGCAGCAAAAAGCCTTGATTATGCCGAACGTCGCGCAATCAAAGCAGCGGGAAGTCCGGGTATCGCCAAGCGTATGGGGCGTAAAATAAAACGGCGAACGGATTGGTTTGATGTCAGTCTTGTTATTATGGAAATGCTCGTTAAGCAAAAATTTACACGTTATCCAGAATTGAAAACGAAACTTTTAGATACTGGAAATACAACCTTGATCGAAGGCAATAATTGGAATGACCGATTTTATGGTTGTATTTATGATGACAAACGAAACGAGTGGGTTGGAGAAAACCACCTTGGGAAAATTCTCATGAAAGTGCGCGAGGAACTCCAACATGAATCAAAGTCATAAGGCGTTAAAGACTTAACCATGTCGTTTTTAACACCGATTGCGCTGCTGGGCGGTTTGCTGGCGATACCGATTGTGCTGTTGTACATGCTGCGGCTGCGACGGCGCGAGGTCGTCATATCAAGCACCTTCCTGTGGCAGCAAATTGTGCGCGACAATGAAGCCAATACCCCGTGGCAGCGATTACGGCGCAATTTATTACTACTGCTACAACTGATTATTCTAGCGCTGCTGGTGCTGGCGCTGGCACGTCCATTTATTACGGTTCCGGCGGTCAGCACGGGCAAGATTGAACTGCTGTTGGATGCCTCGGCCAGTATGCAAGCGACTGACATGACCGATGGTTCGAGCCGATTTGAGGAAGCGAAACGGCAAGCACTAAACATTGTCGATACGCTTGGGCAAAACGATACCATGACGATCATTCGGGTGGCAGATGTGCCAGAAGTGATCGCCGCATCAACCCGCGATACAGTGCTTTTACGAACAGCGATCAACAACGCCACCGCAAGCGACGCAGAAGCCGATTGGGTGGGCGCGCTAACATTGGCATCGGCAGACGCCATCAACGTGAGCGACTTTAATATGATCGTGATTAGTGATGGTGGGTTAGGCGATGCCAGCGGATTACCGGGTGTGCCGGGGAAAGTGGAATACATCCCCATCGGGCAATCGAATGATAACCTCGCGATTACGGCGCTGGCTACCCGCGCCCTACCCGGCCAACCACCACAGCTTTTTGCACAGGTCACCAATTACGGTTCACAGGATACGCCGATTATTTTTGACCTGCGCGTGGACGGCGAACTTTACACTGCCGAGCGATATGTTGTTCCAGCAGGAACCAGCCTGCCGGTGGTGAGTGCATCCCTACCCGACAGTTTCAGTGTGCTGCAAGCGGGCTTGACTACACCCAGCGACTCACAAGTGCCTGATTATCTGGCTGAGGATAACGCTGCGTGGACCATTTCAAGTGGAAACAACACACGCCGCGCCCTGTTGATGTCCGAAAGTAATCTGTTTCTCGAACAGGTTTTGCGCAGCTTACAGTCAGTCGAGGCGTTCAAGGGGGATATTACGCGACCGCTGCCCACAACGCCGTACGATTTGTATATTCTTGATGGATGGCTGCCGGAAGATGGCCTGCTGCCGGATGGCGATTTACTGATTATCAACCCGCCGGAGAGTACATCCCTATTTACCGTGGGTGGCGAATTGGAACCGGGCAGCTCCTTTAGCGTAAAGACAAATGACCCGCGCACCACATTTGTGGACTTCGCCGATGTCAATATTTTGAAGTTTAAAGAGATCACTGGCGTGGATTGGGCGGATGCGCTGGTGACGACTGACACCGGTGCGCTGCTGCTGGCGGGTGAGCAAGATGGGCGACAGATCGCAATACTCGCATTCGACATCCACGACTCGGACTTACCCCTGCAAATTACGTGGCCGATATTGATGTCGAACCTGCTGGAATGGTTCACACCTAGCAGCATTATTTCGGCACAAAACGGGCTGCAAGTGGGCAATTCGGTACCAATACGCCCACCGTTTGATGCGACTGGCGTGCGAGTAACGCTCCCCGATGGCAGCACCAGCAACCTACCGATTGACCGCGACACGGTGGTCTTTGCCGACACCCACGAAACCGGCATTTACACAATTGACATTCTACGGGGAAATGAAGTCATCCAAACCGCGCCGTTTGCCGTAAACCTGTTCGCGACAAACGAGAGCAATATCGCCCCGCAGCCGACGATTTCGTTGAGCGGGAACACGATTACAGCGGCAACCCGCGACGAAGTGGGGCAGCAAGAGTTTTGGCCGTGGGTGGCTCTGTTGGCGCTGGCGGTACTCGTGATCGAGTGGTTTGTCTACCAGCAGCGGATGCAAGCACGCACCCTCTTTCAACCGATTTTCCGGCGTCCCGCGCAAGGGGTGGCACGATGAACTGCTGGAATACGGATGCATATAAAAGTTACCGGGTAACAGCATGACTTTTACGACCCCTTTGGCACTCGTCTTACTAGTTTGCATCCCGTTCATCATTTACACGGGATGGCCGCGACAGATCTACCGCCGTGCGAGAGACATCACCAGCCTCATCTTGCGGGCGGTCATTATGCTGCTGCTGGTGTTCGCGTTGGCTGGCGCACAGGTGATACAGGCGGCAGATAAACTGGCGGTTATTTTCCTGCTGGATGTTTCGGACAGCATGACCCAACCAGCACGGGACAGCGGCCTCGAAGCGATCCGCGAGGCTATGGGCACAATGCTACCGGACGATCAGGCGGGGTTAGTCCTGTTCGGCGGCAAAGCATTGGTCGAACGTCCAGTGAGTACCTCGCGCGATCTAGGGCGCATCCAATCCGCCCCACCCAGCGGCAATACCAACCTCGAACAAGCGATACGGCTGGCACTGGGCATGTTCCCCGCAGACAGTGCCAAGCGGATCGTTATTCTGAGTGACGGACAACCAACCATCGGCAACGCGCAATCGGCAGCGGAATTAGCAGCAGCCACCGGCGTTGAGATTAGCTACATGCCGTATGTCGCCAGCGACCAACCGGAAGTGCAAGTTACCAGCGTCAACGTACCGAGCGCAATTAACGAGGGGCAGCGTTTCGACCTCAACTTGACGATCAATTCGGAAGCGGAAACCCCTGCGCGGGTGACCATTTTGCAGGCGGGGCAAATAATCCAGCAGGAAAATGTCGAGCTGCGCCAAGGGACAAACAGCTACAGTCTGTCATTACAAGGCACAGGCTCCGGTTTCAAAGACTTTCAAGTACAAGTTGACCCTGTTAGCAACGACAGCTTTTACCAGAACAATCAGCTTTCGGCCTTTAGCCGTGTAATCGGGCCGCCGCGCGTACTGCTGGTTTCGGAAACAGATGAGGAGATACGCTATCTCCTACCCGCTTTGGAACAGGCGGGTTTAACGGTTGAAAGCGCAAGACCGGAACAGCTACCGTTCACTTTAGTGGGGCTGGCGCAGTACCAGAGCGTTATTCTCGCCAATGTTTCGGCAATCAATATATCGCCGGAACGCATGGCTGTGCTGCAAAGTTATGTGCGCGATCTCGGTGGTGGGTTGTTGGTGGTTGGTGGGCCACAAACGTATGGGCCGGGCGGTTATTTTAAGACCGCACTAGAAGAAACACTGCCACTTGATTCACAGATTAAAGATCAACAGCGCATCCCCCAACTCACGATTGCCTATGTGATTGACCGTTCGGGCAGTATGGACTCACCCAGTCCCAGCGGTGCACCGAACATCGAATTGGCAAAAGAAGCGATTATTCGCTCGGTGGACTTTTTACAACCCAACGATCGTGCGGGTGTCGTTTCGTTCGACTCGGTTGGTTACTGGATTGCGCACATTCAGGACGTACGTGACCGATTAGCACTACAACGGCTGGTCGCGACTTTGCGTGCAAGCGGCGGTACTGATATTCTGGCGGGTATGAACCTCGTCGCACAGGAGATTGGCAGCGACCCATCCGCACGCAAGCATATTATCTTGCTGACGGATGGTGGTGCTGACCCGACCGGATTGGTCGAAATTAGCCGAAAGCTGAATCAAGAGAACAATGTTACGACTTCGGTTATTTCAATTGGTGGTGCAGCGCCGAGCTTCTTAGAGGCAATGGCAAACGCAGGCGGCGGCAACTTCCACAGCGTCGTCACAGCGGTGCAAATCCCCACAATCTTTACCCAAGAAACCGTGCTGGCTACCCGTTCGTACATCATTGAAAATGCGTTTGTCCCAACCATTTCCTCCACCAGCCCGATTATGAATGGTATCACCAGCGCCCCTTCGCTGATGGGTTATGTGGCGACCACCGCCAAGCAAACAGCAGAGGTCATCCTGCGCGGGCCAGAGCCTTTCAGCGATCCCCTGCTGGCCGCATGGCAGTACGGGTTGGGTCGTTCGGTGGCGTTCACGAGTGATGCGACAGCGCGTTGGGGTTCCAACTGGGTGAATTGGTCAGACTTTGTACGCTTCTGGGATCAGGCTGTGCGGTGGACAATCACCGAAGGCACGACCACCAATCTTGAAAGCCAAGTCATCATGGAAGGTGAACATGCGCGGTTGGTTGTTGACGCGCGGGATAACAGCGGTGCGTTCTTGAACGGGGTGGATTTGCAATTCTCGTTGGTCGATCCTGAAGGCAACCCTACCTTGCAAACCCTGCAACAGGTTGCGCCGGGGCGTTATGAAGCAACCTTCTCACCAGATGCCGAGGGTGCCTACATCTTATCCATTCAGGGAAATAGTGAGACAAACGGCTTACGACTTAACCAGACGACCGGATGGGTCATGAGTTATTCGGCGGAATACGACCGTAGCAAACGCGGCGACGGGGCAGCCCTGCTGCGTAGTCTGGCTGACCTGACGGGCGGACGCTCGATGCTGGATGACACGGGCGCGATCTTCAACCACAATTTACAAGCAAACGTGGCGGGCACTCCTATTTGGCCGGTACTGCTGCTGGCGGCGCTGCTGCTGCTACCGATTGATGTGGCGGTGCGGCGCTTGGTGGTGACGCGCACCGACATCCTTAAGCTGCGCCAAGCGGTGTTTGGTCGCGTGCAGCCTGCCGAGGCGACCTCCGAACGCATGTCTACCCTACTCGATGCGAAACAACGGGCGAGAACCAGTGTGACGACCGCTAATGACGATCCGACAACGCGGCGGGCTGAACCATATACTCGAACTACAGATTCGCCCACAGATAGCGCAGCGCCAGAAGCGCCACGCCCATCAGCAAACACCGGAGGCAAAGATCCCGGTAACGTCGCAGGTGAACTCCTGAAAAAGCGTAAAGAGCGCCGGTAAATACCAGTCGATATTTTGTACCTTTATAAAAAGACACGACGATGTGTCTTTTTATTTTCGCGAGTTTACCTACAACATTCCAATAAATTCACATTCCGCACGAATTCTGAAGGGTCGTAATGTCATTGACCGTTTTATAATACAATCGTTATTAACAAGCACTTATGATTTGCGGGGAAGGTAAATTAGATGGATGCGAAAACCCTATTTGAAGAGGGAGTCGTTGCCATACGCGATCAAAAAGATACCAGCAAAGGGCGCGAATTGCTGATGCAGTCTTTGAAGATCGAGCCGAAAAATGAACTGGCATGGTTGTGGCTTTCACGCACCATGAACGAACCGCAAAAAAAAGTACAGTGTCTTGAAAGAGCGCTCAAACTTAACCCCAACAACCAACAAACACGGGCGTTGATTAGCAAACTGAATACGAAAGCGCCTTCTCCGTCTGCCACCTCACCTGATAAACCGGCTTCGCTAACCCGTTCTACGATTGAACGTCTTTCTACGAACGAACTCAAGGCGGTTTCTTCGTACAGCATGACTCCCAATGTCACGGCGGATATGGAAGATATGGGGCTGACACCCGATTTGTCGGCGGTACTGGCAAGTTCGACTTCTGATGGGAAGTCAGCGATAAAGCGTGCCACCAGTGAAAACGCATCTATCACTCGTGGGAGCAGCGGCCTAAAAGATTTGAGGGCTGAGTACGACGATCAGGATTCGCTCGACACCGAGGCACTCGACCCAGAATCACTGCCCATTGATAGACCGCCACTCTCGACCTCTCAAACTGAGCAAATCAAGAAAAATCTGGCACAGGCACAAGCACTGCTGAACAAAAACAAGATTGAAGAAGCGATTGAGCAGTGGGTGCGGGTGCTGGAAATTGAGGTTGATAACGAAACCGCGATGGCAAACGCCGTGCGTTACTTGTCGCGACTGAAGTATATCGACGATGCGCGGGAACTGGTGTGGAATGCGATCAAAGCGGGAACGACGCACCCCTCAATTTACCTAACCGCTATCGACATCGCCAAATATCAAGGTGCGGATGGCGAAGCTGATGATTTACGCTTGAAGCTAGTGCAACAGCCCGAAGCCGGTGAAAAGACGGTGATGAGTGTCGTTGAGCACTTCGTTGAACACGAGCCGAGCAAGGCGCTGATGGCACTTGATCGTGCGATACCCATTTACCCTAAAAATCAGAAAATGGCTTTTCGCCGTGCCCAGCTCGCAGAAGAATTGGGACTGCGCAAAGAAGCAGCCACCTATTATGAACAAGCCGCACAGTTGGGCAGCCGCAGCAAAGAAGGCCAACTCGCCGATAAAAAGCTGACCGAGTTCATGCCGCATATGAGCGACAAAGAACGAGGCAGTGTGTTTCTAGCGATCCGTGAAGCGCTCGGCGTTGGGTTCTTATACCTGTTAATGGCGTTTCAGGATGCGGGGTTAAACTTCGCGCTGCTGGGCAGTGGGCGCATCGGTGGCATCGCCATGAGTATTTTGGGCGGTTATTTACTCGTCACAGCCACTTCATCGCCGCAGCAAAAGCCGCTCGCCGGTTGGTTAGGTGGCAAAGTTCCCGCGCCCAAAACGCCTAAGGTCGAAAACAAAAACGAGGACGAGGTTAAAAAAGTGTTGGGCAACCCGGACGAAATTCCGAGCAGTTTGCCCATACTCCCAACCGGCATCCGTATCTTGCTGGGTGTGGTGGGCGTGGTGCTGCTGGTTAGTGCATTCGTGCTGGTATTCAGCACAGCCTTAGCGCTGGTTCGTAACCCGGAACCTGTTGAGTTTTATATACCTGTCTACACACCAGCAGATTTCTTAGGCCCGCAATAACGCCTGAAAGCAAGACGGAGACCAACCAGCCATGTTATTACTGCTCAACTTTTTACTCTATTTAATTCTGACACTCTTCCTTCAATCTTTCCTGACTCCCACGCCACTGAGCGACAGCGGTAATGTGCGCTACCGCACCATACCGTACATGACGATTATTTTGATAATCACCAACTCTATGATATTTATGGCAATTCAAGCTCCCAACCTGTATCAAGGTTCACAGCTTTTATATGTCGATGCGCTTGAAGGTACAAGACGGCTTAACGAGTATATCGCGCAAACATGGACATTCGGCTATCGTGGCATCTTTATGCGCGATGGTTTAGGCATTGGCGCGTTCAGCACCTTCACCAGCATGTTTATGCACGGCGATATGTGGCATTTAATTGGTAACATGATTTACCTGTGGACGTTCGGTCGGCGGGTTGAAGATGCGTGCGGTTCATGGCGCTATTTGGCATTCTATCTCATCGCGGGCATGATTGCGGGGATTGGCTCGGAAGTCTTTAATACAGCGCGAGTTGATATCCCCAGCATCGGTGCAAGCGGTGCCATCGCCGGTGTCATGGGTGCGTATCTAGTGCTGTTCCCCGGTGCGATGATCACCTGCTTCTGGGGGGTCGGCATTATCCTGCGCGTGCCAGTCGTAGCGATCTTGAAGCTGGTCGGTGTTAAATGGGTGCAGGAAGCCCCGGTGTGGCGTTGGACAATTAAACTGCCGGGCTTCATCCTATTGATATTCTTCCTCGCCCAAGAGTTTATTTCATCGCTGTTTACATTCTTGCAGCAGCAGGATATTGGCGGCGTGAACCATGCAGCGCACCTAACTGGATTCCTCGCGGCGCTGCTCATTTTCTTGTTCGTGCGTAAAGATTTGCTGACCCGTTATTTCACTGGGCGGCGGTTGTAGTTCGCAGCACCACATTGTACAAAAGCCGGCAGCATATCCGGCTTTTATTTTGCCACATTAGAAGGTGAGAAGATCAGTCTAGCCAGTGACGATGCGGCGGGGTAAACTGAATTCTCTTATCAGCGATAAGCAAAGTGAATAATCGGATGGATCGAATTTCTGCTGCGGGCAACCTGACAATTGAGCATGATATTGACCACTGGCGACTATTGAGCACCAGCAATGGTCAGGAACGTACCCTCATCGAAGCAGAAAAGGGGCATCCCGTCCATTACATCGAAATTTTTGGCAGCAAGCGGCGTCT
This sequence comes from Bacteroidota bacterium, assembly GCA_027492915.1. GTDB lineage: Bacteria > Chloroflexota > Anaerolineae > Aggregatilineales > Phototrophicaceae > CFX2. The sequence continues at coordinate 31,352 of JAPUDW010000391.1, read as the reverse complement.
GCCCAAAGGTGGCAACCTCGCGGTGGATGACATCCAGCGTGTGGTACTGGGTTGGTCGCCAGAGGATGAGTGCTGGCACTTAGGGCTGCTGCTCGAACCAGAAATTTCAGAGCAACGCGGCAGCCGCTGGGTTGAGCTAGCCCGCTGGCCGGATACCGAGACCACCGTCTTTAGTGATGTGGCCTCTGACGCCGGACGGGCACTATCACGTACGTTGAACCGCCCCTTTAACCTGATTGAGCCGGACAAAGCGGCTGTTGCAAAAACCCCGGCAGCGCCACCACCGCCACTGCGCACATTACCCCTCGAATTTGACCAATGGACACTGACACGCAAATCGGCGCTGCAACTGGTGCGCTCGTCCCAGTGGACACGGCAGCGGGTAACGCGGTTGATATGGTATGGTTTGCTCGTGGTCGCTTATTTCGTATTGAGCATTGTCACCCTGCAAGGCGGTATTGCCCTGCCCAAACCAGAGTTCTTGCCTTATCTGGGTATTGTCGTTGGCGTTCTGCTGCTCGGCATGATGCTGTACACATTGTTTGAGATTATTAATAAGCCGAACCGTGTAGTGGTCAACAATGATGGTGTGGCATGGATGCGCGGCAACCGGTTAGCACAGCAAATTCACACCGAGCAAATTGCCGAGATATTCGTCAGCGAAGTTGTGAATATCAAGGGCAAGAAGCAGACCATTTATCACGGCGAATTAAACCTGCACCTCAAAGACGGTAGCTTCAAAACCATTCTTCAACAGCCGCATCAGGTTGAAGAGGAACACAATGCACTGCCGGAAAAGGCCGAAGAAGAATTGGTTCCGCTGACACTCTATAATGCTTACACCGACTTGCAGATGGCGGGTTTGCATGTGGCGCAGACTTTGGGCGTTGAGTGCCAATATGACCGCCGTGCCAAATAATAACCTCAACAAAAGACCATAAACAGCCGCCAAATTGCCTTATTAGCTGCTATTTGATGGTCTTTTGGCACTATTACACTTTGTCTTAACGAAATTTTAAGTAAATATCACGTAAAGTCTTGATATGCTCTTAAAGAATTCATGTTTACATTAACATGAAGTTATCTTTTGATTTCCTGATTTTAGGAATAAGTATGAAAGCAGTTAGTAGTATGAGTGAACGACCATTAATTCTATTTACAAATGATGACGGCATTGCCTCGCCGGGATTATGGGCAGCCGCCGGAGCCTTCGCAGAAATTGGCGACATTTTAATTGTCGCCCCACGTGAACAACAATCCGGTATGGGGCGCAGCCTGCCCGGCACCAGCGAAGGCCGTATCTATCCTCATGAAGTGGAGCTTAACGGCAAGCATTTCCCGTATACGGCGTACGCAGTAGATGGTACACCCGCACAGGCAGTTCAGCATGGCGTACTGGAGCTTTCCGACCGACTGCCCTCACTGGTGGTATCAGGCATCAATTATGGCGAAAACACAGGTAATGGCGTGACGATTTCCGGCACAGTCGGCGCTGCGTTAGAAGCCGCCAGCCTCGGCATTCCGGCGATTGCCATCTCCCAGCAGATGCCACAGGATTTACATCTATCCTACTCAACTGATGTGGATTTCAGCGCGGCAGCAGGATTTGCCCGAAAGTTCGGTCAGTGGTTACTTGACCACTCACAACGGCCTGATGATGTTGATGTGCTCAAGATCGAGGTTCCTGCTAATGCTACGCCGGACACGGAATGGCGCACCACGCGCTTATCCCGACGCCGCGTGTTCTGGCCGACGCGACCTGAACGGGTTGCCCTTTCCGATATTGGCAAGCTAGGTTATCACTTCGACTCATACCAGTCACAATCAGAACGCGACTCGGATGTATATGTGGTGCTGCACGAGCATCTGGTATCAGTTACACCCATCAGCCTCGATTTGACGTCACGCACGGACATGTTCCGATTACAACAAATCCTCAAGGGCGATGTGCAATATTCAGCCAAGTCCAAAAAAGCAGCCGTGCCAAATGGGGATTAAATTCCCACATTTCCTCAGGGGTCATCGCTACAATTCGTCTTCATGCTGGCAAGCGCCGGTGATGGCCTCTTCCCACGAGTCCCCCAGATCGACCATTTCGGTTTCACCCTGTAGGAGTTCTTGGATAAATGTCCACGCTTCATGGTGATCGTAGCGCGGGTTAATGCTCACCATGACGCGCCCACCCGAACGCCGAAAGAACGGTGAATTGGCGAATGGCAAAATACAATTCAGTGCATTAACAAATTGGATGACATTTTCATCCGCCGTAAGCCAGAACACCCACAGGCCATTTTGGAAAACAGGTTCCGTTATGTGAAATGGTTTGGGGCGTGGTGGCAAACCAGCGGGGCGATTAGGAAGTGGTTCGAGAGGCATGTTGATTACCTTTCTATCTATCACAACTATTATATAGCTTAGCCATAAGTAACAAATGAGCAACCCCCGTAATACTGGGGGTATGTGCAGTCAATAGAAGTGTGTGGTAGGCTATAATCGCGATTGGGCGTTAAAGATCGCATAGGTGGGTATGTGAGATCCTTCTCAAGTTGGAAGTTATTGGTTGTATTCATTGTCGGGTTGCTGGGAGCAAGTTCGGCCTATCCACGATTGCTGGCGCAAGATGACGGAGGGGAACAAACCAATCTCATCTATGGGGCGCAGATCACAGGTGAAATCAGCCGAAACGAACCGCGTAGTGTCTACTATTTTGACGGCTCAAGGGGCGAAGTGGTTGCCATCAGCCTCAAAACTACGCGAGGCGATCTTGATCCGGTTTTAACGTTGATCGACAGCAACGGTCAGGTGGTCATGCAGCGCGACGACGGCGCAGGCAACCGCAACGTGAATATTCCAGCCTTCACTATTCCTCAAAGCCTGCGCTATTACATCATTGTTGGGCGCTTCGGCATGGCATTAGGCACAACCGCAGGCACATTTGAATTGAATATCGAACGCATCGGCGTGAGTGGGCAGTCTGGCAGCGCCCTTCGCTATGGCGACTCGGTGATTAACAACATCACCAACATGTCGCCACAGGTGTATTACAGTTTTCAGGCGCAGCAGGGCGACATCATCGACATCATGATGCAGCGCAACTCCGGCAACCTTGATCCCTACTTACAAGTCGTGAATAGCAGCGCACGGGTCATTGCCGAAAGTGATGACATTGACGGCAGCGGTTCATTGGATGCGGGTATCAATAGTCTCGTGATTGAAGAAAGCGGCACCTATGTGATCGTGGCGACGCGCTACGGCGAAGCGGCAGGTACATCTACGGGGCGGTATATCCTGACTGTGGGCGAAGCTGACAACAGCGGTTTAGGCAACGCCGCTGCAACGGCCTTGACCATCCCACTAAATGGCACAGCAGACAGCGAGATCACGAGCCAGAACTGGCAGAAATTCTTCTCATTTGATGCTCAACAGGATGACTTAATTAGCGTACAGGTGAACCGTGCCAGTGGTTCGTTGGATGCATTTGTCATTATTGCCGACAGTAACCTACAAGAACTCGTCAGTGATGACGACAGCAGCGGCGGCCAAAATGCCAAGATTGACCAATTCCGTGTTCCCGCGACCGGACGCTATTATGTAATTGTGACCCGTGTTGACCGGCAAGCTGGAACAACTGAAGGGGGTTACAAACTCGGTTTGCAAAACTTAGGGAACGCCTTTGACGGTGTGCCGGAGGGGATGCAGCGTGTTAGCTATGGAACGACCATCACCGGACGCATCGACGAACTGACAACCGAAATAATCTTCGCATTCTTCGGTACCAAGGGAGATGCTGTTACAATTTCGCTCAATCGGGGGGATGGTGACCTCGACCCGACTGTTGCGCTGCTGAATAGTGACCAAACACTACTGGCACAAGATGACGACAGCGGCGGTGGGCAAAATTCACGCATTACCCGCTACGTGCTGCCGGAAAGCGGAACCTATTACATTCGCGCATCTCGTTTTAGCGGCACAGACGGCAACCCGAACACGCAAGGGAGTTTCATTCTGGTATTGGCACGTATTATTCAATAAGTCTTATGCAATTTTTAGTGTGGCGCAAGATTAGAATAGTAATGTGTAAGTAACCATGTAATTATCCTTTGTTCATCACTTGAACAAACTACCGACGCATGGTACTTTAGCGTGTAGTGGTTATGAACTAGACCAGAATTGGTAGACACAGCGTAGTCTATGGAAATTCAAAACAAAACACCTGTATGGCAAGATTGGGCGTTAATCACCCTTCGCAGCTTCCTCATCATTTTGGCGTTTATTGAGTTCCCAACTCTGCGTGCTTTAGACGGCAGCCCTTATGCCCAGAGTGAGGTCACTGTTGCACTGGTCATCGGTGTAATGAGCACCATATTGCTTATCATACCGATCCTATTCCCCAAACTGCATCCAATCCTGCCGCCGGTATTGGTATTTTCGGACTGGCTGTTGATGGCGCTGGTTATTTACATCAGCCGCGGAGACACCTTAGTAAGTGTCGCGACGGGCGGCTTGTTGATTGTAACGAGTGTGCTGCGGTTAAGGGTTGGATGGGGCGTCATTCAATCGATGGGTATTGTAATCGTGATGTATTTAGTACGTCCCGAAGTTGCAAAGCTCATTCCAAATCAGGCAGCGGCATTGGCAGACCGCACACCAATCGTCCTCATTGCGCTGTTCGGGGTAGTCGCTAACGGTTGGACATATGCCCTACAGCAGCAAATTAAAGGGCAGGAAGCGCAGCTACTCGACGAAAAGAAGAGCCGCGAACGCCAGATTGTGGACATGCAAGACCGTACCAAAGCCATTTATGATATGGCGGCCGTTCTCAGTTCAACCTTAAATTACGAGAAAATTTTGCAAGCAGCCATGAATGTCGGGTGGCTAGGTCTACGCGATAAAAGCCGTGAAATACCTGAAAAACTTGTGAGCATGGTGCTGTTGTTCCGCGCTTCAGATAACCAACTGCATGTGGTCGTCAGTCGTGGCTTAACCCGTCTGGATGAACAGCGCATAACACCCGGCCTCGATGGCTTCATTGGTGAGGCTCTGAAGGAAACCATTCCAGTTTTTGGTGATAACCCACGTAAAGACACTGAACTGGGCAATTTCGTGGCATTCCAAACCATGCGCTCAGTCATGTGTATTCCGCTGCGAGCGGGTTTTGATAACTACGGTATTACGGTTTATGGCAGCCCCTTCCCCGATGCCTTCACTGGCGAACATACCGAACTACTCACTGCGATTGGTTCACAGGCGACAATTGCACTGCAAAATGCCCATCTTTACCAGAACTTACTCGACGAGCGCGACAAACTGATTGATGCCGAAGAAGAGGCTCGCAAGAAACTGGCACGCGACTTACACGATGGCCCGACGCAAGATGTGGCGGCGATTGCCATGCGTATGAGCATTATTCAGAAGCTGCTGGAACGCAGCCCTGAAGAAGTACCGAACGAACTCCGCAAGATTGAGGATCTCGCACGTAAAACCACCAAAGAAATCCGGCATATGCTGTTTACGCTGCGCCCACTGGTACTCGAAAACCAAGGGTTGACGGCAGCACTCGGCCAGCTTGCCGATAAGATGAAAGAGTCGTACGACCAGCCTGTAAACGTGCGTGTGGGTTCGAGCGCCGAACGCGCACTGGATTCACATCAGCAGGGCGTCATCTTCTACATCATTGAAGAAGCAGTCGGTAATGCACGCAAACATGCTAAAGCCAGTATGATTTCGGTGAATGTTTACAAGCAAGAAGACGTGGTGCTGGTGACGATTGGTGATAATGGTGTAGGCTTCAACACCACCGAGGCCGAAAAGAAAGCAATGGAACGCGGCGGGCATCTTGGCATGATTAACCTGCGTGAACGCGCTGAAATGGTCGGTGGGACGCTGCGTATGGAAAGCGCAGCCGGTAAAGGCACAACCATCACCGTCGTCGTACCCATTAAAGATGCCGAAGATTCCAGCACCAGTTTGAAAGCCCAGTCGACCGCTATGCGGCAGGCAACCGGCAAGACCACCAAGTTAGAAGCGGTGGCGTTGGAGCGGGTGCGGCGACAATCTGGCAATAAATAAGTGAGTACTCCTTAAAACCATATGACTGCAAATTATGACCATGCCGCAGAACGCGGTGTGCCGAGTCTTGTCTGGCGAGCGGGGCAAGAACGCCGTTTACAAATGATCGCCCAATATACCAAGCTCGACAACGCGGCGGTGCTGATTGCCGGATGTGGGGTTGGCACCTATGCTGCGCAAATCCGGCGGCGCTATACCCTGAATGTCGAAGCCTTCGATATCGAAGCTGACCGTGTAAAAGAGGCACAGGTGGACACACCCCATGCACTTGTCTCGGCTGCCGAAGCCCTGCCCTATGCTGACAATCAATTCGACACCATCCTTTCGCACGAAGTATTAGAACACGTTTTGGACGACCGTAAGTCCATTCAGGAAATGGTACGTGTCCTGAGGCCTGGTGGGCGGGTTATCATTTTCGTACCCAATCGATGGTATCCGTTTGAAACACATGGACATTACTGGCGCGGCAAGTATCACTTTGGCAACACACCGTTGATTAACTACCTGCCGAACCCGCTGCGTAACCAGCTTGCACCGCATGTGAAAGCCTATACAGGGCATGGGCTTCGCGGCCTGTTCGATGGCTGTCCGGTGAAGGTGGTCGCCCACCAACGCATTTACGGCGGCTATGACAACATTATTGCGCGGTTGGGGAATACAGGGCGCATCGTGCGTGATCTGCTGTACCGTTTTGAAGGCACGCCGTTTGATCTATTCGGTTTATCTCACCTGCTCATTATGGAAAAAACACAGTGACAACACTTAAAGACCAATTTCTGCTCGACCCATCAGTGACTTACCTCAATCACGGTTCATTCGGTGCCTGCCCGAAACCGGTGTTTGACGTTTATCAACAGTTCCAACGCGACCTCGAATGGCAGCCTGTCGAGTTCTTAGGGCGGCGGCACGATACGATGATTACCGAAGCGAAAGAAGCGCTGGGTAAATTCCTGAACGCAGACAAAGATGACCTGGTATTCGTGCCAAACGCAACACTAGGTTTGAACACCGTCATCCGGTCGCTGAAATTGGAACCCGGCGACGAAATCCTGACGACCAACCATGAGTACGGTGCGCTCAACAACACATGGGCGTTCGTCTGCCAGAAAACCGGCGCAAAGTACATCAACTATCCGATGCCCTTACCTGTCACGACCCACGAAGCCTTTGTCGAGCAATTCTGGCAAGGTGTCACACCGAAAACAAAAGTCATTTACATCAGCCACATTACCTCGCCCACCGCGCTCATTTTCCCCGTCAAGGAAATTGTCCGGCGTGCGCGTGAAGCGGGTATTATGTCGATTGTCGATGGTGCCCATGTGCCGGGGCAAATCCCATTAGACCTGACCGATATTGACGCCGATTTCTATTCCGGCAACCTGCATAAGTGGTTGTGCGCACCCAAGGGCTGTGCTTTCTTCCATGCCCGTAAGAACATCCAGAGCATGATTGAACCGTTGGTCATCAGCCACGGTTGGACAGACCCGTCATTCGTTGCCCAAAACCAGTGGCAGGGGACGCGCGATATTTCGGCATTTTTGAGCGTGCCAGCAGCGATTAAATTCTTTGAGGATAATAACTGGGCGCAGGTACGGGCGACCTGCCACGAACTCGCGCGTGAAGCACGGAAGCAAATCAGCGCGATGACGGGAATGCCTGTCGTTTCGCCGGATAGCGAAGAATGGTTCTCGCAGATGGTGATGTGCCCCATTCCGGCGGACAGCGATGTAAATGAGATCAAGAAGCGGTTGTACGATGAATTCCGCATCGAAATCCCACAAATTGATTGGAACGGTTGGAAGGCTGTTCGTGTGTCATTCCAAGGCTATAACACCTCGAACGACCTCGAAACCTTACTGTCCGGTTTGCAAACCATCCTAAAGCTCTAACACACCTAAAGGCGTAGCCCTTTTTCAACAGTTGATTGAAAGAGGGCTAGGCTAATTTCGCTTCGAGATTAAGTTTAACAGCCCTCCAGTCCTCATCGGTAATGCCGAACAGAATGGTGTCACGCAAGCGACCATCCGCACAAATCCGATGATTGCGAAGAACACCTTCTTGAGTCGCGCCCAACCGCAAAATAGCATTCTGCGATTGCAGCGCATCAGTTTGAAGCTGCACCCTCAGACAGCCCCAGACTTCAAACGCTTGGCGCAGCATCAAATACTTCGCTTCGCTATTCACAACCGTACGCTGCCAACGCTTCCCGATAACGGTGGTGCCAATTTCCATCGAATGATGACTCTTGTCGATATTCAGGTATCGGGTTGTCCCAACGATACAGTTCTCAGGTTTGTAAATGGTCACGAAGGGCAAAATGCTGCCTTCTGTACTAAGCGTCAACGCTTTTTCCACAAACTTACGCATGTCAGCAGTATCATTGACAGGCGTAAAAATCCAACGCCAAATATCGTCGCCCATCACATTTTCACACAAGCCACTGTAATGCTCTTGCGTCAATGGTTCTAACCGGACGTGCTGCCCATCAAGCGTCACAGGTTCTACAATCATGGGCTTGACGGGCAGTGTCAGCGTTCGCGGCGTCACCCCATTCATTCGGTCGGAACGGATTCAAGCGCGAGATCATGGAGGGCAATTACCGCACGTTCGAGGTCAGACTCGGCAACCACGAACGATATACTGCATTCAGACGAACCCTGTGCAATCGCCACGACATTGATGTGGTGATCGCCCATCGTCGAAAATACCCGCCCCGCAACACCGGGGGTACCGCTCATACCTGCGCCCACAGCCGTAATAATCACAACATCATTACGGATGTCCACGCGGTCGATGTCGCGGGTTTCGATTTCTGCCGCAAGCTGTATTTCAATTGACTCTTTCACCGCGTCTGCCGTGCCATCGGTTACCAGAAAGCAAAAGCTTTGTTCGGATGAGGACTGTGAAATCATCAGGATACTTGCGCCTGCGCTGGCCGTCGCATGGAAGGTGCGTCCGGCGATACCGGGTACGCCGATCATACCTTTACCACTGACAGTTAGCAGGCTGACGCGCTTGATGCTGGTGACGGCTTTAATAACGGTTGCACTCGGCTCACCCATCTCGCCAATCAGTGTGCCGGGGTATGTGGGGTTAAAGGTGTTACGGACACGGATGGGAATGGCTTTGTCGAGGACAGGCTGAACCGTTTTGGGGTGAAGTACCTTGGCACCGTAGAAAGCCAGCTCGCCGACTTCTTGATAGGACACATAGGGCAGCACACGCGCGCGCTTATCGACACGCGGATCGGTGGTCATCACACCATCCACATCGGTCCAGATAACCAATTCATCACTGTTGGTACCAGCCGCGAAAATCGCACCACTGTAATCGCTACCGCCGCGCCCTAACGTGGTGATGGTACCGGTGCGAGTAGCACCGATAAAACCGGTGATGACTGGCGTAATGCCTTCTACTAACGCGGGGACTAATTTGCCGTCGATACGTGATTGGGTTTCGTCCCATAGGGGGGATGCATTTTGAAAACGGTCGTCGGTCACAATAAAATCGCCAGCATCATAAGCCGCCGACTCGATGCCGCGTGATTTGAGAGCCGCCGATACGATGCGGCTGCTGAGGCGTTCACCATAGGCAACAATGGCATCCGAAATGCGAGGGGTTTCTTCACCAAGGATACTAACAGCATGGCAACTCTCGACATATTCTTCCAACAGCGACTTGACCTGACTAAAGGTTTTTTCGCGCACCGCACCAGGGGTAACGAGAATGTTCAACGTATCTTCATGGCGGTCACGAAGTTTTTCGGCGGTAGACAAGTAGCCCCACTTATTACCGGAGGCGGCCATTTTAGCCGAGTTTAGAAGCTGGTCAGTCACGCCGGACATCGCAGAAACCACCACAATGACGCGGTTGCCTTCTTCACGACACTCCTTGACGATATTCACCAAATTGGCAATCGCTTCGGGACTGCCAACCGATGTTCCCCCAAACTTCATGGTGATGGTCTTCATTGCAGATGATCCTTGGTAGATTGAATAAAAAAAGCGTGTGGGGTTTCCACACGCTTCTGTTTGCACACCTTGACTGGCTGGCTCAGGACAGACGGAAAACCCCTCTTGCACTTATGTGCCGAGTAGTCATCATACCCATAGTCATCATGCCAGTAATTCGCAGATTCACAAGATTTCTCCTGATTTACAGCATCTAGGTTAGCGCGTTTGTGAAATGCTGTCAAGGAAATTCTGACGATTAGCCTACGCTGGCTCATAGACTTTGCGTTATAAACGGTTTGCTGCTACATTGTGTGAGGTTCTAACAGCGTATTAGTGGTTGGATTTATGCGTTTGGGAAACTACACCTTCAAATCACGATATACATTTATGGTCAGCGGCCTCTTGATGATGCTGATGGCGGCCTGCACCACCAACACACCGAGCGAGCAAAGTGTGGGGGTGCCAACCTTGACATTGCCGCCCCTAGTAACTTTGACACCGCGCTTTACGGCGACTCCGGTGCCATCTCGCACACCACTGCCGACTTTTACCCTGACCCCATCGGAAACGCCGATTTCGCCCACGCCGAGCGACACACCGACTGCCAGCTCTACACCTGTGCAAACCGGTATCGTGGCCTCACTGGAAACAGTCAATGTGCGGCAGGGGCCAAGCGTGGGTTCGAGCGCAATTGTGGCCCTGACACCGGGAACAGGCGTGCAAGTACTCGCGACCAGCCCGGACGGTAAGTGGTTCAACATCCGCATGGAAGACGGACGCGAAGGCTGGATTGCAGCCACCTTGGTGCGCTTGAACCCGATGCCCACCGACTTCCCAACGGCTACGCCCTCACCGGATTTGACCGCGCTGGCACAGGGTACCCTATTGCCCACGGCAGTTTTGGGTGGCGGCACGGTTACGCCGACACCACCGCGTTCGATTGTCACGCCAACCGTGGTTGGCAGCGCAAGTGACGCGACCAGTACCCTATCGGGCGATGCGACCTTACCACCGCTGCCAGTCATTGACGTGAACGCGATTGAGCAAACGGCAACTGCGATGGCACTACCGACGATTACACCGAGCTTTACACCGCTGGGCGCGGACACCGCCACGCCGGAAATCCCATTCGTGGGTGTGACGTTTACCCCATCAGCGGGCGGCAGCACGACGACCGGCGGATCGGGCAGTGAGGGCAACAGCGGCAGCCAAACTGGTGTGGATGTACTGGCCTACTGCGATAACCGCGTATTCGGACGACCCGCCCCAACCAACTTGCTAACCGGCGCGACGATTGACGTGTTCTGGAGCTGGTATGTTAAAGATCGCAATCTGATGCAGCAGCACCTTGACAGCGTTGTCTATGATGTCAAGCTGGACGGTAAAGCGCTGGACAATTGGCGCGAGTTTGCCAGTTCCGTCCGGCAGGGTAACGATGGAAACTACTATATCTACTGGTACGTGCCTTCGGGTCCGTTAAGCGCGGGACAACACACGATCTCTTACAATGTGACGTGGAATGCCCAGATCACCGATGGGTATGATATGTTCGGCCCCGGCACCAACCGACCGAGCGAGTCGGGAAGCTGTACGTTTACCGTGCGATAAGGGCTGGTTAAACGTTCAAGGTTAAATGTCTAATGGAAGCGGTGGGCGAAAGTTCACCGCTTTTGATTCAGAATACGTTACGTATATCCCAAATACGGATTGTTCCCTCTGTGCTACCGCCAATTAAATAAGAACCATCCTTACTCCACACTAATGAGCGAACTATGCCATCATAGCCACTAAGTTGTATAGAATAATCAGTAGTTAAATCGAGGATCTCAATATTGGAAATAGCGAGAGTTCCTCTAGCTAATTTATTGCTTAAAGGATTCCATGCTAAGGATGTGATCGTACCAGATGAAGGCATCGAATTAATATATTGTCCAGTTTCCGAATCAATAATAAATACGGCAGCTTCAACATCAACTACACCATAAGCAATTTTACTGCCGTCAGGACTCCAATCGACGGCAGGATAGCAGACCATGCGCTCGGAAAAGTTTTTACAACCGCTAAAGTTTCTGCATCCCATATAAGAACCGAACTGCCGAGTGATGTCACACTACCTGAACCGGCAATGAAGCTGCCATCTGGATTCCAATCCAAAGAAGTGCCGCTATTGTGGAAATTAAATCTGCTCAGTTCCTTCCCATTTAAGTCCCAAATACGCAAAATGTCATCCGTGAATAAATGACCTTCAGAGTTATTTCCTACAATCACCGATTCAACTGTTGCCAGCTTTGTTCCATCAGGACTCCATGCAAGTTCAATGACTTCCCCGCTATGGTGCAGATTGTAAAAAGTCGAAAGCGCTGCTACATCCCAAACGCGTACCGTCTTATCTGCACTGCCAGTCGCAATAACATTTTCGTTGGGCGACCATGCTAGGGACAAAATATCGTCAGTATGCCCCCTTAATGAGCCAACCAATTGAAAATCTAGATCATAAATTTCACCCACTCCCGAATCATTACTAACAATGAATTCTCGGCTATCTGGACGTATATCAATCTCGGCATATAGCCAATCAGGTCGATTGAGTTCAACATAAGCTATATGACTTACGGGATCAATTCCATAGTGTGGAACGTTGGATTCTGCCTCAACGGAACGACAGAAAAAGCTGACGACTATTAAACAGGAAGCAGTTATAGCCCAAGATCCACGATGATGCTTTTTTGATTTATGCATGCGGTTCCGATCCCTGCTATTTATGAATGAGCTTAAGAACCGATGGCAGCCAATGTACCAACAGCTTCACACCTATCGTACAGCCGAAATTAAACTGATACATAGATTAAAAGGTTTGAAAATTCAAACCACCAAATCAGAATTTTTGTGCTACAATATCATAATGTTAAAAATGTCGCATTTTCTCTCAATGTGTAATCCTGCATTTGCCTTGACGAATAGCTATCAGCTTTTGCAGCAACAACAGCAGCAGCGAACATATTGCACAGCGGTGGTTGTACGGGAGTAATCCGCCGAAAGTGTGTCATTTCAGCGCCTTGCTCTCTCATTCCCGCCAACACAAAATGACAATTCGGCGGATACACGGGAGCGTCCCGCCCGCCATTTCAGCGGGTTTATTGCAAAATATGCGACCGAAGGAAATCCTTTAGGGCAATAACTAGACCATTTTAAACATTTGACACTTCAAAACTAAAACAACATGCGTCCACGACTTTCCAGCGCGTCGATCACTTGACGGTCGGCCTTGCCAAAGCTGTAGCGGCTGAGTTCGGCAGGTGTGACCCACGCCCAATCGCGCACACCGATGGCTTGCGGTTCGCCGCTGACAAAGCGACAGGTAAAAGCATGGAGCGTAATTTTGAAATGGGTGAAGCCATGTTGAACAACGGCAAACAGTTCGCTGACTTCAACCTCGATTGCTAGTTCCTCGCGCAGTTCGCGGCGCAAACATTCGGGTAAGGTTTCGCCGCTTTCCTGCTTACCACCGGGGAATTCCCACAAGCCGCCGAGTAAGCCATCCAGCGGGCGCTGGGCGATGAGTACCTGCCCCGCCTCATTCCACACCATACCGGCCGCCACGTCATAATGCGGGGTTGGCGCTTTGCGTTTTTTAACAGGGCGTTCGTTCTGTGTGCCGTTGGCGAAGGCTTTGCAGTATGGGCTGATCGGACACACGGCGCACGAGGGTGAACGCGGTTTGCAAACCACGCGACCGAGTTCCATCAACGATTGGTTGTAGTCACCGGGGCGGTCATGGTCAAGCCACTCTTCCGCCAATTTCCAGAGGGTATCTTTAACTTTTTGCCCGGTCACATCGGCTTCAAGGTCGGTCAAACGGGCGAATACCCGAATGACGTTGCCATCGAGCAGCGGTGCCACCTGCCCGAAGGCGATACTGGAAATCGCACCGGCGGTATAACGACCGATACCGGGTAACGCTAGTAAGCCTTCGACGGTTTGTGGGAACTGCCCCCCAAGCGTCTGCGAAACCTGCTGCGCGGCTTGGTGTAAATTACGGGCGCGGCTATAATAACCTAAGCCTTCCCACAGCTTGAGGACGTGATCAAGTGGAGCGGCAGCCAGATCATGCACGGTAGGGAATGCCTGCAAGAAGCGGTCGAAATAGGGAATTACGGTTTCGACCTGTGTTTGTTGGAGCATAATTTCCGAAAGCCAAACGCGATAAGCATCGTGATTTTCACGCCACGGCAGCGGAGCGGCATTTTGGTCATACCAAGCGAGTAAATCTTTTTGAAATGTCATGGTGTACTCGCAATCATTATTGAATAAGTGGCGTAAAGGTAGTGGTTGCAAAGTAAGTAATGGGTGTGAATTTGAAACACGGAGGAGGCACGCCTCCTCCCTACAATATGCATTCAATTACTATGAGTCTTGACTTGTATCATGCACCAAATGATCACTACGGGTGTAAGTTTAGCACAGACATTCTGCCTGTACAGAACAGGTAACCTGAAGGACATGCTGATGAAACGAATTGCCATTCTCCTTATAACGCTCATGCTTCTGCTGGTCGTTTCATCTGCGCTTGCCCAAGAAGCAACTGATGAACCTGCACCTACCCAAGATAACGGGGCGTTTGAGGCACAAGCAACCCAAATCTCGAACAGCCTCGCTGATGCCCAACGGGCGGCGGAAGATGCGCGTGTGTATGCCGATGATGCGCGGGAAGAAGCGGCACGGCAGCTTGAAATTTCGAATACGCTGCTCGGCATGTTCCAGAATGTGACGCAAACGATTTTTGCGATCTTCGGTATCGCCGGCCCGGTACTCGCGATTGCCGCCGGTTATTTGGGCTTTAACCGTTTGAACGCCGCACAAAAGGAATTGACCGAAGCCAAAGAACGATTCGAGCGCGAAATTCAGGAAAAGCAGGATCAGCTCAATAAGGTTCGTCAAGAACTCGAAGCCAGCAGCGCCAGACAGCGGCAGGAATCAGCCAATGCTAATCTCGCGGTTTCGCTGCTGACGTTAGGCGAACGTCAGTATAAATCTCAAGACTTTCAGGGTGCGCTAAACACCTACAACCGTGCGCTTGAACTTGACCCCTACAACCTGATTACGCATTACCGTGCGGGTTACGTTTACGTGCAGTCCGGCAACCTCGAAAAAGCCGAATATCATCTGAACGCGGCTTTGCGTATCGAGAACGACTTCGCACCAGCACTCGCCGCACTTGGCTACGTTTACCGGCGCATGGGCGAAAAGATGCAGCCGGGCATCGACCGTGACCAGATCCAAAATATGGCAGAAGAACACCTTCTGAAGGCGCTCAAGAACAGTGATAAGCTGGTCGATGACGACAACGAATCGTGGTGGGGTTCACTGGGTGGGTTGTACCGCCGGCGTGGTCAGATCGACCAAGCAATTGCGGCCTACGAACGCGCATCCAAGATTACGCCCAAGTCGTCGTATGCTTTTAGTAATCTGGCGCTGCTTTACCTGCACAAGCAAAACAAAGAGGAAATGCTCAAGACATATGTGCGCGTCGAGCAGTTGGCCTTCGGTGAAGTCCAAGCTGATGTCGATAATTATTGGGCATATGCCGACCTGCTGACGGCAAGGTTAGCCCTAGGGAAAACCGAGGAAGCCGAACCCGTGCTTGAATCGGTTCTTGAAATCGCACCCAAAGACTCGCCGTATGTTTTTGAAAGTTTGCTCGACACGTTACAACGTTTAGAAGCCGCTTTAGGCGAAGCAGACTCGGCACATATCGCGCCATTCATCGCCCAAATAAAGGAGCGAATTGCGCAGCAGCAGCCCAAAAACGCGATTGAATGACTCTTGCAAAGCACATGAAATGTTGTATACTCAGCTTCATCTAGGGCAATTAGCTCAATTGGCAGAGCACTCCTTTGACGTGGGAGGGGTTAGAGGTTCGAGTCCTCTATTGCCCAAGCAGCGGAACGAACCAGCGCAGGCTGGTTTTTTCAACGCTTGTGCGGGCGATTAGCTCAGCTGGTTAGAGCGCACGGTTCACATCCGTGAGGTCGGGGGTTCGAGCCCCTCATCGCCCACAACTATGAAACGGGGACGCAGGTCTCCGTTTTTGATTCAGATTAGCGGCACGGCGATTGCAGCGCTAGAATAGACTCAAATTAGTCTCAGGCCATTGGGAACCCATTATGACAACTGACATGAACCCCAATAAATTTTCTGAACATGCCGTCATCGCGCTCGACGATATTCAACTCGCCACCGCACTACGACGCGGCACAAGCAACGCGGACGGACGCCGCAGGCAGGTAATGGGCGAAGTCGCCTCAAAGGAACTGCGGCAGCAAGGGCGCGGGGCGAAACTGCGAGCGCTGGCTGACCTACCGGATTTGCTGGAACAGATGGAACGCAACGTCATCCAGCATGGGGGGCATGTGCTGTGGGCGAAGGACGCGGCAGAAGCCAACCAGCACGTTCTGGACATCTGCAAGCGGCACAACTTGAAGCGCGGCGTGAAAAGCAAGAGTATGGCGACCGAGGAAATCGGATTGCTGCCCGTGCTAGAAGCCAACGGCATCAAAATGGTGGAAACCGACCTCGGTGAGTACATCGTGCAGGTCAACGAAAGCCACCCTAGCCACATCGTTATGCCGGTGATGCACATGACCAAAGAACAGGTGCGTGACCTGTTCATCGAGAAGCTGGATATGGAGCCGACCGACGAAGCCAAAGAAATGACCGCCTTTGCCCGTAAGCTGCTCCGCGAAGAATTCCTAAGCGCGGACTTCGGCATGAGCGGCGGTAACTTCATGATCGCGGAAACAGGATCGGTCGCGATTGTGACCAACGAAGGCAACGGGCGACTTTCAACGGGTATGCCGCCTGTGCATATCGCGGTGGTGGGCATCGAAAAGATTGTGCCGACGTGGGAAGATTTCGCCACACTGGTGCAGCTCCTGCCCCGCAGCGCGACCGGCCACCGCATGACGACTTACGTCAACACCTTCAGCGGGCCAGCGCGTAAGGAAGAACCGGACGGGCCGGAAGAATTTTACTTGATTCTGCTCGATAACGGACGCAGTAATATTTACGGCAGCTCGTATACCGAGGCGCTGGCTTGCATCCGCTGCGGCGCGTGCCTGAACGCCTGCCCTGTTTACCAGAACGTTGGCGGGCATACATATGGCTCGGTGTATTCGGGGCCGATTGGCGCGATCATCACACCGCTGCTGCAAGGGAAAGAGAACGCCGAACCGCTGCCCTTCGCCAGCAGTTTGTGCGGCGCTTGTAAACAGGCGTGTCCGGTGGACATCAACATTCCCGATATGCTGTTGATGCTGCGGCATGACCTGAACAACGAGCAAGAGGCCATGTGGAAAGTCGCGCTCAAAGGCTGGAACTTTGGCAACACGCACCCGCTGCTGTACGAAATGGGTGGGAAGGCCGCGAGCATCGCCACACGCACGCTTGCAAAAGCGGTGGGCGCGGACAAGTTGAATAACCTGCCCTATCCGCTGAGCGGCTGGACAGATTACCGCGACTTCCCATCGTTTGCGGATCAGTCCTTCCATGACTGGTGGCGTAAGAACAGAAAAGAAAATTAACGCAAGCGATTTAACGCAAAGGCGCAAACCCCTAACCCCGACCCCATCAGTTACCTTCGCAGGCTCAGTTCACTGATAGCCCGTAGTAACAGGGGAAGGGGGCTAAAACAAAACATTTAGCAGCAATTACGTTAAGATGGAGTATTCAAATCAGTAAACGACGAACGACCGAACCGCGACAGAAGCCCGACCTTATCCCCAGCAACATTCCCGTACATGAGTACGAAGCGGATGTCTCGGAGGGATTAGAGGGGTTGGCATGGCGCGAGATGAAAACGCTCTTTGATGACCGCTTGGAACGAGCAAACCTTCCCGCCCGCGCTGGCGCACTGCGGTTTCAATTCATCGGCAACCCGTACCAACTGCTCAAGCTGCGCACGGTACACGCGGTTTACTTCGTGCAGCAGTACAACGTGCCGCGCCCGAAAGCCCTGCTCGGTGATGAACACTTCAAGAAGCTGCTGAAGGATATTAGCGCCGCCCGTGACCTCTCCCCTGCCGATGCCTACAAGTCGCTGTATATCAGCGCAGCGGGGTCGGATTCGTCGGTGATGACACGGCTGAAGGACGAACTGGCGCAAAAAACCGGTTTGCAAATTGGCGATGAGGAAGGTGATTTGCTCATCCGCGTGCGGAAGGCAGTGGGCAGCGAGGGTTGGGAGACGCTGGTGCGCCTTAGCCCGCGCCCACAGGCGACCCGCGCGTGGCGGGTTTGCAACCGCGAAGGGGCGCTGAATGCTCCGGTAGCCTACGCCATGAATGTACTAAGCCAGCCACAGCCGGATGATGTGTACCTGAATATGGGCTGCGGCTCCGGTACGCTGCTGATCGAGCGCGTGGCGGCGGGTGAAGTGCAAAGCATCGTCGGCTATGACCAAGATGTGACCGCGCTCGAATGTGCGGGAAAGAACATCGAGGCGGCGGGTTACAGTGAGATTATTAAGCGGCGGCAGGGGAACATCACCGATTTGCCGTTATCCGCCAAGAGTGTGGATGTCATCACGGCGGATTTGCCGTTCGGGCAATTGGTGGGCAGCCACGATGATAACGTGATCCTATACCCCGGCATGTTGAAGGAAGCGGCGCGGCTGCTGAAACCCGGTGGGCGGATGGTGCTGATCTCGCACGAGGTTCGGCTGCTGGATAACCTGCTCGAAGGCTCCGAAGTGTGGAAGATCGACCAAAACCTGCGCGTGACGGTGGGTGGTTTACACCCGCGCATCTGGGTACTGAGCCGGAAGTAAGGTGAAAAATGGGTAAGCAGACATTCACTATAAGGTGTATTGCTTACCTGACTCTCTATTTATTGTTGGTTGTGCCAGCAGCAGCACAGGAGGCTACCCCTGCCCCGTGGCCGCCAAACCCTGATGATATTTTTACCAGTCAAATCTCGGTAGAAGTCATTCCCGACGAGCCCATAAATACGACAATTGAACAAAATGATCAATGCGGTTTCTCTACCCAGCTAGGAGAAACGTGGCATTATTACGCCGATCCAGAAACGGGACGGATACGTTTCTGCGAAGCCACTAGTGGCAAGATGACAGACCCATTGCCTATTGATATTAACTACTGGGATGGTTACGGAAGCACTAGAGGACCGAGTACATCTCCAGATGGTACATGGCTAATTTTTTGGGGCATTGAAAAGTCAGAACGCGGCGTTAATTTCTATGTGCTTTATAGTTACAACGTTCACGACGGGGAATTTAACCGCTTAGGTACTGTTCGTCATGAATTCTTTAGGGAAGATGTGCAGATTTCAAACTGGTTAGACAATACACATGGTTCGGTGCGGCAAGGTGGTGGGCCAGAAATCGCGGGCAGCGCACTTTTTAGTTTCGATGTCGAAAGTGCAGAGAGATTGCAATTCATCTTCTCCGGCTGGTTTGATTATGATGATAAAGCACGCAGATATACTTATTTAGAAACAAGAGAATTTCTTGAATGGAAAACGGGTTCCATTATTGAAGACGATGTGACCTGTGTTTTATCGGTTTTTGATTTGCGTGGTGCTAGAGAATACGAATTGGGACATGATTGTCTACCCATGCAAGTAACAGATGTACTCATCAATGAATACACGATACATGCAGGTGACACTTATTTTTATTTGCCATCAGACCCTAATGATGGCGATGACATTCTCAAGATCGCTGCCATAAATGTTTCTAATGACCAGATTAGCGATATATTCTATGGTGACGCTCAATTACTCAGCGTGTCACCCAATGGGGATTATCTCGTTCTGATATTAGAACACTCAAGCCTCGCCATCTACGATATTGAGCGACAAACTATTATTTATGTGAATGAATATTTTGAGGAAAAAGCTTATCCTTCGCTACCCTATACTTTTGATTGGATAGACGACCGTACTCTATTGATGTTCTTATCTGGCAAAATGATACCGATCTCTTTAGGTAACGGACGAGAAGTCATCAAAGTTTCGTCACCATCATCTATCCGTTTGGTTGCAATTACGGACGACGAACAAGTTACTGCTCAAGCAATTTATGGCGCTGAACTACCTTATCCGAAGAGTCTTTCACCTGACAAACAGTGGATATTAGCAGGAAATGATGTCTATGAACTTGCTACCGGTATGAAGATTGCTCTATTCACGGAGCACGCCAATCCCTACTATATTAGTGTGGATTGGATCGACAATCATCGTCTCAAAGCCGTCATCGGATCACAAGATCGTTACGGCCTAAAACCCGTCAGCTATAGGCTTTCGATTGAATAATCCTAAGTAGTAGGAAAATTAACTTATGACCTCCTCACGCGACACGATACTCAACAAACTCCGCGCACAGCAGAAGCCATTCCCCGATGCTCCGCCGCGACCGAAGGCTTACGCGCCGGTAGCGAACGTTGATGACCTCTCCCCGGAGGGGCTGCTGAACCAGTTCGCTCGGATTGTGCAGGAACTCCACGCCGAAATTTTTATCGTCGAGGGCGATGAGGCGGCGTGTGATAAGGTGATCGAACTCTTAAAATCGCACAACACGACCGACCTGCTGGCATGGGATTTCAAGCATATCCCCGTGCAATATCTAGAAGGCGCGATCAAGGAAAACAAGATCACGATCCACCAGCCGCAAATGCACGATGAGTTCCGGCAAGAAACGCTGGAAACCATCCGTGATGCGCAAGTGGGGCTAACTGGCATTGACCTCGCCATCGCCGCAACCGGAACGATGGTCGTCAGCACCGGCGCGGGTAAAGGCCGCCTGCCGACCGTGCTTGCACCCGTGCATATCGCCGTCCTCACACTCGACCAAATTGTGCCGCGCATGGAAGATTGGGTGGCGTGGCAGCGCAAACAAGGGTTGGATGGGTTGTGGAACAGCGCCAATACCTGTTTCATCAGCGGGCCGAGCAAAACCGCTGATATTGAGATGGAGCTGATTTATGGCGTACATGGCCCCGGCAAAGTGCAGGTGATCGTCAAGAAGTAGTAGGCATGACGATGGAAGCAATTGACCTCAATGATTATGTGGCGGGTGGGTACTATATAGGCGCATATACATCGTGGACTGATTATAAAGATAGCTTTCTGCCTGAGCGAATTGTCAGTGTCTCAGAGTGCCGCGGTGACGTTACTAATGTTTCGTGGCTAACCTTAGATGAGGAAATTTACGCTACACACTTAGTAAAACAAGGTTTACCTAAAGATAAACATGACGCGGCTCGACAATGGTATGATGAGCTTTGGGATACTGAGATGTTATTTCCTGATGCCTTCTATTCATTGTCTACTGCACAGGAATTTGCCTCAAAATTCATGGTATTACGCGAGGATCATTTTATAGTTGGCATCGGTTTGCACAAATCATTTGTAAAAAGCTTTACTGAAGAAAATGACAGGCTTATTGCCAAACATATGAAAGATGATAAATTCGGTGAACCCCGCCTAACGAACGGTGAGCCATTTGGCGCGAACAAAATCGTTCGGCAGCAGCTGCCATTAGAAGCGAACGGAAAGCCACTAGGGTTTGAACCTGCTGCATATTTTGTCGGTTTTAGCTGTAACTACCTATGCAACGTTGATCAATTTGCGATGGTTGAAGATTTGCAATCCTATCCGAATGAATATGGCTTGATCGATAGTTTTGAAATTGCAAAAATTGTTAGAAGCTGGCGGGGGACAGACGATGAATATTTCCCGTGGCTAATCGTTCAATATCCGTTAACGTGAGTACCATGCAACCGACCTCAACCACCGACATCGTTACTCTCGCCCGTGAATTGGCGGCAGACTTCGCCACCCGCGCGGAGGAAGCCGACAAAGAAGCCAAGCTCCCCGCCGCCGATGTGCAAGCGCTCAAAGATTCCGGCTACCTGACGATGAGCGTTCCACGGGAATACGGCGGCATGGGCTTGTCGCTTCGGGAGTGTGTCGAGGCGCAGCTAGAGCTAGCGCAGGGCAGCACATCGAGCGCGATGGTCGCCGGAATGCAAATCCACATGTTCGGCAACCTCAGCGAGAACCGCCCGTGGCCAGAAGCCGCCTTTGAACGCCTGAGCCGCGCAGCCGCAGCCGGCGGGTTATTCAACACTGCCGCGAGCGAACCCTCGCTCGGCAGCCCATCACGCGGCGGCGCGTTCGAAAGTTATGCCGTTCAACAGGGTGACGGCAGTTGGCGCGTTAACGGGCATAAAACGTGGACGACCGGCGGCAAACACCTAACTCATATCGTGCTGCGGTTGATGGTGGGTAATGACACAGGGGTGCTAGTGGTGGATGGTGATGCAGCGGGTGTCGAATGGTTGGAAACATGGGGCGATGGCCTGAGCCTCCGCGCCAGTGACAGCCACGATTTGTACCTCAAAGACATCGTTGTGCCGGACGAAAATATCCTCGAACGGGGCAAGCGCGACGACAAAACCCCGAATGCGTGGTTCCCGATGGTGATGGGTGCGGTTTACCTCGGCACCGCCATCGCCGCGCGGGATGCAGTCATCCGCTTCGGCTTGGAGCGTATCCCCACCGCACTCGGAAAACCGATCACAACGCTGCCCAAAATTCAGCGACAAATTGGTGAGATCGACATGGCGCTGATGGCCGCACGGGCGCTGATGCTCGACGTGGCAAGCCAGTGGACGGGCGACGAACGGAGCAAAGGCTTATTCTCGCGCATCGCTGCCGCCAAACATATGGCAACCGAAACTGCGAACATGGTGACTGACAAGGCGCTGCAAATCGCCGGTGGTACCAGCCTCACCCGTGACCTGCCGCTGGAACGCTTCTTCCGCGATACCCGCGCCGGATTGATGCAGCCGCCTTCCGGTGATACCGCGCTGGAAATTGTTGGGCGCGGGGCGATTGACCGGATTAGTAACCCATCATGAGCGACGATGAACTGCGAGATGCGCTGGGCAAATTGAGCACGGAGTGGACAGCCCAGAGCCAAAAAGCCGATCAACAGGGGCGACAGATCGGGCTGGGGAATATCCAACAGGCGAATTACCAGCGCGGCCTTGCGGAAGGCCTGCGACGGGCAAGCATGGGCTTACAAAAACTGCTCGATGTGCCAAAAGTTACAGCGCCGATTCAGAAGCCAGAACCGGAAGACTTCGCAAACCGCAACCGTGAAGCCGTGTTGGCGGTAATCATCCGGTCAGGTCTAAAAATCCAAGAACTGCACAAACACAGTGACAACAGTTACAGCCTCATGCTGCCCTTATTGCAATCGGTCGCCTATGACGAGGAACTCGCACGGTTAGCTGCCATGCCGAACGTGGTGATTCTGGCGCATGGCAAACTGCCCAACAGCACCAGAGCCTATATTGATTTTGCATTCCGTAAACCTCTGCGGTAGCCGTGCAGCAGTTTGACACCCTCCCCGAACTTGCAGCGGCAGCCATTGGGCGACACTATCTCAGCGCCGAATTTATGTACCGCCCAAGATCTGAAGTCCAGCGGGAGCGAGTCGTTTTTGATTACGCCCTACGCTCACGGTTGGCGGCGCTAGGTAAGCAGGATGCGGTTGTCTTTATCTCGCGCGATCAAGCAACTATCGACAGCCTACAATCCCTTACCGCCGATTTCCCGCAAATAACCATGCTGGCGATCATCGCCAACCCACTGCCCTTCAAGGGAAAAGTAAATGACACACCCGCACGTTTAGGCTGGGATGCGCCTGAACAGTGGCAGCGGTTGCAAACCACCGACCGCTGGGCGCGGATTGACACAGCCCTGCACCTCGGCAGCTTGCTCGATCACGATGGTTATCTGCTGATGCCTGCCCACGATGCGGTATGGGGCAGCAATTTACTACCGCACCTCAAACGCTTTAGCCAGCAGTACGCCAGGAACGGCTTACCGGCTGCCGTTAGCCCTTACACCTATCATCAACATTCGCCTGTGCCAGATGCGCACATTCCGGCTGAAATTATCGACCTGCTCAACACCACCTTCAGCCGCGACAGCTTATTTCCGTGGAAAATTTGGCGTGACGAGGTGCAAGCCTTCTGGGGAAAAATGAGCATGACACCTTTTGGCCTGTGCGGGGTCATCCGGCGCGAAGCCGAGCAAACCCTGTGGGAAGATGATCTCGATATTGACCGGATTATCCGTGATGCGGGTTACGGCGTGCGCTGCTGGTGGGTCAATGATCCGCAGGTATACCGTCAGGCGTTACCCGTATTCGACCGCGAAGGCGTGACCAAGGTAATCGAACGCACCCTGCACTACTCACTGCACATTCCCGATGAGCGCGTGGGGGGCAGCAGTCTCAATACACCACTCGATTGGTTGGGGCGTATTCGCCAACTGGTGATGCCGCGTTTCCGTCGTTACAACCCGCAAGCCGAGGGGCTTATTTACCAGTGTGCAGAAACCATCGCCGAGCGCCTTCAACACTATGGCGCGTCGTGGGTGGATTGGGGGCGATACCGGCATGTGGTACGGATGCGTGATCCAGTGGTAGAAGTGTGGGAACTGCCAAAATAAAATCAGAGGATTTAATATCAAAAATTCGTCTGGTAGAATAGTCAAACTTACTACAGATGAAAAGCAGAGTTCGAGGAGTCAGACGATGATCGAAGCAGGCGATTTAAAAACAGGTGTGACCCTGAAGTTAGATAATAACCTCTACCGCGTCACCAAGAGCCTTTACAATAAGCCGGGGCGCGGCAAGGCATCCATGAACACCACCCTCATGGACATTCGCACCGGACATACTATTCAACGCGTATTCGGCGTGGAAGAGCGTCTGGACAACATTTTCGTTGAAGCTGAAAAAGTGCAGTATCTCTATGGTGATGGTATGCACCTGCACTTCATGAACCCGGAAAGCTACGAACAGTACGAAGCTGGTCAGGAACTTTTCGGCGACGATGCTCGCTACTTGACCGAAAACTTGGAACTGGAACTGCGCCTTTACGAAGGTTTGGCGATTGACTACAAGCTGCCGACCACCGTCACCTTGACCATCGCCGAGTCGGATGTGCAGATCGCGGGTGACACCAGCGGTAAGGTCATGAAGAAGGCCACCACCGCCACCGGTTTGGAACTTTCGGTTCCCCTGTTTGTCAACGTGGGCGACGCCGTAACCGTCGATACCCGCGACGGCTCGTACACTGGTCGCGGCTAGTTCGCACCAAAACGCACATCAAAAGGCATCTTCACAGCGAAGGTGCCTTTTTGATTCGCATCGTCCTGTCCCTTTGGTCATGCAGATTGCCCCTAAGAACAATATACGCTCAAGCATCATCGATTACACTTATGAATGATTAAATTATCGATCATTATTCAGGAGAACGCATGATGCCTGAACCGCGCGTCTATAATCCAGAATTCCTGTACCTAACCACTACCGGCTGGAAAAGTGGCAACCCGCATGAAATCGAGATCTGGTATGTGCCGCATGGCGACTGTTACTATCTCGTTTCGGGTGGCGGCGATAAAGCCCATTGGGTCAAAAATATCAGTCATCATTCGAGCATCACCTTCTGGGTACTGGGGCAGCACTACACCGGCACAGCCCGTATCATCGACCGTGCCGCCGAACCGGAACTGGCGCAGTCAGTCGCGGGGTTGATGCAAGCCAAATATAATTGGAGTAATGGCTGGCTCGTCGAACTTTGTGCAGGGTAAATCCTGCCAACCAAAATCAGCGTAAGATTAGGCCACTTCACCAGATCATTTATCTATCGACCGCGTTCAACCCATTAAGGATTAAAAATGACAGCCAATTTTTCAGGTAAGGTGGTGATGGTCACGGGCGCGGGTGGCAACATCGGGCAGGCCGTCGCGCGGCGCTTTGCCGCAGCCAGCGCAACTGTCGTTTTGGTCGGGCGCAGCAAAAACGAACTGAGCGCTATCGCGGATGAAGTCAAAGGTGTGGTTGGCGTGGCGGATGTCACCGACCCTGCCAGCCTCGATGCGCTGGTAAAACAGGTCGAAGGCAGCCACGGCAAAATCGACATCCTAGCCCACACGGTTGGTGGCTACAACGCCGGAACACCCGTACACGAATCCGGCATTGATGTGTGGGAAAAGATGATGACCCTCAACGCACGTTCGGTATATGTAAGCTGCGGGCGGGTAGCGAAGCACATGGTTGAGCATGAAGTGAAAGGCCGCATTATCGCCATCCTCGCCAAGAACGCCTACTAAGGAACGAACAACCTCGCCGCGTACTCGGCATCCAAAGCGGCTGCCCAGCGCGTGTTGGAAAGTATGGCAGCAGAACTTGGCAAACTCGGCATTACCGTCAACGGGATTGTCCCCAGCACCATCGACACGCCGCAAAACCGCGCCGGTCAGCCCAATGCCGATTATAGCAAATGGGTGAAGCCGGAAGAAATCGCTGATGCAATTTTGTTTTTGGCATCCGACGAAAGCCGCGCGATTAACGGTGTCAGTCTGGACATCAACGGCGGCCTGTAAGAGAATATGAGCCAAAACTGTCTAATAGCCCAGTACATCACCACCGCTAGGAGAAAACATGAGCGCTTTAACCGTAACTCTTGACGAGGGTCTGCGTACCACTGTCGAAACTGAAAATTACACATGGCACGCGGATGAACTCGTCGAAAACGGGGGGACGGGTGTCGCGGCTGATCCGGTCGAACAAATGCTAGGTGCAGTTGGCAGCTGTATGGCGATTACAGTCAAGTTATACGCGATGCGCAAACAATGGCTGCTCGAAAAGATCGAAATTCAACTGCATATGGAACGCTTTAACGGCGCAGAATATCCAGCCTACAAAGGCGAAGCCCAGTTCATCCACGAAATCCGTGAACACATCACCTTGTACGGCGAACAACTCACGGATGAGCAGCGTACCCGACTGCTCGAAATCTCAACCAAATGTCCGGTACGGCGTGTGCTGACCAACCCTACCTTCTTTGTGTCATCGCATGGCGAACCCATCACCGGAACCTAACCCTCTGCCGATCTATTCCGCACACCCCTTCACCTAAGGGGTGTTTTGTTTAGCCGGATTGCGCTACACTGTTCATATAGAAAGAGGACGATAAAATGGCTGAACATAATTACTCCATCGACCTCGACCTTAAAGAAGTTAAGGCGATGGTTGATACCCTTGTCCCTTACATTTACGAAAATGATTTGTACGGCAAAATCAACATCGACTCGGCACGCTTAACCCCAGGCTCAATCGTACTGCGGCTGAGGCGGTTGGCCGCCATGCGTGACCAAATGAATCCCTCGCAGCTTGCCCAATTCGAAAAAATCAACGCGAAAAATGAAGCGGTATTCAAAGAATGGAATGTCGCCTACGGCAAGAAGATGCTGCGCGAGATTGAGTCTCGTCTGCGCGACCTACAAACCTACCTCGGCGAATGCAAAGACGACCCTAAACTGTGTGCCAACGCTTATATTCCCGAAGCGTTGCGCCGCACACTCATCGCCGAAATTTTCGACGCGCTGCCACCGGATGTGGACAGCACAGAAGTCAAGGCAACGCTCAAAAGTGTGGACAGCGGTTTACGTCGCTACATCCGCGAAGCCCCTTTCTTCTGGGACGCGGCATTGCAACCCATTTACCCGCCCGAAACCTTCTGGTGGTTATATGGTCGCCCACCGCAGCCTGAATAAGTAGTCCGGTGTGCTGACTTCTGCCCAACCCTCTACACGCTCCCAATTTGCCATCCTCGTCGTTAGTGGGCTGGTCGTGATTGCATTCCTGATTGCGACCAGCGATATACAACGAGAAAGCCTGTGGAACGATGAAGCATGGACGGCATGGGCGGTACGTTCGCCCTACATCCGCGACACCTTGCAGCGCGTGCAGGCAGATGTCCACCCGCCGCTATACTTTTTACTTCTCGGTGTATTCGGGCGCTTTTCAGGGGATTCGGTTTTAGCGCTGCGCTGGCCTTCCGCCCTGTTTGGCATGGTCGCGCTCGCCAGCACCTATGCTGTCGGCAAACAACTCTTTGACCGGCGCACGGGTATTTTAGCGCTTATCCTGCTCGGTTCTGCCAGCTTCTTTGTGTACTACACCCGCGAAGCGCGCATGTACACGCTGCTCATGGCACTGGCTGCCCTATCCACCCTGCTCTATGCCCGCTGGCGCAGCCGCCCTACCCTATGGCGCACCCTTTTCTATGGCATCTCGGTAGCGCTGCTGTTGTACACCCATTATGCCGGGGCGCTGGTCATCATCACACATCTGCTGCACGCGATCATCGTTCAGGCGCTGTCCAAAACGGGTCAGCGACTGAAATGGTACACACTGCCGCTGCCCTATATCGCAGCTTTTGTCCTTTATCTGCCGTGGCTGCCCATCTTCCTCACCCAAATGCGCAGTAATCCCAACGGCCCATTAGCCATCCCCGTTCCGACTGATTGGGCAACCGTCGCAGCGCTGGTCTTAATTTTGACAGGCGGCAGTTGGGGTCTGTTCATCGCGCCGTTCGTGCCGAGCCGCGCGATACCCCGCTTGCGCCAATACGGCAGCCAAATCTTGCTGCTGGTGCTGTGGCTGCTGGTCACACCTATCGGATTATTAGCGCTCAACCAATGGTTCGCGCCGGTGTATCAGGTGCGTTACGCCATCGCCATGCTGCCAGCGGTTGCGCTGCTGCTGGCCTACGGTCTGCGGCATATCCACATCCCCGCATGGCTGCGGCTTGGGGCGAGTAACAGCCGTTATCTCGCGGCAGGCGTCGCCGCCGTTCTGCTGCTGTGGCTGGCGGTCGTCCAACTCACCGTGTATCAAGAACTCTGGCCTTCAAAACCGGCGTGGGAAACCACGATTGCCGATATGATCGAAGCCCGCCAACCTCTAGACGCGACCATCACTGACCTCGCTGCCTACAGCCCTTCCGCCTACTACAACCGCCAATTGGGTTTGCGCCGTGGCCTCGGCCTTGACCTCTCGTGGCGGCTGCATACACCCGCCGAAGTTCGGTCACTGGTCGACAAACTGCAACCGTCCGACTCCATCTGGATCGCGCTGCCCGTCAACACCGCCAAAAGCTGGCAAGTCGCCGCCCAACTCGACCGCGAACGCGGCATCAACTACCGCAGCAGTTTGGGCAACATGGTCTTTTACAACTTTAACCAAACGGGTACAGGCGACCTCCAATTCCAATTTGGAGATCGCATCCGTTTGCTCGGCACACTGCCGTCCGATCAGCCGCTAACGGTCAACACGGGCGGGGAATTGTGTACCGAACTTAACCTGTATACACTGACCGCTACCGACGACTCATTTTCGGTCGGGTTACATCTGGTTGACATCACAGGCAACATCAACGCTGCCCAGTGGGATAACGGCTTCAGCACACACGCTGCCGGCGAAACGGTTTCACTTACACCCTGCCTACCCATCCCTGCCAACACCTCCCCCGGCGCTTACCATCTCGAACTCACCGTCTACAATTGGGAGACCGTCGAGCGATTAGCTGTATTAGAGACCGGCGGTGATAGACCAATCAGTTGGGGGGATGTGGTGATGATGCAACCGGTTGAGGTTTTACCGTAGCAGGTATCGTCAGTGTTACCAATTGCGTTTACATGAGATAACTTACTTCCTGCGGGGGGCAGCTATGGACATTAAAGTTTTTAACAAAGGTACGACACGAGCAGCCGCAATTGACGAGCTAGAAGCACTACTCAAGTCAGAAACAGAAGTTTTCTGGGTTGATATTTTCAACTGCACCGATGCCGAAGCACGCATCCTTCGTGATGTGTTTAAGTTCCACCCCCTCGCGATAGAAGACACCCGCAACCATCGCCAGCGCCCGAAAATCGAGGAATACGAAGGCTACTTGTTCCTCATTATTAACTCGATCACCGTCTTTAATACGTCCGAAAGGGTGAGCAGCGATACATTGGTCTATAACGACCTGAGCTTCCGCGAGATTGATGTGTTCGTCGGGCGTAATTACGTTGTGTCCGTTCACAACCTGCAAGAAGCGACCATTGATGAACTGAAGCGGCGTTTCGAAATCATGGGTAAATCCGTCAACTTCACCACCAGTTTTGTTCTCTATACGCTGCTCGATGTGGTGGTTGATCAATACTTCCCTATCATGGATATGTTCGAGGAAGAAATCGGCAGCCTTGAAGATGTGATATTGGCAAACCCTGACCAAAAACACCTCAACCGCCTGTTCGAACTCAAACACATGATGCTGCACATGTGGCGTGTCGTCTGGCCGGAACGCGATATGCTCAGCACTCTCGCCCAACCCCATGTGCTAAACTTTACCGAACAGAACACGAACCAGTATTATCTGCGCGATGTATCCGATCATCTGCTGTGGATTGCGGATATGCTCAGTACCTACCGCGACACCCTTTCCACCGTGATCGACCTGTATATGTCGTCGGTTTCAAACCGGCTGAATCATAATGTGCAGCGCCTCACCATCCTCACCCTGGTTATCGGTATACTCACCGTCGTCAGCGGCTTTTACGGCATGAACTTCACCCATACATGGCCGCCCTTCGAGTCGCCTTATGGGGTGCCGTTTGTCCTGCTGCTGATGTTAAGCGGCATTTGTGGTTTACTGTTACTTTTAAAACGGATTAATCGCTAAAAGGCTAACTAGGAATAATCGGATACATGGCTGAATACAGTTCGGACGTATTGATAATTGGTGCGGGTTTAAGCGGCTTAGTTGCTGCTCAAAAAATCGTCTCTCAAGGTTTGAGCGTGCGCTTAGTGGATAAGAGTCGCAGCGTCGGGGGGCGTTTAGCCACACGCCGTTTTGGTGGCGGCATAGCTGACCACGGGGCGCAGTTCTTCACTGTGCGCTCGCCCATCTTCCAGCAGGCAGTCGATCAGTGGCAATCAGAAAATATCGTTTACGTATGGTCAAATGGCTTTAGTGACGGTATCCGTACGCCCGACGAATTTGACGGTCATCCCCGTTATGCCACGCGCGGCGGCATGAACACCTTAGCCAAACACCTCGCGAAGTCGCTTCCATCTAAGGCTAGCATCCACACCGATGTCAAAATCGCCTCCATCACTCAGACCGCCGACGGTTGGCAAGCTGTTGATGAAAAGAGCGTCACCTACGCGGCTAAAGCATTACTCATGACCCCGCCCGTACCGCAATCGCTGGTGCTGCTGGGCGACCTTACGGCGAAGCTGACTACAGCCGACCGTGAAGCACTCCAACGCATCGCTTATGTCCAGTGTATCGCGGGGCTGTTCCATGTCAACGGAAGGGTCAATCTGCCCGAACCCGGTGTGTTGCAGCGCCCCGATTCCGCTATCAGTTGGATCGGCGACAACCAGCGCAAAGGCATTTC
>JAPUDW010000390.1 GCA_027492915.1 Bacteroidota bacterium | reverse complement strand
CGTTAATGCGATAACAGATATAAGTACTAGGGGGGTATCGTACTGACTGCGAGCCAAGTTAATGAGGAAGCCAAGACCCGCATTGGCACTGACAAACTCGCCGACAACCGCGCCAATAACGGCCAGCGTTGCACTGATCTTGAGGCCGCTAATGAGCACAGGCATGGCGGCAGGTACTTCTAGTTTGGTGAACGTTTGCCACGGGGTGGCTTGCATGGAACGCATGAGGTCGCGGAGCGCGGTTGGAACGGTGCGGATGCCGACAATCGTATTCATCAGCATGGGGAAAAAGACAATCAACGCACCGGTGACAATCTTGCTGGTGGGGCCGCTGCCAAACCAGATGACGAGCAGCGGCGCATAAGCAACAACCGGCGCAGATTGTACCGCGACGATGATGGGGGAGAGAAATTCTTCAAGGATAGGGGTTTTGGCAATGGCATAGCCCAAGGTGACAGCAAGAACAAGACCGACCGCTAAACCGGCGAGGACATTCCAGAACGTGACACCAGCATGATAGAGGAGTGAACCATCGCCAATGACGAGGACTGCTTTATTCAGCACGACTAGAGGCGACGGTATGATAAATGGCGGATACAGGTTGAGGCTGACGACAATTTGCCAAGCAACAAGAACGAGCAGCAGCGTGAGCAACGGGGCGACACGACGAATAGACTGCCACGGCGAAACGCGGCGCTGCACTTTTACGGCTGACAGCGGTTTTGTGGTTTGTGGAAGTATATTTTGACGCATGGAAAACCCCGTTGGCTAGGCAGCGACACAACGGGGCGAAGGAGGCTCAAGTGGAACCAAATATAACAATTCTCAACAACAAAGGGTTAAGAATCATCACAGTGATTACTATGAGCAACGCTAACACAACTCACCCAATCAATGAGTGAGAGTCATTAGCACCTTCTTTCATCCAGACTATTACTGTCGGCTCTGGCGTTTAACCAGATCCACCGTCATAACCAAGGTTATGATGCACCAATTCGGGTAGGGGTTGCGTAGTTGCACGTTGCAAATTGGTGACTCGGGTCGCGGGCTTGATAAAATCTATCATACCGCCGGTAGGGAATTTCACCCTGCCCCGAAGGTTTGCTGTATTCAATTACAGGAAGTATAGCAGAAAGAATATTAGAATTGCAATGAACTTTAGGCCAATTTAGGTGAGATCAACGTCATCTTCAACCAAGCCAAGGGTAAACAAAAACTTACCGCCTTTGGATTGGCTTTGACCAAGCGCCCAAATTTGGCCGCCGTGGGCTTCGACAATATGCTTACAGATGGCGAGGCCAAGACCTGTACCTTCACCGCCAGCGCGTGACGAATTGACCTGATAGAAACGTTCAAAAATACGTTCAACCTGTTCATCGGGCACACCCGGACCTTCGTCCGTGATTTGAATGGTAACCTCATCACCGGCAACCGAGGCGGAAACGGTGATCTTGCTGTTGCGCGGTGACCATTTCACGGCATTATGCAGCAGGTTGATGATGACGCGGCGCACAAGATCCCAATCGCCCCAGATACGCAGCTTCTTGGAAACATCGTGAACAATGCGAATATCTTTGAGGATTGATTGATCTTCCATACGGTCGATGGCATCTTCAACCAAGGCACGCAGATCCATACGCTCCATGCGGACGATGGATTGACCGGATTCGATCATAGATAAGTACATCATTTCCTGAATGACCCACAGCAGCGAGTAGGTTTCGCGGGCGATGTATTGCAGGGAGGAAATGCTACGCTTACGCTTAGGTTTTTCATCCTCATGAAAGAGCGAGTCGATGATGATACGGATATTGGCAACCGGTTTGCGCAGTTCGTGCGAGATGTTGGCGACCATATCACGGCGCGCGCGATTCAGGCGCACAAGATCGCTGACATCCTGAAGTGCCAAGCCGATGAAGCGGTTGCCGTCGCGTTCGATGACCTGTGCGCGAACGCGATAGTGACGCTTGTTGATGATAATCTGTTCTTCGAAGCTTTCTTCTTTGTACTCAAGGGCACTGAGGACGACTGACTCCAGCTCCGGTGAGTTGGTGACTGCGATTAAGCCCTCGCCGATGGGACGCTGACGAGCGAACAATTCCTCGGCAGCGTTGTTGATCGCGATAATTTCAAAATCGGCATTCAAAACCATCAATGCTTCGTAGGCCGAATTCGCCAACGTCAGCATCAGGGACTGTTTATATGCCCAATCGTTTTCGTGTTGTTCCACAGCGTTACCCTTCAAAGCGATAGCCGACACCACGCACGGTCACGATGCGACGCGGGTTCGAAGCATCTTCTTCCAACTTTTCGCGCAGCCAGCGGATGTGAACATCAACAGTGCGCTTGTCAACGAAGTAGTCGTAGCCCCAGACTTTGGTGAGAATCAAGTCACGCGAAAGGACAACACCCTTATTACGCATGAGTTCAGCGAGGAGGTCAAACTCTTTATTGCTGAGTTTTACTTCTTCACCCGCGCGATAAACACGGCGACCGGTGAGGCTCACTTGTAGGTCGTTGGAGTTGAGTTCATCCTGTACGATCTGACGACCAGAGGGGCGACGCAGCACGGCACGTACACGCGCAAGAAATTCACCGAGGGCGACGGGCTTGACGACATAATCATCCGCACCGCTTTCGAGGCCGACGATTTTATCCACTTCGGTGCCGCGGGCAGTGACCATGATGATCGGAATATGGTTGGTACCGGGGTCGCGCCGGATGATACGGCACAGGCTCAGGCCATCCAAACCGGGGAGCATGATGTCGAGGACGACGAGATCGGGATGCTCTTGACGGACTTTGGCGAGACCATCTTCGCCATCCATCGACAGCATCACACTGTAACCTTCGCCCTTCAATTTATCAGAAAGGTTGTTGGCGAGTGTCATCTCGTCTTCTATTACCAGAATCTTGGGCATATCGTTATTGTCTTTCAATGTTTTAACACCTCCACTTAATGTTATCAATAGATTATTAAATGACCGATATGCTTTCTTTAATTTAACTTAATCTTTCAATGATCTTACACCACCTAACGTTACAGCAGCGTTAACACCATTGCGGATAGCCTGAGCAACGACTTCAGCGGCAAAGGCACCGACAGCGTTGACATTGGCGTCGATTTCGCCTGTTGCGAGGGCAAAAATGGTGTCGCCATCAAACATAGTATGGGCGGGGCGAATAGCCTGTGCAAGGCCATCCTGTGCCATCTGTGCGACTTTATTGACCTGCTCTTTAGTGAGCTTGGCGTTGGTTGCAACCACGCCGATAACCGTGTTACCGGTAGTGGGCTGCTCGACCATACGCGCCATAGCACGCATCATATTTAGCGAACCGGCGAAAGTTTGACCATCTGGTGGCTGGCGCATACCGGCGATGATTTGACCAGACTCGTTGACAATATCCCCAACGGCGTTGACGGCGATGAGCGCGGCGACAATAAGACCATCGCCCAAATCGACGCTGGCCGTGCCGATACCGCCTTTGGTAGCGAAGTCGTTGCCCATGCCACCACCGACACGGCAGCCTGTCCCTGCACCGACACTACCCTGCTCTACGGCGCCGGCTGTAGCTGACTCGCAGGCGGCATAGCCCATCGCGGCGTCGGGACGAATGTCAGAGCGACCAATGGCGAGGTCAAAGAGGATAGCAGCGGGAACGATGGGAACAACGATGCCCTGCTGTGCGACATAACCCTTGCCGTTTTCTTCAAGATAATGCATGACCCCATCAGCAGCGGCGAGGCCATAAGCGCTACCCCCCGCGAGTAAGATGGCATTGACGGTGTTGACGAGATGCATCGGGCGCAGCAAGTCAGTTTCGCGAGTGCCGGGTGCGCCGCCACGTTGGTCGACACCGCCGACGGTGCCATCGGGACATAATACAACCGTGCAACCAGTAACTGCTTCGAGGTTGGTGGCATGGCCGACACGGATGCCGGGAACATCAGTCAGGGAGTTGGTCAGGGTCGTCATCTTCTATTCCTAGATAGGATATTTCATCCGTGGTGTTGGGGAGTTCATCGGGATATTCGTCAGGTTCAAGGAGAATAAGAGCGCGTTCATAATCGTCGGGGCGAACCAAGACGGTTATCGCGCCGAGCATTCCGATGGTGATGCCGAGAGCCGCAGCGCCGGGCTGGCGATGCACGACTGCTTGGATACCTTCAACTTGACGACGACCGGCGACGACATGAGCTTCGGCATCATGCGAAGTTTCGTAAACGACCATCCATTCGGGCATAGTTAGCAATTTCCTTTAAAACTTAATCTTTGAAGTGTAGCGCCAGATGTGCGGAAATACGAGTTTGATTGCTCTAGCGTTCATCATCAGCTATAGTTTTTTGATATTTTGAGATCGGAGCGCAATTGATGCCATTTATATTTCTATGGGGTATTCCTGAAACCACACCTAAATATACGCTGCTGCAACTTCGACAGAATCTCGTACTGAGTTTGGCAGAAAATATGCGTATCGATACAAGTTGGGTGCGTGTGTTCTTTCCTAAAGATCAACTTGATGATCTTAGTGAGGGCGATCATGAGCCTATTTATGTCACAATCGAGACAGGCATGTTTTATAGCAAAGAAGAAAGCAGCAGCGAACCTAAAAATGTGACTGGTATCATAGCGCAGATCATTTGGGATGCGTTTGACGGTCACTTTGAGGTGGAATGCTTTATTGGCACCCATAATCCGGCCTGGGTGACACGCATTGAGGCTAAAACTTAGTTTGAGAAGAAGGAGAGGGAGAAGGGGGAACAAAAAGAGCGGGGGAGTGTAGGGGGTTGGCAGCGGCGTACTCTCCCACCCCGTTACCAGGGCAGTACCATCCGCGCTTGTGAGCTTAACGACCGGGTTCGGAATGGGACCGGGTGTACCCTCACAGCTCTAGCCACCAACTACCTGCACTCACCCGCTCTTCTCTTTAGCGTTCGCGTGTTTCAGTGTTGCGCTTCGTTGTTAACCAACTCTCACAACCCCATAGTGTTTCTCTCGTAAGTTCGTACTCTCCGCTAGAGTACTAATTTCCCCGTATCACATTTTCAAAAGCCCTCGACCATTAGTACCGGTCGACTACAGACATTGCTGCCCTTCCATCTCCGGCCTATCCAGCTCGTTGTCTCCAAGCGGTCTTACTTTCTTTTAGAAATGGGGAGTCTCATCTTGAGGTCTGTTTCCCACTTAGATGCTTTCAGCGGTTATCAGCTCCGAAGACTGCTACTCGGCTATGCCACTGGCGTGACAACCGACTCACAGGCGCTTCGTCCACCTCGGTCCTCTCGTACTAGAGGCAGTTCCCCTCAAACTCCCTACGCCCACAGCGGATAGAGACCGACCTGTCTCACGACGGTCTGAACCCAGCTCACGTACCGCTTTAATGGGCGAACAGCCCAACCCTTGGGACCTTATCCAGCCCCAGGATGCGATGAGCCGACATCGAGGTGCCGAGCCTTGCCGTCGATGTGAACTCTTGGGCAAGACTAGCCTGTTATCCCCGGGGTAGCTTTTATCCGGTAAGCTACGGCCCTTCCACTCAGTGCCGTAGGATCACTAAGCCCGACTTTCGTCTCTGCTCGGGTCGTTGCCCTCGCAGTCAAGCTGGCTTTTGCCTTTACACGCATCAGCGGGTTTCCATTCCGCCTGAGCCAACCTTTGGGCGCCTCCGTTACTTTTTAGGAGGCGACCGCCCCAGTCAAACTGCCCACCTGCCACTGTCCCGGTTGCTGTTACAACGCGGTTAGGGTCAAAATATCGCCAGGCTGGTATTTCACTGTTGACTCCACCCACTCTAGCGAGCAGGCTTCCCCGTCTCCCAGCTATACTACACAAGCAAGATCCTAACGCAATGACAGGCTACAGTAAAGCTCCACAGGGTCTTTTTGTCCAGCTGCGGGTAACGCGCATCTTTACACGTACTTCAATTTCGCCGGGTCCCTTGTTGAGACAGTGCTCCACTCGTTACACCTTTCGTGCGGGTCGGAACTTACCCGACAAGGAATTTCGCTACCT
>JAPUDW010000389.1 GCA_027492915.1 Bacteroidota bacterium | reverse complement strand
TGTAACGCGGCTAAACGGGTGAAGTCGGCATAGCTGGTATTGGCAGCCATCAACAAAATGAGCGCGGTACCTGCCAACATCAGCAGGTAGAAAATGCTGGACTTACCGTAAACAGTCCGCGCAATCTGCGAAATGACCGTTTCAGTATGGCTGGGCAGCGCACCAATCTGGTGAGCCACCAACGTGATACCCAAAAACAGCGTAATTAGAATAGTGCTCATCCACACCAAGGTGATGGCGGCATTCTTGCTGCTGGGCTTCTTAAAGGCGGTGATACCGTTGGAAATGGCTTCGATACCCGTGAGCGCCGTACAACCGCTCGAAAAGGCACGCAGCACAAGGAACACGGTAAGCGAGTCGAGGGCAGTGTGGTGAATTGCTTCAACCTCACCGACCACACCCAGCCCGCCGGTAAAGTGCTTGACGGCAGCAACACCCAGCGTCAACAACATCATGCCGAGGAAGAAATAGGTGGGAACTGCGAAAATCTGCCCACTTTCCTTCACACCGCGCAGGTTAACGACGGTCATTAACAGGATGACCCCAACCGCGATCAGCACTTTATAGGGCAGCAAGCCGGGAAAAGCGGAGGTAATTTGCGCGACACCCGCCGAAATACTTACGGCTACAGTCAGAATGTAGTCGGTTAGGAGGGCAGCACCGGCAATCTGCGCCGGAACTTCCCCAAAATTATCACGGGCGACGATATACGCACCGCCGCCATTCGGATAAGCGAAGATCGTCTGACGATAGGAAATAGTAACGATCACCAGCAGGATTGAAATCGCGATAGCAATCGGGATCGAAATACCGAGAAGCGCTGCACCACTGCCCGCCAGCGAAAGGATAATGAGGATTTCTTCGGTGGCATAGGCGGTTGAAGAAAGTGCATCTGAAGCAAAGACTGCCAAACCCACAGGCTTACTGATCGCCTGATGCGCTAGATCTTTGGTCTCTAGCGGCTTCCCAAGAAGGATACGTCCGACATTCATGTTGGTAACAACTCTCGATGGTAATGGTTTAACCATGCTTAAACAACGAAAATCCCAACCACAATAGTATTTGCACTACACGGATGGGAAAAATCAACTTACATCAATTCATATACGCATTATGCACGAATACCTTACGCAACTCAATATAGATCACCCCAATACGGGAGATCACACCCCACTAATTGGGGGGCTGTTCATCTATGGTTAAGAAACCTTAAAGCCTCGAAGGGTTCACAAAAAGGCAGGTAAACGGTAGAATGCAGTTACCATTTTTAATAGAGTTCAACCATACGCTATGGATGCAACCCGCTGGACAAGTTTTGATTTAATCTTTTTCGACTGCGACAGTACGCTTTCGGCAATCGAAGGAATTGACGAGCTTGCCCGCTTCAAGGGTAAGGAATGGCGTGTCGGCGTGCTGACCGAAAAAGCCATGAACGGCGACCTTGACCTGAGTGAAGTATATGGTAAACGGTTGCAGGCGATACGTCCCACGCGCGGCGAACTGAAAGCGATTGAAGAACGTTACTGGGAAACACTCGTGCCGGATGCAGAAGCGGTTATCAACGCGCTCAAGCTGCTGGGCAAGCACGTTTTCATCGTAAGCGGCGGGTTGGCTGAGCCTGTGCGCGGCTTCGGCAAGCGTTTGGGCGTGGGTGCCGAAAATATCCGTGCGGTAGAGCTTGAATACAACGAACTCTCCGGCGACTGGTGGCAGTATTACCAGCCACAAACCCAAAACCGCCAAACTTATCTTGATTACAACGAAGGCCCGCTTACCGTATCCAGCGGCAAACCAGCTATTATTCAGGCATTGGCAGCCGGCAAACACGGTCGGCGGTTGATGGTAGGCGATGGGGCTTCCGACCTAGCGACACGTCCGGTAGTTGATCTGTTTGTCGGGTTCGGCGGCGTGGTCAAACGCGAGAAGGTTGTGAACGGCTCGGATGTTTTTGTGTCGGTCAACTCACTCGCGCCCATCCTGCCGCTGGCAGTTGGCCCGGCCGGTTATGCACGCCTCATTAATACCCCTTATAAAGAACTATTCGAAAAAGGCTTGTCACTCGCCCAAGAAGCAGGCATGACCTTCCAAAACACTGAACTCCAAACCGCCTACCAGAAAGCATTTGAGACAACATGACCCGCTACTCCGAGTTTGATGCCATCATTTTTGACATGGACGGCCTGCTGGTTGATACCGAACCTGTTTGGGAAGAAGCCGAAAACGAGATGCTTGGTGAGTACAACATCAGCCTTGATGCCGAAGTTCGGATGGGTTTGGTCGGGCTGCGAAATGATGTATTCCTTGGTCGGTTGAAAGATCGCTACAACATTCCCGCTACACTCGACGAATTGCAAGTTGATGTGATCGGGCGAATGTTGAAACTCATCCCTGAAAAAGCCAAACCAATGACCGGCGCGGCGGAGATCATCCAATTCGTGGTCGAAAACAAGATTCCGGTCGCAATTGCATCCAGCTCACCGGGAGCCATTATTCAAGCGGTTGTCGAAAGTAATCGCTGGCAGCAAGTCATCCCTGTGCTTTGCTCGGCGGAACATTTGCTGGCAGGCAAGCCAGAACCGCATGTATATCTCGAAGCGGCACGGATACTCGGCGTTGAACCCACCCGCTGCCTCGCTCTTGAGGACAGCACGAACGGGGCGCGGGCGGCGATTGCTGCCGGCATGACCTGCTACGCGGTGCCTGACCTTTCGCACACCCGCTGGGAAGCATTCGCGGGGATCACGGATCAGTTATTCCATAACCTGCACGACGTTCTGAACCATCTCAAACAGGTTCAGTAGCAACCTCAATAGGACATTCAGATGCCCAAACAAAAAATCGCCGCATGGTTAGTACACATCTACACTGCGTCTGGTGGCATTGTTGGAATGTTCGCTCTGTATTTCGCCGCACAGGGAGAGCCGCGATACGCTTTCTTCTTATTAGGTATCGCCATGCTGATTGACGGAACCGACGGCATCCTCGCCCGTAAGGTCGGGGTGCGGCGGGTGCTGCCCAACTTTGACGGCGCGATGATCGATAACGTGATTGACGTGCTGACGTATGTGTGGGTGCCGGTGTTCATCATGGCATCACAAAATTTACTACCACACGTACTTTGGACGGCAGTACCGATTATCGCGGCCTTGTACGCTTACGGGCAAACGAATATGAAAACCGATGATGCCTTTTTCCTCGGCTTCCCAAGCTACTGGAATGGTATCGCGCTTTACCTATTCTGGTTGCAGCCGCAGCCGGTGGTAGCGGTGCTAATGGTTGTCATTCCGGGCATTCTGTCGTTTATCCCCACACGCTATCTGTACCCCAGCAAGAACCCCCTATTTAGCAAGACCAATTGGATTCTATCGCTCATCTGGGCGGCACTCATCGCCTATATGCTGACGCAAGAACAGCCGAATTCATGGTTGATACTCATCAGCTTGTCCTACCCCATTTTCTACCTGGTTAGCAGCTTTTACGTCGATTGGTCAATCCGACGTGGTAAAGGCTTCGCGACCTGAGTACGGCCTTTCCACGACATTAGGCGAATGTTATATTTGACGACATGACTCAAATATGACTCGCCGTCTCCAGTCGAATCATCACATTCTGGAAAGTATCAGAGGAACCTGTGTCCACATTTCATATCATCGTCGCGACTGATTTGGCTGAAAACAGCCTCACCATTTTACGTGAGACGGCATCTATCACCGTACAGCAAGTAACACCCTCAGCAGTACGCGACAGCATCGGTCAAGCCCATGCGTTGATCGCCCGCGATGACGTGCGGATCGATAAGACACTGCTCGACGCCGCGCCCAACCTCAAACTGATCGGGCGTGTGGGGGCTGGCTTAAACGGCATCGATATGGAAGCGGCGACCAATCGCGGCATTATCGTAA
This sequence comes from Bacteroidota bacterium, assembly GCA_027492915.1. Taxonomy (GTDB): domain Bacteria; phylum Chloroflexota; class Anaerolineae; order Aggregatilineales; family Phototrophicaceae; genus CFX2. The sequence goes on along the minus strand of JAPUDW010000389.1, from coordinate 2,131 downwards.
TGAACACCCCCGGCACCAACGCCATCGCCGCTGGAGAACACGCAGTCACCCTGATGCTGGCACTCAGCCGCCGTCTCGTCGTCGCACACGACAGCCTGAAGGATGGCTGGTGGCTGCTCGACCGCAAGCGACAGGCGGGGACACAGCTTTACGAAAAGACATTGGGCATCATCGGGTTGGGGCGCGTGGGCAGCATAGTCGCCCAACGCTGCCTCGCCTTCGGCATGACGGTGCTGGCTTACGACCCTTACATGAGCGAGGATCTGCTGCTTGATGAGCGCGTGCAATTGGTTGGCCTCAAAGAACTTCTGACCCGCAGCGATTTTGTTAGCTTACATGTCGCGGCAACACCAGAAACGGCAGACCTCATCAACGCCACGACACTGGCACAGATGAAGCAAGGTGCGCGGCTGATTAACACCTCTCACGGGAGCATCATTGACGAAGCAGCAGTCGTTACCGCGCTGAAAGATGGGCACCTCGCAGGTGTGGCAGTGGATGTCTATAAGGATGAGCCACCTTATAATAGCCCACTTGTCGGGCTGGATAATGTCATCCATACGCCGCACATTGGTGACAATACAATTGAAGCCATGCAAGATTTATCGCTGCAAATTGTGAAGCAGGTATTGGATGCGCTGCACGGCAAAGATTACCGCAACGTGGTCAACATGCCGTTTGTGCCGGGGTTGGACTTTGAAACCGCACGGCCTTATATGCGGCTGGCAGAATGCATCGGCACCATGATCCATGCCCTCTCGCGCAGTCCGGTCAGCCGTGTGGCAGTCGAGTATCGCGGCGAGGAAATGAGTGGATTGGTCAAGGCAATTGCGGTCGCTATCCTCAAGGGGCTGTTGCAACCGGTGCTAGGCGATAAGGTGAACACCATTAACGCGCCGGTACTGGCAGCAGAACGCGGTATTCAGGTCGCGCAAACCAAAGGTATGAAAACCGGCGACTATGCCAGCATGGTCTCGTGCGAGGTGACGCTAGAGGACGGCGAGACGATTTTGATGGCAGGAACATTACTTGACCGCAAAGAACCGCATATCGTCCAGATCAACCAGTACCGCATGAATTTTGTGCCGGAAGGTCATTTGCTGCTCATGGGCAGCTTCGACCAACCGGGTGTGATCGGTAAAGTCGGCACGCTGATGGCGACCAACAGCGTCAATATCGCCAGTTGGCACACCGGACGCGCCGAACCGGGTGGACACACCTTCACCGTATTAGCGCTTGACCTTCCCTTGCCCACGCCCGTTTTAGACGAATTGTTAGGGTTGGACTTTGTACGGCACGCGCACCAAGTTGAAATTAAGCAGTAAGCGGAGTTCACCCTGATTAAACGCTATTTACCAACACTTGCCAACCTGCTGTGGTTGGCTTTACTCATTGGCTATTCGGTGGCTGGCGCAAAACTCGCACCTTTCCACGGTGACGAGGCGATGCACATCTACACCAGCCATGACTATGCGACGGTGTTCATCAACAACAACCTGCAAAGTTTGCCTGTCAATCCTCCATATGATATTGATAGCGACACACGGCTGCGGCTGCTCAACGGGTCGGTGATGCGCTACTCGGTGGGCTTCGGGATGCAGCTTACCGGATTGACCGAACAAGATTTACCCCCACGTCCCGGTTGGGATTGGGGTTTGCATTATGCTGATAATGTAGCAACTGGACATCGTCCTACCGAAGCACTGCTGGCAGTCGGTCGCGGCGTGGCTTTAGCCTATTTCGCGGTGAGTATCATCGCAATGTTTGGCATTGGCTGGCAGTTTGGTGGACGTTGGGTGGCCTACCTCGCCAGTGCCTTGTATACGCTAAATCCGATCATCCTCTTAAATGGGCGGCGGGCACTGGTGGAAAGCGCGTTGTTGTGCTTCGGCTTGCTGACCATCTATGTCTCACTGCAAATCGCCCGTAAACGCGAACTCGGCGGCAAAAGCTTGTGGGGTTGGTGGACGGCACTGATTGTCGGCGGGGCGCTCACGCTGTTGAGCAAATACAGTGGCACGATCTTCGTGGCAGGGGCTTTCGGCGGCATCTTTATTGCCGAAATCTTGCGGACATTCGGAAACAAGAATGCGAACCCAAACAGAAAACCATTAACCTTTAGGGGCTTGAT
>JAPUDW010000388.1:33056-40986 GCA_027492915.1 Bacteroidota bacterium | reverse complement strand
TCCCACTATACTCCTTTCTTCCCTAATCCTGAATGTTATCCTGTGTCTCTGTGGTAAAAAATGCATTTGTATTCTTCCTTTGCGGCTTTGCCTCCTTGCGCCTTTGCGTTAAATTTTGCCTTTGCATTTTCGGCTATAGTCCCCTTGTGGGGCGATTCCCTCTCCTCCATCTGCCGGACATCACACGGCAGATTTACGGGAGTACCCTGCCGAAGTTGCGCCATTTCAGCGGTACTTTCTCCTGCATCCGCCGAAATGGCATTCGGCGGCGGTCATACGGGAGACTCCCGCCGTTTTGTGCCATTTCAGCGCCGCGCTCCCTCACTTCCGCCGCCCTAAATTCTCATGTCGGCGGATCTAAGGGAGCCAGCCGCCCGCCATTTCGGCAGATAAAATTGCATATTTTGCACAATTTGCATATTGGTAAATCAACCCTATATGGTACTAAAAAGTTAATCGCTAAAAGCCTTATTTACCTGTAAACTCTCAATCGATAGTCAAAAAGTGTTGCCCCACAGGAGAAAATAGTTTATGACCAAAATTGTCTTTATAGGTGCTGGCAGTCGTGTCTTTACCCGCAACCTTACCCGCGACATCCTTACCTTCCCTGCCCTCGCGGATGCCCATCTCGTCCTCGTGGACACTGACCCTGAAAAGCTGGATCACGCCCGCCGCGCCGTTGAAAGCACCATCCGGCGTGGGAGCTATCCTGCCAAGCTCGAAACCACCACCGACCGCGTGGTCGCCTTACAAGGTGCGGACATCGTGATTATCACCATCAACAGTCACGGCTTCGATGTATTCCGCCACGATGTTGAAATCCCCATGCAGTACGGCGTAGACATCAATATTGGGGATACTCGCGGCCCCTCCGGCATCTTCCGCTTCCTGCGTACCGTCCCCGTCATGCTCGACATTGTGCGCGACATCGAACGCTACGCCCCTAACGCTTACTTGCTCAACTATACCAACCCGATGGCGATGCTCTGCCGCGCCATCACCCGCGAAAGCTCCATCCCGATGGTCGGCCTCTGTCACAGCGTTCAAGGGACAGCCGAAATGCTCGCCGGTTGGATCGGTGCGCCGATGGATAAAGTCACCTATACCTGCGCTGGCATCAACCATATGGCGTGGTATCTCAACTTCAAGTGGAAAGGTCAAGATGCCTACCCGCTGATCCGCAAGGCCATCACCGACCGTCCTGAAGTTTATAACGAAGAAATCGTCCGTAACGAGATGTACCTCAACCTCGACCATTACGTGACCGAATCCAGCGGTCACAACTCGGAATATAATGCGTGGTTCCGCAAGCGCCCTGACCTCATCGAGAAATACTGCACCCACGGCACCGGCTGGAACCCCGGCGTTCATGCCTATATCGTCACCGAGGCCGCAAAACGCAGTGAATCTTGGCGAGAAGAAAATGAGCAGTGGCTTGCCGAATCCGACTCCTTCCCGCTCGAACGTGGGCATGAATTTGCCTCATACATCATCAACGCCCTCATGGGTGGCGACCCGTTCGAGTTCTACGGCAACGTCCCCAACACCGCCCTCATCAGCAACCTGCCCCAAAATGCCTGTGTCGAAGTCCCCGTTTGGGCAAGCAAGAAAGGTTTTAGTCCGGTACATGTCGGTGCTATCCCACCGCAGTGCGCCGCCCTCACCAACCTCAGTTCGCAAATCGAAGAAATGGCCGTCGAAGGTGCGCTCACTGGTAACCCGCGCCTCATCTTCCACGCCATCCTCAACGACCCGCTGACTGCTGCCGTCTGTTCGATGGACGAAATCCACCGCATGACCAACCAGATGTTTGAACAAAACAAACCCTACCTGCCCCAATTCAAACACTTCGTCGCCTAAGGCCATCTAGACAATACATGTAGGGAGGAGGCGTGCCTCCTCCGCGCCACCACTTCACACCCACCAACACATCTCCCTCCCTGTTACTACGGGTCGGGTAGGGTCTCTAAACAAAATAGGGCTGCCTCAATCTCGAAGCAGCCCTACTTGAAAGGGTTGTATGTAGGGCAACCGCCCTACCTCAAATGGTCATTATGTAAATCGTATCAACAATATTGTCTTGTTTGCCTCCCTTCTCCCTCGCTTGCGGGGAGAAGGGCTGGGGATGAGGGGGTCTCCCCTTAGCTGATGAACGGGCCGGTAATCGCGATAACACCAGCACGCGGCACATCACCGTCAGGCCATACGCTGGTCAGTTCGTCCATACTAGGCGATTCTTCGCCGGGGTGCTGAACGGACAGGAACAGGGTGTCGTTTCCAAGGAAGGTCGGGCCGGTCATTTCAGCTTGGCCGGGGCCGGTCGCAAAGCGATAAGCCTTACCCGCGTTGTCGCCGGTGGTCGGCAGGTAGAACATGGCATTGTTACCCATGAACTTGTAGATGCCACCGTTCAGGCTACCGCTGGAAACATCGGTCACAACCCACAGATCACCCTTGCTGTCGAAGATCAAGTTGTCGGGGCTGGAGTAACCATTCTGCGGGCCGCCGACCGAGAAAATGTCCCAATTGAAGGTCAGCGATTCATGGTCAGCATCGGTTTCCATAATGCGGGTGATTTGCCCGTGGAAATTACCGTGGTTGCTGTTGTTGGTAAAGGCGATATAGATGTCGCCGGTCATCGGGTGAATTTCGATATCCTCAGGGCGGTCAGTACGGGTCGCGCCCAGCTTACGGGCAGCCACGTTGGTGTAAGTCAACACCGCAGCGAGGCTGTCAATCGTGTAACCGCTCAGGGGTTCAGCAAAGGCTTTTTCGTTACCTTCGTAAACCAACGGAATCCACTTAGCACTGCCGAAGTTGGCTGCATAAAGTGTGCCGGTTTCCAGAATGTCAAGGTTGGCCTCGCGGTTTGCCGCGTCATACACACCGTCGGAGATGAACTTGTATACGCATTCATCGCGCGAGTCGTCGCCCATATAGGCCACAACTTTGCCCGACTTACCGATACCAATCGCCACATTTTCATGACGGAACCGCCCCATCGCGGTGCGCTTCTTGGTCACGCCGGTGAAGGGGTCCATCTCGACGACCCAACCGAAGGCTTCGGGAAGTTCTGCCGTATCAGCTTCCTTTTCCCAACCGTATACGCTTTCCGGTTCGTTAACGCTGTCTTCGCCATAGTAGCTCTGGTAATTTTCTTCACAGCTCAGGCCGGTCAGCCATGGGGTTTGACCACCGGAGCAGTTGCCCAGTGTGCCGATAACCTCGGTCTTGCCGCCCACGACCTTATCACCAGCCACGGGGCCAGTCAAAGGAATAGTGACGGTTGCATCGAACCGCTTGGCGTAATCACTGTCGGTCACAATCGTCCACTTGCCATCAGCCTTCTTCAAGTGAACAATCGCGAAACCAACCGATTCCTTTTCAATCAGGATTTGTTCGCTGGTCTTGGCGGCTTCTTGACCGGGGATAAAACCGCTGACGAACATTTCACCAAAGTATTCATTGTTTACGACCAACAAGCCTTCTTCGGCGCTGCTGCCACCTTCCAGTGCGTCAATCGGGTACCAGCCAGTCCAGTCAGCATTATCGCCGAAGGTCTTGCCGTCTCTGGTGAACACATCACCCCGCTTGATGACGACCTGATAGCTATAACCTTCCGGCAGGGTTACATCATCCACATCGGTAGGCTCGGTCGGTACGAAAGGCAAGCCCATCGCCTGAGCCTTCGCCGAAGCTGCTACAGCCAATGCAGGAGCCGCCGCTTGCAAAACACCAGCCGGTAATGAAGCTGCTGCCGCGCCCACACCTAACACGCTTGCACCACGCAAGAAGTTACGGCGTGAAACCTTTTCCTGTACCAGCTTTTTCCAATTATTTTGTTCGGTCATCTCTACCGGGACTCCTTAGTAAATACACCTTATTTGAGCGGCTGGTAAAACTCTTTTAGCCACGGTGACAAAAATAACTGACTGCGGTTAAATCGGCTTTAGCCTGCAATTAAGTTGCTGCTTCACTCTCTTAAACAAAATTTACACTGCGCTTAACTATGTTAGACAAAAATAAAGAGGTTCTCACCTGTACAATCTACGAGGTTTACTTATGGACTACGTTATCATCGGTAGCGGCATCGCTGGCATGACCGCCGCCAAAACCATTCGCCAACATGACCCCGAAGCGGGTATCACCCTTTTCACCAACGAATTTCACCCTGTGGGGTGCTATGCCCGCAAAGACCTCACCCGCCGTCTCATGGTGGAATTGGTAGAGCCGGACGAACTGCTGACCGAAACCTCGTCAGAACTTGCTGAACAAAATATTCAAGTTGTTTACGAAGACATCGCCCGTGTGCTGCCACAAATGAACCAAGTGCTATACGGTCATTACGCCCGCAAAAATTATGACCGTCTGTTGATCGCTACCGGTGCAACCCCGCGTTTGCTGGACGCAACCGGTTTGCACTACATCGGTGTTCACCAACTCCGCAATTATGAAGATGCCTCGCTGATCGAAGCATGGATGCCGCAAATTCAACAGTCCGGTGCGGTCGTTATAGGGGGTGGCATTCTGGGGATCGACGCGGCATATGTCCTCAACTATCGTGGTGTCCCAACCACACTGGTCGCCCGTGAATCCCGTTTGGGAGTTGGGCATTTCTCAGAAGCTGAAGCGGCGCAGGTTGAAGAACGGCTAAAAGCTGAAGGCGTGAAAATTATCCTCAACGCCACTTTAGAAGCCTACTTGAGCGAAGATGAACGGGTACTGGACGGGGTACGCCTGAGCAATGGGCAGGTCATCAACGCGCGGATGGCGTTATGTACGGTTGGGGTGCGGCCTTCAACTGGCTTGCTTGAAGAATCCGATATTGAGATTGATGAGCATACGGCAGCAGTAACCGTTAATCCTGCGATGCAAACCAACATTCCCCAAATTTACGCTGCTGGTGGCTGTGCGTCGGTCGATGGATTTATCGCGGCTACATGGGTAGAATCGGCTGAGCAAGGGCGCATCGCGGGGCTAAATATGGTCGGGCAATCCGCTTCGTACACGCCGCAGCAAGCCGTTTACACACCCTTGGTCTTACAACCGGCTGCCCAATATGCTTAGGCAAAATCATCGCTTTACGAGAGGTTTGCTTGTCTGCCTCTCTCACATCTTGCATCCAATTCGCCCTTCCCTCGCGTATTAAACAAAATTCACCAGCGTGGAGGGGAAAGCTGGTGGGGAACACTTTTCAGTTCAATCCTGAACGGGTTTCGCATTTCGAGGTCGAGGGTTGGAAAGCCTATTATGATCGGGCTTGGCTGCGGCTTTTACGGTTAGTCGTGGCCTTGGCACAAGAACAGTTTCATATCCCCTTCCCTATCTCGCTGCTAGCTGCATATTACATCACCCGTGCTTCGGTCGCGTGGGTTCCCAAAGAACATGACGAAGCCGCTATTCTGAGCAACCTTACTCGCTTTTATCGCATCGCCCGCCGACACTCCGGCCTCGCCTTTGAATCGGAACAAGTTGCCACGCTCGAAGCCCGATATTGGGATGAGCATCGCCGATTAGTTGGGCATGCCGATAAAACACCATTCATCGACGTGATGATTGACCTACACGCCGCGATTTTCGGCTTGAACCGTAGTCAATCTGCACGTTCAGGTGAACTGCGGGTTGAGGCGAATAATGTACTGGATACCATCACCGGACGCACTTCGCCCAATCCCGCTACTGATTGGCTGCGCTGCGAAGAACTCCTACGCCAAGCTTATAGTTCGCTTCAACAAGCAGTGAACAATCATTAGCTCAAATCACTTTGATCCTTCATAATCCTTAAAAAGCTTTTTAAACTACTATCCATCACCTCAAATTCTTCGGAGCAGCAGATGGATGAGATCGCAAAATATTACAATCTTGGTAAGGAAAGAAGCCGTTTAACAAGTGATACCGGTTCACTTGAGCAGGTGCGTACACGCGCGATTTTGAGTCGTTTTCTTCCGCCAAAAGGGGTTATCTATGACATTGGCGGGGGTGCGGGTATTTATGCCCTGCCGCTCGCCAAGCTCGGCTATCAAGTTCACCTTGTCGATCTGATGCCGCTGCACGTTCAGCAAGCCCAAGCAGACTCGGCTGAACAGCCAGATTTCCCGCTTGCCAGCGTCCGTGTTGGTGATGCTCGACAGCTCGATTTTGAGGATAACAGCGCAGACGCAGTACTGCTCTTTGGCCCACTTTACCACCTGACTGAACGCGATGATCGGGTGAACGCATTGAAAGAAGCCTACCGTGTTTTGAAACCGAATGGACAAGTTTTCGTGGCAACCATCTCACGCTTTGGCAGCTTCATGGATGGCTTTAAACGCAGCTACCTTCTTGATGATCAGTTTGCCAATACGATCAAAGAAACGCTGACTAGCGGTCAGCATCGGAATCCATCGGGCAAATCGGGTTACTTCACAACGGCCTATTTCCATAAGCCGGAAGAAGTGCCAGCCGAGGTTGAAGAAGCCGGTTTTACATATAAAACCTCGCTGGCGGTAGAAGGTGTAGCGTGGATGGACAACGACCTCGCGAGTAAGTGGGAAGATCATAAACTGCAGGCGTTTATCCTTGAACTGCTGGAAATGACCGAGGCGGAGCCTACGCTGATCGGCGCAAGCCCTCACCTCATCACTATCGGTTATAAGCCGACCTGATTAGCGCGCACGCAGGCCGTTAACAATCACCACAACATCAATCGCTTCTTGCAGCAATGCGCCAACCGCTGGCGGTATCACTCCGAAAGCCGCCAGCACCATCAAGCCGAGGCTCAAGCCTAAGCCAACATAGATGCTTTGTTTGGCGACCCGCAGCATACGCTGGCCGGTTTCAACCGCATCCGCAACACGGCTGACATCATCGACCATCAACACAATATCGGCGGCCTCGGCAGAAATGCCGGTTCCATGAGCGCCCATCGCAATACCGACCGTCGCAGTAGCCAGTGCAGGTGCATCGTTGATACCATCACCGACCATCACAATCGAGCCATACTTCTGCTTCAGTTTTTTGACCGCTTCAACTTTGCCTTCGGGCAGCAAAGCCGCTTCGAAGCTATCCAATTGAGCGGCACGGGCAACCTGACGGGCATGGGTAGCGCGGTCGCCGGTCAACATACCTGTGTACTGGAAGCCCAACCCACGTAAACGCTTCACCAACTCCGGCACACCGGTGCGCAATTGGTCGGTGAAAGACACCACGCCAGCAGGTTTGCAATCAATCGCGATATAAGCAGAAAGTTCATTCTTGGTAAGGCGCTCTGGCGCAATCGCCTGCCCTGTCGTATCTGCTACAAATTTAGGCGAACCGACAACGATGTGATGGCCTTCTACCTGTGCCTCAAGGCCATAACCGGCAACCTCGTGGATGTGGGTAGGCATAGGCAGCACCCGATTTTGTTTGAGCGCAGCCTGAGCGAGTGATTGTGCCAATACGTGACCCGATAACTGTTCCGCACCACCCGCCAACCGCATGATCTCAACCGGCGGGCGACCATTAAAGGCAATGATCTGATCCACACTAGGCTTACCATAAGTCAGCGTGCCGGTTTTATCGAACACAATCGCCTGCGCCCGACCGATTTGTTCCAGCGCTGTACCCCCTTTGACGATGATACCAAAGCTGGCAGCACGGTTAATCCCGCTCACGATAGCGACCGGAACCGCCAAAATGAGGGGGCAAGGAGTCGCCACAACCAGCACCGAGAGAATAGTGTGGGGGTCGCCCGTAATCAGCCAACCGAGCGCACACATCACAAGAGTAACAGGCGTAAACCACACGGCGTAACGGTCAGCAAGGCGCTGAAGAGGCGGTTTTTCTTCCTGTGCTTTGCGTACCAGTTCCACAATTTTGGCATATTTACTATCGACGCTGAGCTGTGTGGCCTGCATCTCGAAGGCATCGCCGACATTGACGCTACCACTGAGCAGGATACCGCCGAGTT
>JAPUDW010000388.1:0-33046 GCA_027492915.1 Bacteroidota bacterium | reverse complement strand
GCTAAAGGCTCACCCGTAAGCGCCGCTTCATCCACCTGAGCGCGGGCAGAAATGAGCTTGCCATCGACGGGAATGAGATCGCCGGGACGCACGACTAGAGTATCTCCAATTTTCACCTGCTCGACATCAATATCTTCGATACGCGAGGCAGCCAAACGGTGGGCAATACGCGGAGCGCGTTCTAGCAGCTTTTCCAATGAGGAAGATGCACGGCGCAGGCTGTAACTTTCCAGCGCTTCACCGCCCGACTGCATCAGAACGATGATGACGCCAGCGAAGTATTCTTGCGTTAGCACAGCCGTGATAATAGCAAGCATAGCAACCACATCAGAGGCAAAGTTGCCTTTGAGCATGTCTTTGACAGTTTCGTAAACGACAGGCGCACCACCAATAACCAGTGTGGCTAACCAGATGAGGTCAGATAGTTGAACCTGCCCTGCTCCAAAGCGAACCACTGCACCCGCAGCTAACCCAATGAGCGCTAAAAACGGAATAGGGTTTTCATGGACAAGTTGGAAGATGCGCTTTTGCATCGTCATTTTTTCACCTTCAAAACTGATTATCATCATCGCATTCGACGGGTGAGCGTAACAGGCATTACAAACCATTCACCACATCGGATAAATCTATTTTAACCAATGTTTATAATTAATCAATACCCATGTATAAACAAAGTATCGCAATTGGTTATATTTATGATTATCGAGAAGCTAAATCAAATTAACCTGTGCTTAATTACACCAAGCACAGGTAACAAATGACACGAAATGGCGTGGATTTAGATTTACAAGCCGTAAGGATGTTGGACTTTTATCATTTGGTCGGCACCGGGGTGATTGAGGGTGAAAAAAGCGCCATCCGGCCAACGCACTTCAATCTGCTCAATCGTGGTTACAGCGCCGAGACCAAAGTGAGCGACAGGTTCCATCTGGCAGAGATACCCACTGCCACTGTCGATCACACGACGTTGGGTTCGTCCATTGGCGGTTAATATCACGAGAGCGCCGCGAGCGGGTGCACCGTGTACTGTCAGCGGGAGGATACGCACCCAGTGATTACCATTATTAAAGGTGTGGTAGAGGGTTAAAGGCTGCATGACGCTTTCGCCGTGGGCAATCAGTAGTTCGAGGCGACCATCACCATCTATATCGGCAATGGCCGCGCCGGTGCCGAGGCCACCGGGTTCGAGCGCATCACCAGCGTCCACCAGCGTCCATACACCATCACGGCGGGCAAACAAACGGTTCGCCTCACCAATGTTGTTAAAGAAAATTTCCTCATAACCGTCATTGTCGAAATCAGCGACGATGACCGTTCGGACGCGGCAGGGAGCAGCCATTTTCGGTGGAGCGGCATCGACAAAGGTTCCACCAAAGTTCTGTAGAAAAAGGCGATTTTGCCCTTCCCAATTTCCGCAAACAATATCGAATAAGCCATCATCATTGGCATCGAGTATGGCGATACCACGGGCATGTTGGGCGGCATCTGAGAGCGCGGCCATTTCGGCGATTTCCTCAAAATTACCTTCGCCTGTATTCAGGAACAGGAAATTAGCGCCGTTCTCGTTGCCGACGTAAATATCCATGCGGGTGGTTAAGAGCGGCAGCGATACGGCGCTGCGTCCGCCTGTGGTAAGCGCCAAGCCAACCTGCGGGGCAACATCACTCAAATGACCATCCAGGTCAAGTTCATAGAGGCGCATGGGGCCGCCGTAGTTCGCGACGAAGAACCCGTAGATACCATCACCATCACGGTCAACGGCGATAACCGAGCGACCAGCGGTTAAGTTCATGACACTGCGGTGGGCGGGTAGGCCAAATAAATCTGTCCATTCGCCTTCGCTGCGATCAAAAAGACGGTCGGCGAACAGCTTCTTGCCCTGAAAGCTATCAGTATTAAGGATGTAGATTTCCTCATCACCGTCACCATCCAAATCGGCAGCAGCGATACCAATGCCCTGCCTTCCGGCATCGGCGAGGGAAGGTGGTGTCACATTTTCATAGCCATCGCCCGTCCATTTGAGGACAGTATTGGGGAAACCATATCCAGCGATGATCCATTCGAATTCGCCATCACCATCAATATCGGTGACGGCTACCCCATAGTTAAATTGTGCGAGGTTGCGATGAATTAATTCGGTGCGATTAATAAACATGAAATTTGTTGTGTGATAAATGATTATTCGGCTACTGTAAAACAGTTTAGCCAACTCTGATAGGGCTGTCGAACTCGAGATAGGGTTACAACTTGTTATGGATGTTAGTGAGATACTAAGCGCGTGCCAAGTGAAAACTATTTGAGTTATGCGGTCAGCGGATGAAACAGGCTTCGTCCCTACATAAATCCTCATTAACTCAACATCTCCTCAATAGACTTTACCAACAATTTCCTCGTGGAAACGCATAAACATAGCTATTGGCCTTAGGTGGCACTTCTAGTGGATTGCGACGTGAGTATGCTTCAGAGATCAGTATTCACCAGATGAAGGCACACTTCTATGCAATCCGCTCCGGCAACAATCCCCCAAACCTCACGATTGAGCCGCGAAACACGCGGGTTTCTATTCGGTTTTCTGGGCGTGTTTATTTTGAGTTTTTCCATACCGATGACGCGCTTGGCGGTACATGATCTTGATACCACATTTGTTGGGTTAGGGCGGGCGGTGGTGGCGGCGTGCCTCGCTGGTATCCTGCTGCTGGTGACGCGCCAGCCGATCCCCACCCGGCGGCAACTGCTGCGTTTGCTGGTGGTGGCAATGGGGGTGGTAATCGGCTTCCCACTGCTGTCGTCGTGGGCGCTGCGGCAAGTTCCGGCCTCGCACGGGGCGATTATGAATGGTTTGCTGCCGATGGCTACGGCGGTGGTGAGCGCGGTATGGGATGGCGACCGCCCTGCCCCGTTGTTCTGGATTGCGGCGCTGATCGGCTGTGGGACAGTGGTGGGTTTCGTGCTTTTTTCGAGCAGCGAGGGGTTGGTGGCCGGTGATCTGGCGATGCTGGGCGCGGTGCTTATCGCAAGCATCGGGTATGTTGAAGGCGGGCGCATGTCTCGGGAGATTGGAAGCTGGCAGACAATTTGTTGGGCATTGATCGTTTCGTTTCCATTCATTATCTTCCCTGTGGTGAACTCGATTGCTCAGAATGGCCTCAATGCCAGCGCCAGCGCGTGGTTGGGTTTTGCCTACACCTGTGTGTTCAGCATGTTCCTCGGCTTCTTCGCGTGGTATCGCGGGTTGGCACTGGGCGGCATCGCACGGGTCGGGCAGGTACAGCTTATTCAAGCGTTTATGACGATTATCTGGTCGGGCTTACTGCTGGGTGAGCAGATTACGCCCGTGATGTTGGGCGCAGCGGCTATCGTTATCCTGATGATCGCGATTATCCGGCGAGTGCCGATTCAGAAGAAGGCGGCGGTTAGCAGTTAAGTCGTCCGCTTTCAGTCGTCAGTCGCCAGTCAAATCGATTCACTACCCGATTTGATTCGCAAACTGCAATTAGTGCCCTAAAGAGGCTTGTCCGGTACTTAAAATGTTTGTTGATGCCTCGCATGAGGCTAAAGCCGTCATGCTACCTACGGCCAGACAAGTCTGCTAAAGCGACTTCAAAAGGCAGCTATCGACACTGTAAAACAGGCTGGTACAGTCTTTTCTCACACGAATTCTGACAAAACGAGTACCGGACAAGCCTTAAATGACTCCTAAAGGCAAATACTGCAAAAACCGCAAAAGCGAAAATCAGTTTGACGGCAGATGTGAGGGAGCGACGTGCCGAAAGTTCATAATTCTCTTCACATTCTCCCTAAAGGGCACTTCGCAGTCATTTTCACTGTGCATTTTATGGCGGCGATGGCGGCATCGCCATAAAACACTTTTATGTCGGAAATGTCGTCAGTGTCAGAAGTGTCAGCGGCGGTTAAAAGGGGAAAGTTAAATGGTAGACAATTGCCAGATTTGCTGCTTTTGCTATCGCTTTGAGGGAGAATTGGCACAAATGGCAGCAATGGCAAAATATAGTCGATAGTCTTTAGACAACAGTCATTAGTCAAATACTAGTCTTTCATCCCGCTCCAAACTTCACAGTCAAAACACAACGTGCGGAACAAGCGGCACGACAAGCGGCAGCAGAGGCGGCGCAAAATAAGTTGTTAAGTTGCAGCGGGTAAGAAAACCCTCATCCCCAACCCCACGTCGGCCACCTTCGCAGGCTCAGTCCACCGCCAGCCCTCAGGGCGAAGGGAGCCAATACATGTGTGCGCCACGTATGGCTTACAGTTAGCCCTTTGAACAGCATAAACGAAGTGAACGAGTTTAGGGTGACCATTTGGAAGAACATTTGGTAACTCTTAAGCGGTGTTAGCACTAACCATTTTGAGGGAGCACAAATATTAAGGGGGTTGGTCGATGGTTAGAAAATCATTTGTCGGGTTAACCAAAAGTAAACCTTTTTTATAGTACCGAGTGCTGAGTACTGAGTTCAATGCAAAAGCAAAAGCAGGGTTCGCGTGCGCAGTGAAATGGGAGGATAGAACAACCGCTATCGGTTATGTGGTAGCGAGGGGTCGATAAGCGTATCTCTTGTTAGAGCGACACTACAATTTGATGCAGTTGAGAAGCTATGAAAGCCTTAGGCGAGGCTGCTTAGGACGGCACGGATAACAAAATTGGCAATGTAGCTGTGGAGGGCGTAGGTGGCCTTGCGTTTGACGCTGCCTTTGAGGTTCGAAAGTTCCCGCATTTCTGATCTTTATCCATTAGAACTCGGTTTACGATTACCCGTTCATTCATGACAACACCGTTGATGGGTACAGAATTATTTTGCACCCAATTTCACAAATTAATTGATTAAGAGTTTTTATTTACGAAAAAATTGTTTCAACCTTAATGGTTTAAATCAACTATGAGGCGCGGATATACCCTTCCCCTAATCCAGAGCACGCCCCTGTTACGCGGGAAAACGGAATGGTCTGAGAGCATTCTTTACGAAAGACATTGTTTGACGTAGGTTAAGCGGACGCAGCGTGCCGCGTCCCTACAAAATTCTAACTCGATCTTTTTAAACACGCTCTGAGACCCTCCCCTACGAGAAGAAGATGTTGGTGGTTGGTGGCACGGATGAAACACGCCTCATGACTACAATAAAAAACCCGACCTTTTTAAATAGGCTCTGATACCCTGTGCCACAGAAAGAAAAGTTGGAGTGGCAAATGAGAACGCAAGGTTTGCGCCCTTAGAAATCCAATTTTTCAAACGGGCACTTACAAAAGTTAAGCAAAAGGCATGTTAATGCACGGTGGCGGAATTAGCGGCGGTTT
The DNA here is from genome assembly GCA_027492915.1 of Bacteroidota bacterium. Taxonomy (GTDB): domain Bacteria; phylum Chloroflexota; class Anaerolineae; order Aggregatilineales; family Phototrophicaceae; genus CFX2. The sequence continues at coordinate 27,736 of JAPUDW010000388.1, read as the reverse complement.
TATAAACTACTGGTCATTATCTACATCCATAAAGACATGATATTACTATGCCCCATTCTGATTTGCTGCTTGAACTGGTCAAACGTTACAGCCCTTCCACACTCGAGGCCCCTGCCGTGCAATATCTCGTCCGGTGGATGAGCGAACGGGGGTTTGAAGCTTACTCGGACGGCGCGGGGAATGCATTCGGGATTCGCGGGGCGACGAATGCGCCTAAAACCCTGATCCTTCTGGGGCACATCGACACGTTCCCCGGTGACATTCCGGTGCGGGTGGCGGCGCTGACGAGTGAGCAAACCGAGGGCGAAGTAACAACGCAGCCGTTTGCCGAGCTGAGCGCGGGATATGCGCTCTATGGGCGTGGGAGCGTGGACGCGAAGGGGTCACTGTCTACATTTGCGGAGGCGACGGCACAGGCGACCATTCCCGAAGGCTGGCGGGTGATCGTGGCAGGGTGCGTGGAAGAAGAAATCGCCAGCGGCAAGGGTTCTAATTACGTAAGCGAGAATTTTACGCCGGATTACTGCATCATCGGTGAACCGAGCAGCAGCAACCGGATTACGCTGGGGTACAAGGGGCGGGTGCTGGTGGAGTATACGCTGCGGCGAGAAGTGGCGCATACGGCGCGACCGGAGCCGACAGTAGGGGCGCTGGGGTCGGAGTTCTGGCAGCGGGTGCTGGATTGGGCGGAGCGGGAGAACGCGGGCATTGAACGGTTCTTTGACCAACTGCTGCCGGGTTTGCGGTCGATCAACACGAGTTCGGATTACTTCAACGAAACCCTGACGATGCATGTGTCGTTCCGTTTGCCGCCGCGCATTACGCCGGATGATGTGGCGCAGGCGTTGAAGGCGATTGCCCAACCGGATGGTGAGCTGCGGGTGTGGGGGCAGGAAATCGCGTATCAATCCGACCGTGGCAACCCGTTGGTGCGGGGGTTGATGGGCGCGATACGGGCGGAAGGCGGCGTACCGGGGTTTGTGCTGAAGTCCGGCACGAGTGATATGAACACGGTAGCGGCACGGTGGACATGCCCGATGGTGGCCTATGGGCCGGGGGACAGCAACCTTGACCACACGCCGAATGAGCATCTGCCATTGGACGAGTACGACACGGCGATTTCAACGCTGAAGCGGTTCATTGAGGGGTTGGAGTAAAAGAGCCAATACGAATCGCCAAGGCAATTTTAACGCAAAAGCGCTAAGTCGCAGAGAACGCAAAGAGTTTTAACACAGAGACTCAGAGGCGATTCTAGAACCCAACGCAAAGGTGCTAAGAGGCAAAGAACGCAAAGGGTAATTGTCACAAAGACGTAGAGGGTTTTGCCAAAACGTATACATGTCAGTGAGGAGATTGTCGAATGGACTTGAGGACAATTATCCGCGAAGAAATTGTTTGGTATGCGGGAAGTGGTCGGGGCGGAAATCTGCGCCTTTTCCCTTTGTTAGACGACGAGCATGGCACCTATGCGGTTGTCTCGATTGATTATCCGAACCCCACCGGTTCAGGGCTGGTGGTCATGGCACGGATCTATGGTGAGCAAATCATCATCGAGGACGATAATACTGATCGCCCCCTCTATAAGTCATTACTCCAGCGGGGGATTCCGCGCAGCCAAATTGTGCTGGCGTATGCGGGTGAACCGATACCGGACGCAGCCCACTTCTCTATCGAACCTTAGCCGCTTTGACATCATCCGCGTAATCGACACTCATACTTCGGGCAGCGTGTGGGTAGCGGAGGTTGAGCGCCCAACCAACAACCTTCTTTATATGTTACAAACAAATTTGTAGCGTATATAGAAGGAGGCACGATGATGCGTTGGTTACGATTCGGCGTGTTACTACTCGTTTTAGGCTTCGGGATCTCCCCCACATGGGCGCAAGAAGAGCAAGCGATGATCTTGCTACGGCGCGAAAACCCCGCACCGTGGGCATCCCGTTATGGCAACTTGTATGCCTACCGAGTGGGTGATGCTGCCCCTACCCCACTGACAACCCTAGCAAATGTAACCGCACCGGCGCTGTCACCAGACGGCAGCACGATTGCTTTCGCGGCGATTGAGGAAGCGACAGTGGAAGAGGCAGCGGCGGGCGATTACACCTTCAGCCCTGATTATGCAGACCCGATGGACATGTGGTTGATGGACGTCGATACGCATGAATTCACGCGCGTTACCCAAGCAGCAGCAAACCGCAGCAATCCGGTGTGGTCGCCGGACAGCAGCAAGCTGGCGTGGTTTACATGGGATGGCAGTGTGAACGGGGGAAAACTGGTGATCTATGAACTTTCGACGCAGAAGGAAATGATCTTCGCAAAAGGATTGACGATGAACGCCAACGACATTGGCGAATTCACATTAGCGAACCTTGTCGGCTGGGGCGAGACGATTGCCCACACGGTTAAGCAAGGTGAGGGCGAGCGAGCCGTGCTGGCGCTGGAAACGGTGGGTGAAGCGGGAACGTTCCAGCAGGTGATCGCGGATACGGATTACCTGCCGCGTGTGGTGTGGGCGAACGATGGCGGTGAGTGGGTGATTGCGCGTCAGGATATGGACGACCATTGGCAGGTGGTCGAGGCGGAGACACAAACGCTGCGCGACCTTGAAACGCCACCGCTGCTGCAATTGACAACCGGAACCGGTGCGAAGCTGAAACCGGTATCGACCGGATGGGAGATCGTGGCGGCAGATGGTGATGTGGTGTCAATTCCGTATGAAGGCGAGGCAGATATTGCGCCGGATGGAAACGCGGTCGTTCACCTGCGCGAGCGTAAGGCATTTCTGTGGCAAGACGGGCAAGCGATGGAACCACTGCTGCCAGATTGGGAGATTATCAGCGTGATCTGGTCACCGATGGAGTGGGTAGTGGGCGAATAGAGATGCAAAGGGCACACAGCCGTGTGCCCTACTGAGAGGTAGACGGAACGGTCTGAGACCGTTCCCTACGAGAAAATGGGTATCTGTTTAGCTGGCGGATGTTTCGGTAACTTCTGGCGTGGCTTCGGCAGCAGGCAGGAAGGGGTCGGGTGAGACATCCGCGACGACGGCATTGTGGATACCTTCGAGCAGATCATCAACCACGACATTGGCGGCGACGAGCGACGAGCCGAGCCAATCGCGCCCGACGATATGCACGTTATCGGCCTGTACGGCGGGGAGTGTGTTCCACAGGGGGTTGGCTTCCAAGGTGGCAATCAATTCCGCGTACTGCGCCAAATCCTCATCAGAAAAGCCGGATGTAACCACAAAAATATGCTCGGCGCTACCCAGCAAGTCAAGGCGTTCGGCGCTGATGTCCGTGAGGTCACCACCAGCGGCGGCTTCGACCAAGGCGGCGGGGAAATTCAAGCCGGCATCCTCAAGGATTTGACCGGAAAAGGTTGTATTCATGAACGGATACAACTGATCAGGCAGCAGGAACACGATGGCGACATCACCGACGGGCGCAGCTTCGGTCAGGCTCTTGAAGGTCGTGAGGCGGTCGTTATAAGCGGCGAAACCGGCATCCAGCGCGTCCTGCTGGTTGATGGCCACGCCGACTGTATTGACCACAGCCTGCCATGCATTGTCACCGTCGTAACGGATGCTGACGGTGGGGGCGATGCTGGAGAGGTCGTCGTAAATCTCGCTGATCCACGGTTGAATCGAGATAATCAGGTCGGGGTTAGCGGAGAGCAGCGATTCACGGTTGACGGGGAAATCGGTATCGATAACACCTTCAACCGCATCGGTAAACTGGGTGTGATCGCGCAGGAAGGTTTCGATGAAGGGGCCAGAAACGGGTTTGATACCGAGCGCGAGCAGTGTTTCGAAAGTAAACGTATCCACAGCGGCGATGCGCTGGGGCGCTTCAGGGATACACAGTGGGTCGGTGGTTAGTAAGTCGGATTCAAACAAGTGGAAACCGGCTTCGCATCCGGTTGCGTCCTGCGCGTGTGCGACACCGAACACGGGTATCAAAATAGCAAGCGCGATAAGTACGCAACTCATCTTATGACGAAACTGCATGGTGAATGATGCCTCTCAAATCGGTAGTAGGTGGATTAAAAATGGGTAGAACAGCCTGAGTCATCATAGGCAATCGGCAAGCCAATATCCACGCAGGCGATTAAGTCGGATGTTGAGGCCGCGCAACATATGAGTTAACGCTTATGGTGCATTTAAGGGGGTGTTTGAGTTCATATCGAGCAGCGGATAACGTCCATCCATCTGGCGCATCCCTTATCCAATTTAAAGAGATTTCCCCCTCAAATCCTCTACAAACTGCTGCACCGCATCAATAACGAATTGGGCGTGGGTGGGATTCAGTAGGATCGAGAGATGCGTCGATTGTGGCACGAAGATATGCTGCCCGCGTGTGGATAGCTGCGCCAATTCTGCCTGCCGCTGATGGTGGGCAGCATTCAATTGCGCGGGGGTAAGGCCACCCTGTGCAGGCGAATGGAGGAGGCTTTCGGCGGCGGTCATCACGAGCAGCGGCAAATCACCGAGGGTATTGGGGATGATACTTGCTTTGCCAAAATAATGATCGAATGCTTCCATCTCGGCAAGCATCCCGTTATAAAAAGCCGGTTTACTCGCGTAGGCGATGTACTGTCGCCACGTTTCATCCGCCATAAAGGGGCGAAACTCCTTCAGCGCTTGTGTCGCTAAAAATGAGCCAACAAATGGGATATAGGCCGCGAAGCCGATCATCCGTATCGCTCTTTTTTGGGTGACGGTCAGGCGTTGATATTCTTTAATGATTTCCATCTGCAATTCATGAGATGAATCAACCAGCACGATGGCCTGAACTTCCGCTGGATACTGGTGGTAAAAGTAGCGGCTGATTAGCCCACCGAAGGAATGCGAGACGAAAATATAAGGCGGCGGTAGTTGCAATTCAGCAAGGAGTTGGTGCAGTTCGCCTGTCACCTGCCGGGGGGTACGCGGATGCGGGTTGGCGCCGCTCCAGCCCTGCCCCGCGCGGTCATAGCTCAGCGTTCGAGTAAATTTGGCAACCTGCGGCTGCACATGCATCCACTGCAAACCAGAGCCGCCAAGACCGTTTTCGAACACGACGGTTGGCTGTCCCTGCCCCATCACCTGCGTGTGGATGGTATAACCGCCAACCTGAACCAGCCTGCCGGGCAGCGGCATTTTATACGATGGAGCGTTAACCATTTTTGGAACACCTGTTAAGAAGCGCTATCCACCGCTTTAGCCGGACAGCAGCTTATCGATTTCGATCAGCGCTGCGTTATATAGGGTAATGGCTTTGGTATGTAACTGCAATTCGGTCGAGTCATCCACATCTTCGTCGATGTATTTTTTAACCTCTGCTTTTACATCATCCAAAGCTTCGGCATCCACAGCGATTTGGGCTTTCATGGTGTTGACCAGTTTATAGGCCGCTTCCCATTTCTTATTATCATTAAAGTTGTATTTCTTCTGGTCGAGTTTATACAACTCATTCAGTGGTTTGAGTAACTGCGAACGAACCTTGGGTGCAATTTTCAGCAACCAGTCGGGCGGGCGATGGCCGAATCGTTCGGTTAAGCCAGCTTCCTTACGAACAGCATTTTCGATATTCTCGATGTTCAACAGTTCTTCGGGGTTGTCCCACTTTTCCGCATCCGCACCTTTACCACCGAGGCTAGAAAGTTCGGTAGCCTTAAGGGTGGTACCACCGCCGCGCATGTTCACCGTATGACCGAGTTCATGAGCCAGTGTAACCCATGTCGGACTTTGAATCTGATTACCACTGCCTTTCGCCGGATGCAGCGAGGCGTGTTCAACGTTGGTGACAAACGCGCCGGTTCGGTTCTTGTTGAATTTGTACTTACGCTTGTTATAGACGAAGCCCTTTTTGCCACTCATCAGTGCATCGCGGATGCCAGCGATGTTCGTAGGGTCGATGGTCGGGTAGTCAGATTTTTTCGGTTTAAACCAAAATGTACTCGACTTAACAGCGGTCATGCTTTCGACTGAACGTCCGTTGTCTTCATCAATATTGAGGGGCTGCGCCTCGGCACGGTTACGATCTTCCAACTCCGGCGAGGCATTTTTAACGGTATCCGGCAGTTGTGCCAATGCTTCGCCAATATAGATGTTGGTGAGTTCGGGTTTCTCGCCCGGTTTATAACCTTTGGGGGGCGGCGAGTTCAGGAAGCCTAACATCTGGCGTCCGGTGGGGGTTGAGAGGATGCGCCCCAGATGCGAGAGGGTTTTCTTGTTAAAGTCGTCGCCGCCAACTAACTGAATCTTGCCGCGCTTATTCACGATGTCTTGCCAGAGCGTTTTCATGGCGGTGAGTTCGGTACCGGTGAGGCCGGTGGTATCGAACGGCAGCACCTCGGTGAGGTTCTTCGAGCTGTCGATCATGGCACGGTGCTCGACTTCTAATTTGGAGAGTAGGTCGTTCATCTTGGCGGCATTAACATTATCGCCAAAATTCTGGTTGGTCGTGGTGAAGGTATCAAACCATGTGTAGACAGCTCGCTCGACCTTCTGCATGGCTTTGAACACATTGTTATATTCGGGCGCGGTGGTCGGTTTGGCAAGTTTGTTGTATTCATCGACGGCCGTACCTACCGTGTCGCTGATAGGGGTATAATCCCCAGCGGCAGGCAGCGCCCGCTGGATACGCAGGCTCATAGTGTGGGCAGACAGGGGTTTTGCCTGTGTTTGCCCCATTATTTTACCGAGTGCGTGGTTGCCTATGGTGCGTTGAAGGTACTTGATCCGCGAGGGGGTGAGCGACTGCATGTCGGCAGGGGTAACTGCTTCCGGCGTTTCTGGCACAGCGCTTTTTTGAACGGGTGCCGGTGATTTTGTGGAAGGATTTTTAGTCCGCGAAAGCTGCTGAATATCTGACATATGAAGTCCTTCCACATCCAACCAATTCAATCAATATGTAGCACTATACCACCAAGTAAAAATCTACGATACAACATCCTTAGTTTTTCTCCCGGCGGTGCCACTCATCTTTGAACAGATCAAAGTGGCCTTCGACATACGGATGTTCGGCGAAAAGCGCCTCGTTCAACTCGACACCCAGACCCGGTTTATCGGGCAGGGCGAAGTAGCCATCGACCACCTCCGGCACGCCGGGGGCAGCGCCCTTGACCCACGAGTCGGCAAAGTCGTTGAAGTGTTCTTGAATCATGAAGTTGGGCGTACAGGCGGCAACATGCAGCGCTGCAGCCGTGCTGACCGGCCCACCAACGTTGTGCGGGGCAACCAGCACGTTATACACATCCGCCCATGCAGCCAAACGGCGTACCTGCGACATCCCGCCAAAATGGGTGATGTCCGGCTGGATGATGTCAACGGCTTGCAAGTCGAACAGCGGGCGGAATTCGTTCATGGTGTGCAGACGTTCGCCAGTGGCGATGGGAATTTCGACGCGCTCGGCGACTCGCTTGAGTTCCGGCAAGTTTTCCGGCGGGCAGGGTTCTTCGATCCACGCGGGACGAAATGGGGCTAGTTTACGCGCCATAATAATCGCGGTGGCGGGATTAAAGCGCCCGTGCATCTCGACCATAATTTCGCGGTCGGGGCCGATGGCATCCCGTACGGCTTCGATGAGGGCGGTAGAACGCGCCTGTTCGTCCAAGCTGAGTTCGTAACGTCCCGCGCCGAAGGGGTCAATCTTGAGGGCGAGATAGCCACGCTCGACCACTTTCAAAGCGGCGGCGTGGAAGGCTTCCGCCGTGCGTTCGACCGTATACCAGCCGTTAGCGTAGGCCTTGATTTTATCACGCACGGCACCACCCATCAGGCGGTAACAGGGCTGCCCCAACGCCTTGCCCATAATATCCCAACAGGCAATTTCGAGGATGGAAAGCGCCGACATGGTGACTTCGCCCATGCGACCGTAGTCGTTGATGGTCATGCGCGAGACCAGCGACTCGGTGTCGAAGGGGTCGATGCCGATGGCGTAACGCGGGACGGATTCGGTAAGATAGCCGAGCAGCGCGTTGGTACGGTTGTTCAGGCGTACTTCGCCCAAGCCGTAAATACCCTCGTCCGTATCCACCTTGACGAAGGTGAGGTTACGCCACGGTGTGCCGAGGACGAGGGGGGTAACAGCGGTAATTTTCATGAGAGTTCTCCGGGTTGCAGCCAAATTTTAGATACCGACGAGCCGTGCAGCAGTTCCTCGAAGCAAGCGCTGCCTTTTTCCAACGTTTCAATGCGCGTCCACGCCGGTTGCAAAGCGAACACGCCGCTTGCCAAGCCATCCAACGCGGCTTTGAAGTCCAGCGGGTTATAGGCGAATGAACCGTAAGCGACAATCTCGCGACGAATGAGGTCGTTTATCGGCAGTGCGGACTCGGCTTCGTGGAGGCCAGTCCACGCCACGCGCCCACCGGCACGCACGACTTTAGCGCAGCTCTGACGGGTGGCGGAAGCGCCCACGGCATCAATAGCGATATCGACGGGGCCATTCCATTCCTTCAGGTTAACTGGAACCGCACCCAAGGACTCGACCATCGCCAAGCGTTCGGCGTTGAGGTCGGCACAGTAAATCGTCTTGAGGCCGTAAACAGCGAGTGCTTGAATGGTCATCAAGCCAATTGGCCCTGCCCCGACCACCAGCGCGGTTTCGCCGGGGTGCGGTGAAACGATACGGGCGGTGTGTACGGCGCAAGCCATCGGTTCGGTCAGCGAGGCGGTGGTGAGTGCCATACCTTCCGGCAGTACCAGCACATTGGTGGCGGTGACGGTCACGTACTCGGCGTTACTGCCCGGTAAGCTGGCGCTCAAAAGTTTGCGTTTGGGGCAAAGCTGCTGGCGACCGACGAGGCAGTATTCACACTGCCCACAGGTGACGAGCGGGTTGGCGGTCACTTGTGAACCCACTTGTAAGTCGGGGCGGGTGATGGCGGCCTGTGCGCCGATTTCGGTAATCACGCCGCTAAACTCATGCCCCATAATCAACGGCGGTTTGCGCAGCGAATTTTTGCCTTCAAACCCGCTGAGTTCCGAGCCGCAAATGCCGGAATAAGCAACCTTAATCAATACTTCATCCGCACCCACCGTCGGCACTGGCACATCATGCACGGTCATCTGGTAGGGTGCTTCGTAAACGAGCGCTTTCATTAACAACATCCTTTTATTTATTGGGGGTACTGAGCGGTTAACCCGCCGTCAATCACAAGTTCAGCCCCCGTAATATAACTGGCTTCGTCGCTGGCGACAAAGGCCACGAAATTGGCAATTTCTTCCGGCAGACCAATACGGCGCACGGGTTGTAGGCTAACAATATGATCCTCGGTAGCTTGGGGATCAGGCTGCGATTTGATCCACGCGGCGATGGCATCCGACATCACCCAGCCGGGGCAGATGGCATTGACGCGGATACCCTTGGGGCTGAAGTCGAGCGCGAGGCTGCGGGTGAGGCCGACAACCGCCGCTTTTGCCGCGCCGTAGGGGAAGTAGTTGGGTGAGGTAGCACGGGCGTGAACGCTGGCGATGTTGACGATGGAACCGCCGCCCTGCTCCAAGATGCGCGGGATGGCATGTTTGCAGCACAACCACACGCCTTTGAGGTCAACATCCATCGCGGTGTTCCAGTCGGCTTCGGTCATGGTGGTCGCGTCGAAGTTGAAATCTTTGCCGGCGTTGTTCACGAGGATGTCCAACTTGCCGAAAGCGGCAACCGTTTGCTGAACGGCGCTTTGCACACTGGCCTCGCGCGTAATATCGGTTTGCACAAACAGCACCCGATAACCATCAGCGGTTAATTCAGCGGCGGCCTGCTGACCGGGTTCGGCATCCACCTCGGCGATCACCACGGCAGCGCCTTCAACCGCCAACTTTCGGGCAATCGCTTTACCGATGCCGCGCCCCGCGCCCGTCACGATGCTTACTTTACCTGCAAGCCGTCCCTGTATCTTTTGCGTATCATCACCCATTCGGCAATCCCTCCAATAAGCTGAAACATTATTGCCTAGAGTATAGCGCCGGGGGGAAGGTTGCCCAATCCGATGGTTAGGGATCGAGGTGTGCGCCGGAGAAGTACTTCCAATGTCCATTATGCTGGCGAAAGACACTGATTTCTGTATACGACACATCCTGCGAGTTGGCAAAGAGCGTGGCGCGGAACATCACTTTATCCTCGCTAGCACTCAGGATTTGTAACCCTGCAAAGTGGGTGTGCTTAGAGAATGCTTCGATGTCATGTTTCCACGCAGCCGTATCCGCCTGAAAGCGTGGGCCATCGGGATGAGTGGTTTTCATGATGTAATCGACAAGGCCGAGTTTATAGGCGCTGTAACGCGACCGCATGAGCACCTCCGGTGTTGGTGCTTCGCCGCCCTTGTGCAGCGGCTGACAACATTTTTCGTAGGCGAGGCCGCTCCAACAGGGGCAGGCAGCGTTAGGGGTTTTCATCAGGCAGATCGCTCTCCAATAAGTTTTTCAGCCGCAGCAGACGCGAATCCCACTTGGCGTTCAAGGCTCGAATCCACTCATCCAGTTCGTTGAGGGGTTCACCAGTAGTTGACGACGCAGCGGGTCAGCCAGCGCGGTGAATACGGGTGCTTCGTTGAACACGATTAGCTCCTGCCCACGATATGGGCGTTTACATACGCGCCCAACATTGTATACCTTCCCTCACCAACATTGAACAGCGAGAGACGGTCAAATAGAGCTTATAACCCTCTCAAGGTAAAGCCGTTTTCAAATGCGCTTCAGAATGAATCAATACAACAGGTTGAGGGTGATTATTTCCGCGACCATTTATGGGCGGCGTTCAAAGCTTCTTCGGTGCCAATGCGCTGGAGGGCATCCGCAGCAGCGTCGCACACCCGTTGGCCGCTGGCACCCACATAGCTCACGTCATCCAAGCGCTTCATCAGGTCAGGCACGGCGGCTTTGCTTTTCATCTGACCGAGGGCGATGGCGACCGTGTAACGCACCTGCGAGTCGTTGGAATACAGCGCGTTAATCAGCCGTTCGACCGCGCTGCCACCGATTTCGCCGAGCATCCACGCGGCCTGATTGCGTTCCAAATCGCTCGATTCGTAGAGGGCATGGATAAGGGGGTCAATCGCTTCTTCGCCAATCTGCTTCAGAATTTCAATCGCAGCACGGCGAATGTTGGGTTTATCAAACGCAGCCATAACTTCGAGCAGCGGCTCGACCGAAGCGGTACCGATGCGTACCAGCGCCACAGCAGCAGCCGTTTGCAACGCGGATTCTTCGGAATGCAGCGCCAGAATAAGCAGCGAAACCGGACGTGAGTCGCCGATTTGACCTAACACCGCGATGGCTAGGGTTTGAAGCTGCGGGTTGCGGCTGCGGGCGGCTTCCATCAAACCGGGAACCGCTTTTGAACCAATCATGAGCAGCGTGGCGGAAGCAACCGCCCATACATCATGGTTATCTTCGCTTAGGAGTTGAATAAGCGACGAAACGGACGGCTCACCAATCTTTGCCAGTACACGTGCGGCCTCGACTGCAACCCCACGGCTGCCAGAGCGCACCACCTGCGTTAACGGTTCGACACACTGCGGGTTAAATATCGTGCTCAGTTCGCTAATGGCGACCCGCTGGAGGATGGGGCTGTTACTGCGAAGTTTTTCAAACAGGGGTTCAAAGTCAGCAATCATGCTCATCATATCTGCAATGTCCTCAGTCCTATACTGGCTACAGTGTAACCGCAGCACCCCTAACATTTGCCCAACATTTGAATTCACAAACCAAATCTATACGCAGATTTCGGATTTGGAGGTGCAGAAAGATAAGGGTAAGCGATCTCCAAAATTTCGCAACTAACAAAAGCCTTCAAAATTCTATCTTCCCGCCAACACAGGGATGTGGTTCAATCCACCTTTCCATATATAGATGCGGTGAACTCTTACATGCCCAACTACGATCAGAAAATCGCCCGACAACTCCAACTCCCGATCCCGCAGGTCGCCGCCACGCTGCAACTGTTAGACGCGGGGAATACCCTGCCCTTCATCGCCCGCTACCGCAAAGAAGCCACCGGCGGATTAGATGAAGACGCGATTCGCCAAATTTTGGCGGCGGCTACCCTGCTGCACAATGTGGATGAACGCCGCGAAACCATTATCGCCAGCATCGACGAGCAGGGTTTGATGACACCCGACCTGCGCCAGCAGATCGACGCGGCGGAAACCATGACGGTACTCGAAGATTTATACCAGCCCTACAAACCGAAGCGCCGCACGCGCGCCGGTATCGCGCGTGAAAAAGGCTTGCAAGCGCTGGCTGATCTTATCTTGCAGCAGGTGCGCGACAACAAAACCGCCGAGCAGATCGCCCACCCGTTCATCAGCGCCGATGTGCCAACAGCGGAGGATGCACTGGCGGGGGCGCGGGACATTGTGGCGGAAGCCGTTAGCGACCATCCCGATGTGCGTGGGCAGGTGCGGCAGAAGGCACTGCGCTACGGCTTGCTGCGTGCCAGCCGCATCGAGGATACGCCCGACGACAAAGGCACTTACCGTCTATACTACGACTACGAAACTCTGCTCAGCCGCATCAAACCGTATCAGGTGTTAGCCATCAACCGCGGCGAAACCGAGAAGGTGCTGCGAGTCAAAGTCGATATTGCCGAGCGCGATTGGTGGCAAGCGGTCGAGGGTGCCTTCCGCCCTGACCGCCGTTCGCCGCTGGCTGAGCATCTGGCGCAGGCCATCGACGACGCAGCCAAACGTCTGCTGCTGCCGGCCATCGAGCGCGATGTGCGCACCACCCTCAGCGAACAAGCCGAGCAGCACGCCATCAACGTGTTTGGCAGCAACCTGCGGGGGTTACTCAGCCAGCCGCCGCTCACAGGGCAAACCGTGTTAGGGTTAGACCCCGGCTTCCGCACAGGCTGCAAGGTGGCGGTGGTTGACCCGACCGGCAAAGTGCTGGCAACCGGCAACATTTATCCACATGAGCCGCAGAAGCAGTGGTCAACCGCCCTCAAAACCTTGGATGCGCTCATCAGCCAGCACCACATCACGCTGATCGCCATCGGCAACGGCACGGCCTCGCGCGAAACCGAACAGCTTGCCGCCGAAATCACTCGCAGCCGTCAAGGGGTGCAGTACATCATGGTCAGCGAAGCAGGAGCGAGTGTTTACAGCGCCAGCCCACTCGCCCGCGCAGAACTGCCCGACCTCGATGTGACGCTGCGCGGTGCGGTGTCAATTGCCCGCCGCGCTCAAGATCCCTTAGCGGAACTGGTGAAGATCGACCCGCAGTCCATCGGGGTGGGCTTGTACCAGCATGATGTCAACCAGACCCAGCTTACCGCTGCGCTGGATGGTGTGGTGGAAACCGTGGTCAACCGCGTGGGGGTGGATGTCAACACGGCTTCACCTGCACTGCTCACCCATGTCGCGGGAATCGGGCCAAAACTGGCTGAACGTATCGTCGCCCACCGCGACACCAACGGCGTGTTCACCGACCGCAGCGGCTTGAAGAAAGTCGCCAGCCTCGGCCCGAAAGCGTTTGAACAGGCGGCAGGATTCTTGCGTATTCGCGGTGGCAAAAACCCGCTCGACACCAGCGCCATCCACCCCGAAAGTTATCCGGTCGCGCAGGCTGTCCTTAAACGCGCAGGGTTGAAAGCCGACACGCCACCCGCCGACCGTACGTCAGCCCTCATCCAACTGCAAGCCGCCCAACCCCTTGCCCAGCTTGCCGCTGAACTCGATACCGGCGTACCGACCCTGACCGATATTTTCGAGCAGCTCTTGCGCCCTGGTCGTGACCCGCGCGAAGACCTTCCCCTGCCCATCCTGCGCAGTGATGTGCTGTCGGTCGATGATTTAGCGGCGGGGATGCAACTCAGCGGCACCGTACGCAATGTGGTGGACTTCGGCGCATTCGTCGATATTGGCGTGAAGCAGGACGGCTTACTCCACCGCAGCCAAATCCCGCGTGATGTTACCTTGAGTGTCGGTGATATTGTGCAGGTGGAGATCACCAATATCGAGAAAGAACGTGGTCGCATCGGGTTAGGGTGGGTAAAGACGGGCGGATAGGTGCTTTCTAAGCAGGGTGTTTTAAGCTAGACTATGCGTATCAACTGTTGGAGTACGGTATATGACAACGATTACACCAGCACCGATTGACCTGAGCAAATATATTGAAACGCGTGGTGACCGACCGCATCTACGGGGGCGCAAGCTGCCTGTCGCCTTCGTAGCGTCTGCCCACGAAACCAATCAGGCTTCGATTGCCGATCTGGCTTATCAATTCACGCTCTCCGAAGAACAGGTATTAGCAGCCCTACTCTATTACCGCGAACATAAGGATGTAATCGACTCGCAGGACGCAGCAGATCATGAACAGTCTGATTTGATGCACCGTCAGTATCAAAGTCTCAGCCCAACTTGACGATTTGGATGATCCTAAAAAGGTAGTGGTAATTGGGTAAGTGGTATCATTGAACCCAATAAATTGCCAAACCACATATGTAGGGACGCGATAGTGCGCAGCCTCCCGTGGGACATCGCGTCCGTGCCACCAAACCACACCTATCACTTACGTTGCAATCATCATCTGAAAAAACAAAGGACACCCATGCCAAAACCGATCAGCGCCGAAAACTTCACTAACAACCTGTTCGCCGTCCTCGAAGAAACCTTCGAGAACCATCACGGCGTGTACCTTGATAAAGGCACTTCACTTTTCGAGACGTTAGCCACCATCACTGCCGCCGAAGCCTCGCGTCCGGTTTCTGCCCACTGCGCCTCGCTGGCGGCACAGGTCGCCCACGTCACCTTCTATATGGAAGTGCTGGAAAAAGCGATCAAGGATGAGGAAATCGGCAAGGTCGATTGGGGCGATATTTGGAGACGTGTGGAAGCCGTAACGGACGCGGAATGGGCAGCGCTGAACCAGCATCTTAAAGCCACTTACGAGCGCATTTCCGCCCTGCTGCACACGGTTGACGATTGGGATGATGACCGCATCGGCGGGTCGCTGGCGATTGTAGTTCACACCGCCTATCACCTCGGCGAAATCCGGCAGGCACTCTGTACACTCAGGTAAGTAAACGGGAGCTAATATCATGGTAGAAAACAAAGCCACCTTAATTGCCGAACTCGACCAAGCACGCGACCACCTGTGGAAAATCCTCGATGCGCTTGACCCTGCCACACTGATCTACACCGGTTGGACGAAGCGCGAGTTCTTTGCCCACATCGCCGGATGGGAAGCCTGTGTATTCGAGTTTTTCCAGAGTCATGCCCACGCCCAAGCGCTCAAAACCTATCCTTATGACAACCTCAAAAACTTGGATGAGGCCAACGCGCATTTCGTCGCTGAACGACAAACCGGCACGACCGAAAACCTCAAATTGGAATGTGACATCAGCCGCTATGCCATCAAACGCATGATGAACGATATTCCTGACTTCAACACCGTCATCCAGTTTCCGTGGGGTCGGCTACCCCTCGCCCAATTCATACACGACGCAGCCACGCACGAAAACGAACACGCCGCCGACATTCTGAAGTTGTCGCCGCGCTAAATAAGCGGCTGGTTGTAAGCCCAACTGGTATAGCTGCTGTGTGCGTACTAAAACACTCGAACAATTCTCAAGATAGGTTGCGAAGAAGCGCTGGCACTCATCACCAAACATCGTGAGAAAAATCACGCCAAAGTCCAACGCACCTCGCCACCGAATGCGTTACAATCCTCATGAACATCAACGAACATTTCAATGGGGACAATACGCATGTATGACATCATCATTCTGGGCGGCGGCCCAGCCGGTGTAACGGCTGCCCTACGCGCCCGTGAACTCGGCGCATCAGTGGCACTCATCGAACGCGGCAACATGGGCGGAACCTGTACCAATGACGGCTGCGTACCCACCCGCGTTCTCGCCAAAGCCGCCCGCTTGGTGCGCGATACCCAACAGTTCGCCGACTACGGATTAATTTTCGATAATCCTCCACAGCTTGATTTCGCCGCTGCCATGCGCCGCACCCAGCAGGTGGTGTATCAGGTGCAAGAAAAAAAGCAGCTCCTTGACCACTTGAACGAAGTCGGCATTGAAACTTTCACCCACGCCGGCAACACCCATTTCGTCAACCCAAACACCGTCGAGTTGGAAGACGGGCGGCACATCCACGCCAAAAACTTTGTGCTGTGCGTCGGTGGTTCAGCACGGCGCTTGAATTTACCCGGTGGCGAGCTTGCACTCACCCACAGCGATGTGTGGCGTCTGGATAAGCTTCCGGCGTCGGTCGTATTTGTGGGCGGCGGCGCGACCGGCTGCCAGCTCGCGTCGATCTTCAACGCCTTTGGTTCACAGGTAACACTTATGGAGATCGCCCCACGCCTGCTGCTGACAGAGGATGCGCTGGTCGAACAAACCGTGTCGGCAGAATTGGTTGGTCACGGCATAACCATCATTACCGGCATCGAAACCCTCGTGCGTATCGAGGAGCACGACAACCGTAAGCATCTCATCTACAAACATGATGGCGAGGAAAAGACACTCACTACTGACGCTGTTGTGCTGTCAGTCGGCTGGCCGGGAAATATCGCGCGGCTCAATCTGGACGCAGCGGGTGTCACCACCGAGCGCGGCTATATCAAGGTCGATGACTATCTACGCACCTCCGCCCCCAACATTTACGCAGCGGGCGACATCACCGGCAAAATGATGCTGGTACAAAGTGCCAGCGCCCAAGCACGGGTCGCAGCCGAAAATGCCCTGCTCGGTGCGAACCGCAAAGCCGACCACAAACTTGTCCCGCACGGCGGCTTTACCGACCCCGAATACGGCGGCGTTGGTCTGACCGAAGCGCAGGCTCGCGAACGCGGCAATCCCGTGGTGGCGGTCGTCCCCTATGCCGATATGGATCGCGCTGTGATTGATGGGCATACTGTTGGGTTTTGTAAGCTGATTGTAGACCGCGACAGCAAATTGGTGATCGGCGCCCATGTCGTCGGTGAGCAGGCGGTCGAAGTCGTGTCGATGGTCGCGGCAGGTATCGCGGGGAAACTCACGGTCGATCAAGTCGCGGAAATCGAATTCGCCTACCCGACCTTCGCCGCCATCGTCGGGCTGGCCGCGCGTGAAATCCAGCGCGAACTCGGCAGCGTCACCGTCACCCGCGAATGGCGCGACTTACACCAAGTGCGCGGCGCAGAGTGGGAACGCAAGGATTAGCAAGACTGGCGATTAGAAACCATGCTGTACCCGCCAATTCTCTTTAGTTGGTAATGCCTCAACTCAATTGATTGCTCCCTCAATTTGGGTCAAGGCATGAGAAGTTAAGTCAGTGAACCATTGGCGAGAAGTTTAGGCTGACGCAGCGAAAAGCCAAGGCTGGCGGTGCTTAATTCACCCACCCATATCGCCAGTTCTTCCGCCGTACATGGGATCTTATTCTCGACCCACCACGAAATCGCACCAATCCCCGCGCACGAGATATACGTCAGGCGCATATCCAGTGGTGTCGTGGTTTCGTTGGGCTTAATCCCCGGCCTCATCAGCAGGTAGCGAAAGCGGTCTTCCGCGTTCCGGCGCAAGCGGTCAGTCACCACTGGATGCCCGTTCGCACTCAGCATAACACGGTAAAATTCGCTGTGCTGTTGAATATGTCGCAGCAACTTTATCAAACCCGTCGGCACTTCCTTATCACCGGGGCGCAGCTTATCAGCGGCGATGTCATCCTCGGTGGTTAAGGCAGTTACTTCGTCCATATACTGAACCAGTAGGTCATCTTTATCGAGGTAGTGACGGTAAAAAGTCGAGCGGTTGATCATCGCTCGGTCGGCAATATCCTGCACGGTAATGTTCGGATAGCCCTTCTCCACCGTCAGATTAATTAGCGCTTCTTGAATCATTTTGCGCGTCCGGCGCACCCGTAAATCCTCTAAAGTCGATGTGTTTTGCACCAATTTCGCCTCTTCTGTCGCATACGCAACAAATTGCTTTTCTTTGATGGTTGACCGTTTATTCTAACCCTCATATCGTGGGATATGCAACGTTGTGATGTGTATCTTTGTTCTAGTCAATGCAGCCAGAAAAGGAATACGAGGCATGGTTCAAACCCATACAACAAATCAACTTCAAGCGTTACAACAGCAGGTCGAAGGGCGTGTTATCACCCCGCAGGATGCGGATTATGATCCCGTTCGGCAAGGACATAACCTGTCGATCATCCATTATCCGGCGCTGATTCTTGTCCCTGCCACTGCCAAAGACATTGTAATCGGTGTGCGCTATGCCCGTGCAGCCGGTTTACCGATTGCCGTGCAAACAACTGGTCATGGCATCCCCTACCCTGCGGACGACAGTTTACTTATCGTGACGACTTCCATGCGCGGTGTCGAACTGAACTTGGAAACTGAAACCGTCAGTGTCGAAGCGGGGGTGATCTGGCAAGACGTACTCGATGTGCTACTCCCGCATGGGTTAGCTCCCCTGCTAGGTTCGTCACCGCATGTGGGTGTGGTCGGCTATACACTCGCGGGTGGTATCGGTTACCTCGGTCGCAAATATGGGTATGCTGCCGACAGTGTGGTCGCCATAGACATCGTTACAGCCGATGGTGAGTTACGCCACCTTAGCACGACCGAAAATAGTGATTTGTTTTGGGGACTGCGCGGCGGAACTGGCAACTTCGGGGTGATTACCGCCCTTGAGTTCAAGGTGTATCCGGTCGCCCAACTTTACGGGGGTAACATGACCTACCTCGGTGAAGCCGCGCGGGATGTGCTGCGTTTCTACCGCGATTGGGTCAAAACCCTGCCGGACGAAATGACTACCTCATTCGCTATAGTGAAGTTACCAGACATCCCGCAACTGCCACCTGCCATCCGTGGCAAAACGCAGGTGTTTATTCGTGGCGCTTATACAGGTGATTTACGGGAAGGTGAGCGGATCGTTCAGGAATGGCTGGATTGGCGTATGCCGGTCGAAAACACGTTTCGCGTGATGCCTTTCTCCGAAATCGCCACCATTAGCAACGATCAGGTTGATCCGGTTGCAACTTACGCGACAAACAACCAGTTTACCGAACTCACCGATGAAGCTATTGACATCATCATTCAACGAGCGACTGACCCGGCTTCGCATATCTTCGCCAACGAGCTGCGCAACATCGGCGGGGTCATCAGCCGCACCGCTACCGACCACAGCGCCATCAGTAACCGTGATGCCCAATTTATTTACATCATCGGCACGCCTGTCTTTGACATAGCAGCACTCCCAGCCATTCAAGCCCACATCAAGCAGTCACAAGCGCTGTTGCAACCCCACTTTAGCGGAGGCGCTTACTTTAACTTTATGGCCGGAGATGAGGCTGCGGGTCGGGCGAAGGATGTATATGGAACGGCGCATTATGAACGACTGCTGGCGCTTAAAGCCAAATATGATCCAGAGAATGTGTTCCGCTTCACCTTCCCACTCATCGGGAAACATGCAGCAGTTAAAGCCTAATTTAGACCCGTGTCACTTGCAGTTTGCCACCGGATTGCAGCTCGCTGGCGCGAGCTTCCGGCAGCACAACAAACTGAGACTCGTCACGGTATTCCAGCGCGAGTGTGGTAAACGCGAAATACTTGCCACCCAACCAGCGGCGGTCGAGCAGCTCAATCGCCTCGTATAACACCAGTGCTTCGATAATTTGCCAGCGTTCGGCGGTGGTATAAGGATGGGCGACAACCACTTGCGAGTCGCCCTGTACTTTGGGCAAACGCCGCCGCCCGAACCTTGGTTTGTGGGTAGCCTCATCCTGCATCGCCTGTGGGTAACGGCTAAAACGTACCCGCAGTGCATCCAGATATTCACCGGGCTGCATGATGTCAATTCCGGCGCGGCGAATACCCGCCCGCCCACTCTCATCTTTGAGTCCGGTTACCACCATATCCACCAGCGCCAGCCGCCCATCTGGCAGCGGGAAAGACTTCAGTGACCGCGCCCCTTCATAAATAGGCGCACCCCACCCCTGTCCGCGTGGCATCGCATTCCGCCACACCGTTTTCAGTGTATCGTCATTAAAGCCGTTGGTTGGCGAAGTAAAATTATAGCCACGTTTGTGACCTTCAAAAACATATTCCAGCACAAGCTGCCGCATGGTTTAAGCTGCCGTTCTTACTTTTCGCCAGCGGGACGCAGTGTGTTGATGAACTTCTTCATAAACTCGGTTACGCCGCGGTTACGGGTAATACTGCCTTCGGTGATCTCCCACTTGTAGCCCACACGCTCGGCTTGGCTTTTGAGGCGCTTCTGCTCGTTCTTGTAATGCTGCAAAATTTCGTCGAGCGTGGTTTCATCACCCCACAGGTCAGATTTATTGACGAGAATGTAAAGTGCCTTGAGTGATTTAGCCACGGTTGGCTCGTCGTCAATCATTTGTAATACGAAGTTCAGCGCGTCCTTTTGTAAGAACGGGTCGGTGTGATCGATCATGAACAGGATGCCGTTAGGACGTGCGCCGCGAAACAGCTCCACCCAATCCGTTTCCCACATCGCATACTCACCGCCCACGTCGCGGTTAGGCTTCAGCTTCATATAGGTATCACCAACTTTCGTGGTGAACTCCGGCACAACATCCCCACCGGCAGCAGTCGGATCAGGGTTGAATTCACCTTTGGCGCTCATGTTGTGCTTCAACCAGTCAATGAGAGTCGTCTTACCCGTTTGGCGAGCGCCCAATACAATAAACGATACACCGGACACTTTGACGTAAAAGAAATCCTGTAGCACATTGACGGTGGTGGTTACAGCTTTCGCCACACCGGTTATCGTCCCAATTACAATCGTTATAACGGTATCCAAAACGTTTGCCACATTGCCTCCTGCACTTGATCGGTAACTTATATTTAATAATACGCAAAAATCCACTTGATGTTGCTCACTTGGAATATCCCTAGTCAGCGGCCTAATTATCAAATGATTAGAGCTAATAATCACAGCTTTTTTCATACTGCTTGCATATATGTTTAAATTATTGTAGTATTCAAATGTTCTTTGCCTATGTTGAATGTAAGCAGTATAGAGGCAGAAAGTATGAATCAGATTCCTATTCCTACTCATCCTCCAGTACCCCGGTTGAGCGAGTTAACAGAACATGCCCACAAACTCCTCGAAATTTTACGTGGTACAGAAAGTATGTGGATGAACCGGAAGGACATCGCGCGAGCTATCGGCAAGCGCCGCCTTACCCCCTACGACATCGCACTCCTTGAACTCCTTCAGGATAAGGGTCTGGTCGAAATTGAGTCCCGTGCGAACGGAACACCCATCGGCTACGAATGGGTTTACCACGCACCCGTAGAAAGCAAAGTCAGTAAGTAAAGGCTTTTAGCATGAAAATTATTACGCTGCTCAACGAAAAAGGCGGAGTCGGGAAGACAACCATCGCCACCCATATCGCGGCAGGATTGGCAGTGCGTGGGATGCGCGTACTGCTGGTGGATGCTGACCCGCAAGGTCACGCGACCGTTTCGCTTGGTCTGCAAAAAGAACCCGGTTTGTATGACCTGTTGGTACGTGACGCAACCTTTAAATCGGTGCTGCGTTTCATTCCGCCCAAGGCATATCAAATCCCGAATCAGGCCGTGAATGGTCAATTATTTGTGCTGCCATCGAATGTCGAAACGCGGAATATCGCTAACTCCATTTCGGACTCTTTTGCGGTCAGTGAACGCTTTCATGAGTTGGAAAATACGATTGATCTGGTGATCTTCGATACCTCCCCCACCCCATCACTGCTGCATGGTTCAATCTATATTGCGACAGATGGTGTGCTCTACCCCACCACTTGCGAATACTTGAGCTTTGACGGTTTAGTTGAAAGTATCAAGCATCGCCAAGCGGCTGAAGCCCATCGTACGCAGTGGGGGCTATCCGATATTCAAGTTTTGGGTATCGTGCCGACTATGTATCGTACCAAGACACTCGAACATTCTGAAAACTTGAAGCAGCTTCAACAGCAGTTCGGTTCGCTGGTGTGGGAACCCATTCCCCAGCGCACGATCTGGGCAGAAGCCGCAGCTATCCGTCGTCAGGTCCTCAGCTTTGCCCAGGAAAGCCAAGCAGCAAAAGATGCGTGGGCAATGGTTAATCGCGTGCAGGAGGCTATCGGCGGTGTCAAATAGGCGCAGGGGCGGGCGGGATGTAAATATTTTTGATAACGGCGGTGTTATTACGTCTGAAATGACGGACTCTGCTATCTTTGGCAATATTGCTGAAGTCGATGCAGGTCGTCAGGTTGCCAAGCCCATTAGTATTGTTGACATTTACCCTGACCCGTTGCAACCGCGCCGCGCCATTCCGTCACCTGTACGTGCCTATTGGGATGGTCGGCCTTCGACTACCCCTGCCCTGTTCAATAGTTGGTATAACCTCGCCGTAGAAGAACGTGGCGAGGATTTTAAGATTGAGCCGTATCTACTGGCGCTGGATGAAGCACCACGCCCTGAACAAATGGGGCCAATTGATGCTGCGTTCATCTCGATCCTCGAAATGGCAGCGAACATTCGTTCTCATGGCTTAACGAACCCGATCACGGTTTTTAATCAAGGGAATAGCTACCGTCTCGAAACGGGTGAACGCCGGTGGCTAGCCTATCACGTACTCAACACGTACTTTGAAGATGAACAAGAAAAATGGGGACGTATCCCTGCCCGTGTCGTTGAAACGTTTAGTGTTTGGCGGCAGGCCAGCGAAAATAATGCCCGTGCGAATTTAAATGCCATCAGCAAAGCACGCCAGCTAGCTCTGCTCCTGATGGATCTTTGTCAGAAACATCGTGGAGACAAATTCAGAACATTTGAGCAATCAGTAGGGCAGGGCGAATCTGACCGCACATTTTATGCACAGGTGGCTGATGGAAACCTCTACCCTGCCCCCAAGGGTACGGGCGAAGCGCTGATGATTGCAGCAGGTTTTAAGTCTGCAAGCCAAATGCGTGAACATCGTGACTTACTGCGCTTACCAGATGAAGTCTGGCATATTGCTGACGATTTAAACTGGACTCAGGGTCGGATTCGGCAGCTTACTCGACAAGCCAAAGACGACCCTAAAAATTTAATTAGACTTGCCTTAAATCAGGCTTCGGGTAAGGCATCGCTTGGCACTTCATCAGAAACGGTTACTGCCCCTACCCCACCCCAAGAAATGGACGATTCACCATTTTCTGACAAAATGCTCTTTCGATTTAACAAGATGATGAGGGTTATTAAATCGATAGGGGAGGGCAGTCGCAGAGTCCGTGATGTGGACGTTTTGGAAATACAGTATATGCGTGAGTGGCTAAATGAAGTTGAAAAGATCGCACGCATTAATATGAAAAAATAGGATTTTATCCCAAATTTGTTATACATATATAACAGTTATTCTAAGCACCTCAAAATATATCCTCTTCTTAAATAACCAACTTCCTGAATCCCATCAAATCCGTGTTAGCCAGCAGACTCAACTTGGTAATTAGCGGGGTAATAGGGGGGAGGGTAGGGTATAATAGGGAACCTGTTTTGGACATCCGAACGGGTCAACCATATACAAAAAAAGAAACCTGCATCTTGGTAAGACACAGGTTTCCATTGGGGAATTATTTCCTAGAATTTCGACAGATAGGAAGTCGGGCTTGGTAACCTGACTTTCAAGATTGCTAATGTAGTCTGCGTTAACAAACTAGCAAAAACAATTGTTTCGTATCACAGAACAATTCCCACACCCAATTGCTAGTTTAACACGAAATCAGTCGAAATTCTAGGAAATCGCCCCAGAAAGGCGATTTTTGCTTTGAATCGATATGATTTAGGGCGTTTTTGCACAGAAACACTCGAATCTGCTGCAAAACGTTATAAAACCCTCGGTTTTTCAACTATTCCACTCCAAGGTGCGCGTAATCCACAGCAGCCAAAGTTGCCGCTTATCAAGTGGGCGCGTTTTCAACATGCCCCGCCAACCGACCGTGACATCGCCGACTGGTTCGCAGGACAGGATGATCTGGGGATCGGTATTGTCTGTGGGCGCGTATCAAGGCTCCTTGTTCTCGATATAGATGACGCACTGGTAGCGTCGGAATTCCGACGGCTGCATCCTGATCTTGCTAACACGTTCACTGTGAAATCGGGGACACGCGGCCTGCCCCACTTCTATTTTCGACTACCTGTTGGTCTGGTTGTACCTACTGCTGCTTACCCCGGCGCAGACTTGCGAGGTGAAGGATCGTACGTGGTTGCTGCTCCTACACATGTAGGGAACAGCCGGTGGGAAGTGGAAAATCCTTATGCAATCCACATGCTAACAAATGCTGATCTGCGTGTTCTGCTGCGTTTTCTAGCTGGGCTGAAACTGATGTTGAATAGTTCATGTTCATCGTCAGTAGAAGTGCCTGTTACCGCGCAAGCGTCGGAATTCCGACGCCTAGGAATTGATGATGACTTGGTAAGTGTATATCGATACCATGTTTCGAAAGGTCGTAATCATGCCTTATTCAAGGCGGCATTGGCGGCGCGTGATCAAGGCATTAGCCAAGAAGTAGCGGTGCTTCGATTAGCTTCAGTTCATGCGATAGAGCAGCCTCTAATGTCTGAGTCTTATAGAGGTCGTTATCAGGAGGCATTGCGAACTATTCAGAGTGCTTACACTCGCGAACCTCGTCGAGTGGCACAGAGAAGCAATATCGGTCTATCTAACGCGGCTCGCGAGGCATTGTTGCAAGTAGATGCAGTAGCAGTAGGGCGTATCTTGGACGCTATATATACGTCTGGTTGTATTGAGCAGCAGTCCTTAACTGAAGCGGCGATCTGTGAAATTGTTCGTCCGTTTAAAATCGGGCGACGTTCCGTAATGAATGCTTTGTCCACTAAAATTGGCGATCAATTGGTGTTTGTTGCAGCCCAATCCCCCCGCATCCCCCCTGAATACGCTAACGCTGCCTCACATACGGATAACCTGAATAACTCATGCGAGATGAGTAGGGGTGCAAAGCGAGTCAATATTCAACAGCGTGGTCGCCCTGCTCGTGTTTATCGGATACCAACTGCGGTAGAAATAGCACATCTCTTGGGTGTGCAGCCGTCAGGATCTGATGAGATCAAGCCTCAAGAGCTAGCTAACCCTCGCGCGTACCGTCAGGCGCTGCACGAACGCTTGTTGGAGCGCCGTCCAGGGGCATATCCGCGCGCGTGGTTATCAAAACGTCTAGGGATTTCTCGATGGACAACACGGCGTTACGAAACTGCACTGGATATTCAGGTGCGGCCAACTTATGCCGAGCAGGTTTTATCTTGGGCAATGGCCGGTACCTTGCCTGAAGACCAACGTGATAGTGCGTTTGGTGTGTTTATCCAGACTGTTGACGGTAAACGTTATCCGGCTTTAAGAGGCATCGCACTGCGATTACTTAAGCAAGGCAACTTAGTTCTGCTCAAGCATCAACAGGTCAATCGCTATGAGGTCAAACACCCAAGTGTCGGAATTCCGACGCTTGAAAGTGAATGGGCGACTATTTTGCGACAAGATCAATCAACGTACATACATCAATCACCGCCATCGGTTGATAGTGTCGGAATTCCGACGCCTGCACTTGACCAGCACACTGGGCATATAGCTGCATTCAATCCCACTCAAGAAACACGAACTGCGAGTTTAGATCAACCTCAAAACCAATTCAGCGTCGGAATTCCGACGCCTAACCTTGAACCTACTTTCTGGATATGCCCGCATTGTCTTGATTTTCATATCAGTCCTGATGCGCCTGAACTGTGTACGCGTTGTGACGCTACGCCCGTGTGGGAGGTCGTTCCAGCGATAATCTGGCGTGACGCACAGGCACTAAAAGCATGGTGGCACGCCCGCCATCATAGTCATCGCCAAGCACAGCATGACGCGCAGTTTCCGGCAGTAAATCAATCACCTAAATTGCTGCCTAATTCAGAGGCATTAGTCGGTGTGATGCAGGCGCGCGTAAAAGGGTTGAGCTTTGCGAATGCACGTAAGTTGGTTCAACAATTTGGAACCAGTGTGGTTGAGAAAGCGATGAGGGCGTTACAAAACCGTAGTCAGGTGCGTTCTCCGGCTGGCTTCTTTATTTCGCTATTAAGATCCGAGAGCAGTGAATTATCGATTAATAAATTGCAAAACAATAATATTTCAAAAGGAGAGTCAGCAGCCGACTGGCTCAAGCGTCTCGCGCAGTCCAAGTACTTGTCGTTCATCGCGAACGCTGAGGAAATCTTGCGAACGCAAGTCGAAGGAGAGGTTTCCCTAATGCCAGCATATTAAGTTCCCTGAACTCATTTCCAAAAGCACTGTAATCTTGGGCACTGAGAACGAATAGTTGTAATATCGTCTAAAGTGGGCAGCGAGTGCAGCCTGCAAAGGGTCAGAAATAAGTTGTGGGGGTGGTTTTAACCGTGGTGTGTGGTTTTTGCCTACGATGACAGCACTGTAGATTATAAAGTGGCTTAAATCGCGTTTTTAAAGTTTTGGTATACACGTGTTATTGAGAATAAATTCACAATGTGGAGGTATCTATCGAATAAGGCGTGTCATCATTTTAGGAGGATGATATTCTTGAATAATATTTTTCCTGATCCTAAACCTTTCATGCAATCAAATTGGATATAAGGATTAGCAAAGTCTCGGTCATTACACCATGACTTTAGTCAATGTGCGAAAATTACTTGACAGGTTATACTATTACGGAATCTTTAATTAGTTTATATTCAATTATTCTATATTCGAGGTCCAAATTACGGTCATCATGTGCAATGACCCACTTGGAGAAATGCTATGTCACGTTCTGGAAAGTATCATTCTATAAAACGTAAGAATGCGTCATTTTGGGTGGTTTTGCTGAGTCTGACACTTTTACTTGTTGTATCGGTCAGTGGAGTGGCGCTTGCAGCAGGCAGTGCTACTGGTATTGTATTCCGCGACTATAACGCGAACGGTACACAAGATGCAAATGAACCGGGTGTAGCGGGCGTGACTGTTAACGCCTATGGCAATGCCACGGCTGCCGCGCCCCTGAGCCTTGGCACAACGACAACCGCCGCAAACGGTAGTTACACCATTAATTGGGGTGGGGCAGAAACACGCGTTCGGCTGGAATTTACCGGCCTGCCCGGTACCTATGAAGCTGGTGCATTTGGTACTGGTTCAGGAACATCCGTGCAATTTGTAAACGCGGGCGGTGTTGCGAACTACGGTATCAACCGTCCTAGCGATTACTGTCTCGCTTCCCCGAACCTGCAAATCATTACGACCTGCTTTAAGTTAGGCGCTCAAACTACAGGGCAAGGTAGTGTTGTATCGCATAATTATGATGGCACCGGTGGTATAAACGATCTCGCAACTGACGTTGAAGTCGGTCCCGTGTGGGGTTTAGCATACCAACGTTCAACCGGCACGATTTTTGCCTCTGCCTTTGCTAAACGCCAAGCTGAATATGGGCCGGGCGGGCGCGGACAAATTTATGCCATCGACAGTGTTGGTAATGTTACACCGTTCGCTGTTGTAACTGGTGCAGGGGCGACCAACCATACTGCTGATCCGGCCATTAATCCTTATGCGCAGGACTCTACATTTTTCGACGCACCCGGTAAAGAAAGTCTTGGCGATCTCGATATATCTGAAGATGGCACAACGCTCTGGGGTATTAACTTAGCGACACGCGGTCTTTATTCGGTGAATATTGCGACGGCTACAGTCGATCAATCACATGGCGTCATCGGTGACGGCTTAAATAATTGCGCTGCCACCAACGGTATTTATCGCCCCTTCGGTCTAGGTATACG
>JAPUDW010000387.1 GCA_027492915.1 Bacteroidota bacterium | reverse complement strand
GGCGCCAGACTGAAATACAACGGGCAGTGCACCGGCAGGACAGTCAACGGCCTGACACCAGACATTCCCATCGGGAGAGGTCAATCGACAGTGACTGCAAATATGGCGCATAACCTATCCTCAATTCCCGAAAGGTAATTTGACACACTTTTCTAATTATGCCACAATGAAGTTTAACTAAGCAACTTGACCGAGATTTTTTTCATTGTAAAACGATAGCCATATAGTGTTGTTTTGAACCGTGGCTGAAGGGGAACCGCCATGCCAAATTCACCCCATTATGTTGACCGTCCCCCGCGCATACAACCTGAACTCCCTCAAGGTGTTGTTGATATTCCGCCTCCACCCAAGGAGGACGATAATGCGCAGCCCATCTGGCAGTCCTTAGTCCCTGTTGTGACGATTATCGGCTATTTGTTGGTGAGTACGTCCGGGCAGGGCAGCAACCTCGCTTTTATGATTCCTATGGCTTTAACGGTCGTGATCTCGACGGGTATCCAGTTGTATACGGGCCTGACGACGATTGCCCGCCGCCGCGAAAAGCGCGAGTCGTATGCACGGCGTTTGGTCGAAATGCGGCGCGAGATGGTAGCCAGCCATATTCGCCAGCGCACCTTTTATGAATACAACTACCCCGAACCGAACGTCGTCCTGAATATGAAGGGTGATAGTCAGGATAACCGCGGCGGGTCACGCTTGTGGGAACGCCGCAGCGGTGAGGTGGATTTCGCCGTGACCCGTTTAGGGAAGGGTGTTCGCCCGACGACTGTCGAGTACAAGATTGGGCAGCGCTCCGAAAACGACGAGAACCCACAGCGGGCGGATGCTGAACGGCTGGCTGCCGACTCGCATTTTGTCTCGGATGTGCCGATCACGATTCGCCTATACCAACCTGCCCGTGAACGCGAAGAGAAGAAGGGTAAGGAAGGGGCTGTCGCCGCCGAAAAGGGTGTCAAAGCGCCCAAAGAAGTGGTACGGCATACGCTGGGTATCGCTGGCGATCCGAAGGACGCATACGAATTTATTTATGGTTTGTTATCGCACTATGCGGCGTTTCATTCGCCTTCCGACTTGCAACTGTCGGTGGTGGGGATGAAGTCGGCAGCGAACCATTGGGGTTGGATGTACAGTCTGCCGCACAGCCAGATTAATCCGGCGAAGGGGCAGTACCGCCTGTATTTTGAAGACTGTGAACGGATTATTGCGCCGGTCAGCGGTACGATTACCGAAATTCTCGTACAGGTCGGTAAAACCTTTGAAGCCGGCAAAGTGCTGGCGCGTATTCAAGCG
This sequence comes from Bacteroidota bacterium, assembly GCA_027492915.1. Lineage (GTDB taxonomy): Bacteria > Chloroflexota > Anaerolineae > Aggregatilineales > Phototrophicaceae > CFX2. The sequence continues at coordinate 4,877 of JAPUDW010000387.1, read as the reverse complement.
GACTCCGACGGGCGCATCGTCGATGTTGTGAGTCCGGTAGCGGGGCGTGTGCAAGAGTTTGGTCGGGCGATGGCTGAGGCTGGCGCAAACCCGCCGTTGATCGATGCTAACCAGCATATCGAGCGCGGCGTGATGTTGATGCGGTTGGAAGATTTCAGCCTTTCTGCCCAGCAGCTTGATGAAGAAGTTGACCCGCGTAAGGAAATTCAGCGGACGTTTGGTAAGAGCCGCAAGCGTGAAGTAGCCGGTGTGCCGCGCTTCTGGAAAGAAAAAGTGTGGGTCGAACTTGACCGTCGCGCCCGCCGTTTACGCGACAAAGACGAAAACGACCGTACCGAAATTACGCTGCCGTTCATGTTGACGATTGTCGATATGCTGGCGGCACGGCCTGAACTCAGCGATGATAACAACCCGCTCAAAGAATCGTGGTTAGATGACCTCGAAAGTGAAGCGGCGACTTCGCTGCTGATCGGGCAAGGGATGGATTTGGGCGGGGCGATTATTTTCCTCGTGCCACAGCGCAGTAAAATCCCCAGCGGCTGCCAGAGCGTGATTGAACTCAAGCGGGATGCTGGTGGACAGTTGAAGTTCCTGTACGCGGAAGTGGGCGTGAACAGCACCCGTTATGTGGGCGATGCAGATACGGTCGTCGATATGGCGAAGCTCAAGCAGTTCGCGAAGGCGCTGGCCGAGTGGGAAGTGCGCCGCAGCTACGGCGCGGATATGCCGCGTGCGGTCGGCCTGCTGCCGCTGTACGACACCACCTCGATTACAGGGCTGACGATCCCCGAACGCTGGCGCGAAAGTACCGACCCCAAGCGTGCCGAGTGGCCGAAGATGCCGTTGGGTATGCTGGCAGGGCAAGAACCGCGCTACCTGCACTTCTTCGCCGATGCGGACGGTGTACACGGCATGATCGCTGGTAGTACCGGTTCCGGTAAATCGGAACTCTTGATGACCATGATTTTAAGCCTCGCCATCAAGTATGACCCGACGATGGTCAACTTCGTGCTGGTGGACTTCAAGGGTGGTGCGGCATTCGAGCCGTTCAAGGAACTACCGCATGTGGTCGATTTTGTGACCAACCTGCGCGGTAACGCGGTGGCGCGTATGTTCGCGGCGATTATTGCGGAACTCAACCGCCGCCAGCAGGTGAACCAGGACACCGATATGAAGGACATCGTGCGTTATAAACGCGCGGGTTTGCACCTTCAGCGGCAGGATAACTACCCGCATCTGTTCATCATCATTGACGAATTCGCGGAAATGATCTCCAACAATGCCGAGTATAAGGCACAGTTGGACAGCATCACACGCCTCGGTCGTGCGCTCGGTGTATCGCTCATTCTAGCAGCGCAGCGTCCTACAGGCGTCACTGACCAGATGCGCGCGAACATCAAGTTCCGTATCGCCCTCCGCGTTGAAACCCGTGACGAAAGCTCGGAACTGCTGCGTCTGCCGGATGCGGCGTACCTGCCCAGTATTCCGGGGCGTGGTTATTTGCAGGTCGGCAGCGAAAGCCTCGAAAATATTCAAGTCGGCTACACGGGTGAAACTTACCTGCGTGACGACTATGACCCGCTGGAACGCTATGAAAACCGCACGATTATCTGGGAAGCTGACCTCGGCAAAGAAGAGGATGAGCCGACCTATGACGTGATGGTACGACGTATGGCACGTTGGGCGACCGAACGCTACGGCGAGAACCCACCGTGGCGCAAGCCGTGGCCTGACCCGCTGCCCACGTATCTCTCGCTCGACCAACCGGCGGGAATCGAAGTTGATTACTTACGCGACGAAGATCAAGACTATATCCGTGCGGAACTGCTACCCAACCAGCCGTTCGTCCTCGCACCGGCGATCCCGCAGTGGTTGAATGGCGATCTGAAAGCGTGGAAGCCGATTGACTGGGAAAACCGCGCGATGCGGGCGGTGATTGGGCTGATCGACGATCCCAGCAACGCCAAGCTGCAACTGCTGAAGGTTGACATGACGATTGGTCATTACACCATCATCGGCGCGTCGGGATGGGGTAAGAGTATTTTCTTGCGCACGGTTATCACCAGTTTGTTGGCGAACCATGCGCCGGATGAACTCAACCTGTATATCCTCGACTTCGGTAGCCGCGCATTGCAGGTGTTCGAGGATGTGATGCACACGGGTGCTTACATCGTTTCGCATGAAAAAGAGCGCGTTGAACGCCTCATCCGTCTGCTAGAAGACATCAACGAGTCGCGCAAAGAGATCATCAGTCAGGCCAACGTCGCGAACCTGCTGGAGTACAACCTCAAGGGGCGACCGAAAGGCCGTAATGACCTGCCAGCTAAAATGCCTGCCGTGCTGGTGGTCATCGACAACTTTGCCGAGTTCCGCAACTCTTACGAAGCGCAGTTTGAAATCTTTACGTCGCTGGTACGTGAAGGTTTATCCAACGGTATTTACTTTATTGTGTCTGGCGAACAGAGTAACGCGCTCGGTAAGTTGTTCAACCTGATCCCCGAACGCATCAGCCTGAAGCTTTCGGATGATGGCGAATACAGCACCATCGTCGGGCGTGGGGCGCGTCCGGTGGATGAAATCCCCGGTCGTGGTTTACGGCGGATTGACCGTTCGCCGTTGGAACTCCAAGTCGCGCTGCCGTTGGGTTTTATCGACGATGAAGCTGCCAAGACCGAAGCAGACCGCCTGATTGATTTCCTCGCTGTGCTGAAGAAGGCCGCAGCCGAGAAGGATTACCAGCGCCCACCGCAAATCGAAATCCTCGAAAATTGGGCGGTGCTGCCGAACCTGCTGGTCGAACACCGCGCCCACCAGAACGGCACGCCCGTGACTGCCGCGCAAATCGTTTTAGGACGGTCGGATAGTGACCTGTTCCCTGCGGTGGTGACGTTAGATGCCAAGCCGCATTTTATCGTCACGGGGCCACCCTCGTCCGGCAAGAGTACGGCGCTACATACGTGGATTTTGTCGCTGGCTGACCAATACTCGCCGAAGGATGTGGCTTTCCTACTGGTCGATTATCAAGGCGGTATTGGTGACTACGGCGGTTCGCGCAAGCTGGATGAGCTCCCACACGCGCTGATGCCGATGATTACTGAGCCGGGGCCGTTTAGTGAGATGGTCAAGCAGTTGGAAAACGAGTTCGTGTTTACACCGGCTGCTGACCGACCGTACCGTGAGGTCTTTGTCATCATCGACAACTATGATGACATTGATGAACTTGCCGCCCGTGCCGAAGGCGGCGACCCGCGCAAGCGTCTGGGCGATATGGCGCGGCGGGCAGGTAAGCAGGGTTTGCATTATGTGGTGTGCGGGATGCGCGAAGGGTTGACCTCTGGCGATGATCTACTGCGCCCGATTGCGGCCAACCGCTACGGCTTGGCGATGGATGCCGAGACTGCCGAAAGCGCACCGTTCTACGGCTCGGTGCCGCGCAGCTTCAGCCAGATGCAGCTTCCGCGTGGGCGTGGGTTCATCGTCACCCCCGGCAAGGTGTCTCTGTTACAGGTTGCCGTGCCTTACCCTGACCCGACGCGCAAGATCGAGGATATGGATGCGTGGGTCGAGCGGATTGTGGATCGGGGCGAAGAACGCGCCCAATGGCTGCCGATGGTCGAAAGACCGGATGATGCGGCGGCGAACGGGGCAAGCAACGGTGCGCATAAATCGCTGTCATTGAGCGATGCCCAACGGACAAGCCTATTGCAAAAATTGGCCGAAAAGATGGGGACGGAAGCCGAAGTTTTGGCAAGTGCCTTCCCTGATGACGAATCCTTAATCAACACCGCGCAGTCTTACGAGATTACACTATAAGAGTAGGGCGTACAGCCGTGCGCCCCTACGATGCGAGCGCATGGTCTTAGGATAATGTGGACTAGAGGGTAAGCCTATGGCGATGCAAGATCGTTACAACGTACTGCGGGAAAAATTGGCGGCTACGCACCTCCCGCTGACCATTGAAGCACAGGGGGAGCCGCACCGCGTTTTGTTGTCGAAAGACCTGACGATCCGCGAACTGCGCGAGGAAGTCGTGAATAAGTTTGTGCAGGAGTCGGGTAAAAAGAGTGACTTCATGCTGGTATCCAACGATAAGCCGCTGGCACTGAGCAAGAAGATCAGCAGTTTGAGCGCCGATACTCATGTCCGGCTGGAACGGGTGGACAAGACGCAGAAGGTGGCAGAGCAGGTTTTCCTCTCTTTCGATGAAAACACACGCTTCCCGATTATCAAGCTGCCAGCCATCATCGGGCGTTCCAAGCAGGGCGATACGGCGCTGACGGTCAATGTGAATGAGCTGCCGGACGGGCTGACGGTTTCGCGACGACACGCGGAACTAAGTCGACAGGGGGAAACCTTCATCATCCGTAACATCGCTGATAACCCACAGGATAAGCCGATCTTTGTGAACGAGGCGATTGTGGCAGCGGCGGATGTACCGAAGGAAGTGGAAGACGGTACGGAAATTCGGTTGGGTAAAATCACGCTTACATTTCATATCACCAAAATTTAATAGGGCATCATGGCTGACTCGCAATTTGATAATCGCCTGAAGGAACTTGCCGGTGTAACACTCCCGAAAGGCAATTACACCCTGCTGGAATTGATCGCGTCCAGCCATATGTCCGTTGTCTATAAAGCACATGACAACGCCTCTAACCGCACCGTTGCCGTTAAAATTCTGGCTAACGATAAATATCTGTGGCGCTTTAAGGCGGAAGCCGAACTCGGCTACCTGCTGAATATTGCCAATGTCGCCAGCACGATTCGCGCCGAGATGAATGGCGAAACGCTGCCTAACGGCCTGACAGTTAAATATCTGGTGATGAAGTGGATGTCCGGCAAGTCACTGGGCGACGTCATCCGCGACAACCGGATGT
>JAPUDW010000386.1 GCA_027492915.1 Bacteroidota bacterium | reverse complement strand
TTCAATCGCCGGAAGAAACGCTTGACACGATCATCTGGCATCAATCATTACCTTTAAGAAAATGATTCTTGTACCCACTGCATTGGATCAACGGCAACCCCGTTTACCCACAACTCCCAATGTAAATGTGGCCCTGTTACTCTGCCTGTAGAACCAATCGTGCCAATCACCTGTTCCGTATTCACAAAGTCGCCCACTTTGACATACTGCTGTGTTTGATGCCAGTAACCGGTATAAACACCCCAACCATGGTCAATAATCGTCGCGTTCCCACGCACATCAAGACGGTCTGCAAAAACCACATATCCCGGTGCAGAGGCTAATACGGGAGTGCCGGGTGCACCAGCAAAATCCGTACCCGCATGGAAGCGATCAAACGGGCCGCCGTTATAGGAACGTTTGCGCCCGAATGGTGAAGAAATACTCGCCGCAGCCGGCAGGCTCATAGGTCCATCAAAATAACGGGTGGGCGAAAAATTACCCATTATCCCTTGAAGTAAGCTTTGTTCTGCCGCCTCAAGGGTAGGATCGAGCAAATCAGTACGGTTAGAAGCCAATGTAATAGTTTCGCGACTATATCCACCAGACAACACTTGGATATTGATGTTCAACAGCGTCATCTGCCCTGTATTGTTAGTCAGGGTCAAGTTTAATGGGTAAATCCCCGCTTCGGTAAAAACAGGAACACCTACCAAAATAGTATCAAGCATACCGTTTTGATCTGACGCAACTGATAAACCGCGATCTAAAAAGGTACCACCTACAGACATCGGTTCACTTGTGGTAAAGCGAAAACGCCCTGTTTCGCCCTCAACAAAAATCAGCGGCTCAACTTGAAAACTCACAATAGAGGGTGGCAAATCTAAAGCAAGTTCAGGCGACTTCACACCGGGAATAATCAACTGTTGACCAGAATAAATCAACGTAGGATCAGACACATTATTTGCGCGCGCCAAATCGTTAACAGTTAAGCCAAAACGAGTAGCAATACGGAACAAAGTATCCCCACCCTGTACGGTATACAGAAATGGTGTCGTGGAAGATGTCTCTACCGATGCCTTGGCAACTGCAACCGCAGTCGGTTCAATTGGCATTGTTGGGTCAGGCGCAGGCGTTGGCGCAATAGGAATAGCTAAGTTCAGTACTTGCCCCACGTAGATGGTGTTGATATCCTCTAGGCTATTGAGGCTAGCAAGTTCTTCCATACTCAAGTTGTAAATAGCAGCAATACGCTTCAAGGTTTCGCCGGGTTGTACAACATGCGTCGATGGTATTTCAGAGCGGGCATTTCCCGACAGCGGAATGAGGAGGCGCTGCCCTACCTGAATATTAGTAGGGTCGGCAATATTGTTAAACGAGGCAATTGCATCGATTGACAGATTGTATTGTTGGGCAATCCGGTACAATGTCTCGCCACGCTGCACCACATGTACTGTAACATCAGTATCTTGCGCGACAGAAGAAGCGGGTAACCACAACAGGATACCCGCTAATAAAAATCCGACCAACCAGCGTGAGCTCATGCAACAGCCTCATCGAACTTCAATACATCCCCTATGTTCACCTTATCCAGTATTCCCGGTTTAGCCTCAATGAAATACTGTGCAGGGCTTTTCGGCGCGTAAGCCGGTCGCCAAGGCTTTGCAAAGCACTTGTCAACCACTTTACCAGATGCATCTAACCACACAACCCCTATACCAAAAAACATAAAGAACATGTGGATTGTCGTATTGGCACGATTTTCAGATCCGGTAACAAAAAGCAGTCCTTCGTTATCCGGTAAATGTGTTACCAACTGCAATCCACGAAACCGCGTCCAAAAATTATCGCAGAGTCGAACGCGATCTAGAATGACCTTATCATTGCGTGAATTTTTTAACACGCGCCACTTACTCATGGGATAACCAACCGTTGCCCCACATAAACCCGATTCGGGTCAGTAATACCGTTGGCTTGAACCAGTTGTGCCACTGACACACGGTAGCGCAATGCGATATTAAACAAACTGTCGCCGTATCGCACGATATAAGTCGTAGGCTCTGCAACAGGTACAGGTGTAGCAGGTACTGGTGAAGGCACTGGCCCAATTCCAGACCCATCACCAGCCACGGGAATAATCAAGCGCTGGCCTGAGTAAATTGTGTTCGGGTTGGTAATACCATTTAGCTGTGCCAGTGTTGCGATAGTTGTGTTAAAGCGGGCAGCAATACGTCCCAACGTATCGCCGGGCACCACAATGTAGATATTACCGGGAATTGGCGCATTCACATCAGTGGTCGCCGTCGCAACCGGTACAAGCGGGGTTGCGGTCGGGGTTGATGTCGCAGGAGGCAGTAAACGTACCGGAATAACCAAACCCTGTCCAACCTTGATTAATGCACTTTCAGGTAGATTGTTTGAGGTTATAATCGCATCGATATTGCTACCATAAAGAGTAGCAAGGTTTCCAACCGTGTCACCCGACCGTACGATATGTACAATGCGTCCGGGGAATTGTACGTTATCAACACCGCCAACTGGCGTAGAAGTTGGCGCGATTTCTTGTGTTGCAGTCGGGGGAAGTGTAGCACTTGGCTGGATAGGTGCTGTCGTTGATGTTGGAATAACCACTTCAGTAGTATTGGTTGGTTGAATGACTTCAACAGTAGCTGTGGACGGCTGAACAACAACTCCAGTTGCGGTTGGCGGTTGAACAACTGTAGTGCTTGTCGCCGGCACGTTGGTGCTTGTCGCTGTTGCAGTCAGCGGAGCTAACGTCCGTGTCGCGGTAGCAGCGACAACAGCCGTATTAGTCGGTGCGGTACCGCTTGCCAAAGTCAATGAAGCATCGTCAACGTAAATATTCGTATTTTTCACTGGCGTAGTAACCGTCGAACGAACCCAAACGGTAACGGTTGTGCCTGTCGCTGAAGCCGTTACTGAATATTCATTATAAGCATCATACTGAATAGATGGAGCTGACCACACAATGCTTGAGCTACCACCGTCCATTCCACCCGACGGGTCGATACCGACTTGAACAACGACTCCACCCGGATCTTCGCTCTTGTTAGGGTCGTCAAAGGTGCTCGACCATACGTAAACATAAGCACTAAAACGCAGTTGAGATCCAGAACTCACACCGCTTACGCTTTGAAATAACCCGCCATCATGGGTAGCAAAAAACGAATGATATTGTTGTGCGTCAGTACCATTCCGAAAGCGCGGCACGCCTAAACCGTTCGTAACATCTGATGCAGGATAATATTCCGGTTGCACATTTTCAGATGCCGACTGCCCGCCACTAACATTCCACGGTGTCCAACCCTGTGCTACCTGACGCGGTGGGTTGCCCGCTACACTAGAAAATGGCGGTTCAAAGCCGGGGTTAGTCAGTAAATTTTGACCTTGTGCGGCAACTGACCCTGAAGCCAATAAGAAGGCAAATATGACGCCAAAAAGTAAAGTAACGCGGTGTCCTAATAAACGTTTCATGATGGCTCCAAACTGTATGTAAAAGAGTCAATCGTCACAATTGAGTTCATTATAGAGTAGAGGTCTCTTTTTTGCACAGTAACCATTACTAAGGTTATTGAGCAATAACATAATAACATAACATACATAGGCTCGCTCAACAAAAAGCGCACAATTGGTTTGCGCGCTTACTTGTTTTGAAATCTTAGCTTACTGCCCTTTACTCAACACTTTTTGCACACTCGCCAAAAGCTCAGTAGGTGCAAACGGTTTAGTAATGTAGTCATCCACTTTTGCGATATGAAGACCCAAAATCTTGTCTATGCTTTGGGCACGAGCTGTAATGACGATAATCGGCAAATCCATCGTTTTAGGATTTGATTTTAAACGTTGGTAAACTTCCCAGCCATCTAAGTCTGGCATCATCAAATCCAGAAGCACTAAACTCGGTTGAACATCCTCAACAACCTGTAAACCTTGCAACCCGCTCGAAGCCCCTACAACCTCATAACCTACGCGCGACAAAATCATACTCACGAGGTCAATCATTTCCGACTCATCTTCAATGCACACCACACGAATTGGTGTCATATTTTCGCTTACCTCCCCTTATCGAATAGCCAAGTGTTTAACCTTAGCTTAATTCAGTCTACCATAAGCATTTTTGCCGTGTCTATTAATATTTTCCTGTGTATACTTAGTCTGCTTATCCACGAGGTAATAAAATCGGAGGTTTATCCGTGAATCTACACGAATACCAAACTAAATTTCGGTTTGCAGATTTTGGCATTCCTATTATGCGCGGCAAAATCGCGTCTACGCCACAAGAAGCCTATGAAATCGCACGCGAACTTCGCGGCCCGGTGGTCGTAAAGGCGCAGGTGCTTGCAGGTGGCCGAGGCAAAGCAGGTGGCGTCAAACTCGCCCAAACGCCCGAAGAAGCAGAAGAAGTTGCCAGCAAAATTATCGGCATGACGATTAAGGGACTGATTGTTCGCAAAGTCCTCGTTGACCCTGCCGTCAATATTGCATCTGAAATTTATCTTGGTATTGTAAATGACCGCACCATCGGCAAGCCGGTAATGATGGCGTCTTCCGAAGGTGGCGTTGAGATTGAACAAGTTGCGCGTGAAAATCCAGATGCTATTATCCGCGAACAAATTGACCCGTTCTTGGGTTTGCTAGACTATCAAGCACGGAATATCGCCAGTGGTATTAACCTGCCCCATGAGCATTGGAAAGTCTTTACCAAGATTGCCACCACCTTATTTAAGGTGTACATGGCTAGCGATGCGGTTCTGGCTGAAATTAACCCTCTGGTCATCACGGGTGATAATCAACTCATTGCCCTTGACGGCAAAATGATTATTGATGACAACGCCCTTTTCCGTCATACAGATCTTTCCGACATGCGCGACACTGATGCGGAGCCTGTTGAAGAAACTCAAGCACGTGCCGCTGGCATCAGCTACGTAAAATTAAACGGTCAAATCGGCTGCATGGTAAACGGCGCTGGCCTCGCCATGACCACAATGGACATGACCAAGCTGTATGGTGGTGAGGGCATCGGGCCGGCCAACTTCCTTGATATTGGTGGTGGCGCTCAGGCCGCTAAGGTTGCCGCAGCACTTCGAATCATCCTTGCTGACACCAACGTGAAATCCGTTTTGTTCAACATCTTCGGCGGCATCACCCGCTGCGACGAAGTTGCGCGTGGTATTCTCCAAGCCTTAGACGAAGTGAAAACGACCGTTCCAATGGTCATTCGTTTGGCCGGAACCAATGCAGAAGAAGGTCGCGCTATTATTGATGCGGCACATATTCCCAATTTAGCAAGTGCAGCCACATTGACGGAAGCTGCCAAGAAGGCTGTAGATGCCGCAAAAGGAGCGCAATAATGGCGATTCTAGCCGATAAAAATACACGTCTGCTGGTTCAAGGCATTACAGGCCGAGAAGGCAGCTTTCACACCAAACAGATGATTGATTACGGAACCAATGTTGTGGGTGGCGTAACCCCTGGCAAAGGTGGCGAATGGGTACACAGCAAACCTGTATTTGACACCGTCAAAAAAGCGGTTGACGCGACCGGCGCGAATGCCAGCATTATTTACGCTCCGGCAGCCGTAGCGCCCGATGCCATCTACGAAGCAGTCGATGCTGGTGTCAACCTGATCGTATGCATCACCGAAGGTATCCCAATTCTGGATATGATTAAAGTCTACGATTACGTGAAGCGCAGTAACAGCCGTTTGATCGGCCCAAACTGCCCCGGTTTACTAACCCCCGGCCAAGCAAAAGTCGGCATCATGCCCGGTTATATTGCTACACCCGGTAATGTTGGTGTCGTATCAAAAAGCGGCACATTGACCTACGAAGTGGTATTTGCGCTTACACAGGCAGGTATGGGACAAACCACTTGCTTAGGTATCGGTGGTGATCCGGTGATCGGCACAAACTTCGTGGATGCTTTGCGAATGTTTGAAGATGATCCCGAAACCGAAAAAGTCGTTTTAATCGGCGAAATTGGTGGTCGTGCAGAAATTGATGCCGCAGAGTTCATTCAATCTCACATGACCAAGCCAGTTGCGGCATTTATTGCCGGTAAGAGCGCCCCTCCCGGAACCCGTATGGGGCACGCTGGCGCAATCATTGAGGGTGGTGAAGGTACAGCCACAGAAAAAATTGCAGCTTTAACAGCGGCAGGTGTCAAGGTCGCTGATAACCCCGAACAAATTCCAACTCTGCTGAAGTAATTCAAGCACGACAA
>JAPUDW010000385.1 GCA_027492915.1 Bacteroidota bacterium | reverse complement strand
TAAGCGAAAATGCCTTATCAACCGGAATGGTATAATCCTGAAAAAAGCATCATCCGGGTCGAAGTTAATGGCGTGGTCACATGGGATGAGTGGTACGAGATGATCGACAAACTCTTTGAGATGCTCGGCAGCGTATCCCAAGAGGTCAGCATTATTTATGACGACAAGGTGGGTATGCCGAAGGGCAACCCCATGCCACATTTAAAAGCATCGACTGAAAAGCTAACATCTCACAGCAATTTGGGGATTATCGTCACCGTCGGTGCCCGCCGCGTTTCAGGTGTTGTGGAGACGATGGTCGATGTTATGATGCGCGCTTATCGCATGGATACAACTCATTACGGCGGTTTTGTAGACTCGATGGACGAGGCACTGAAATTGATCGAAGCATCTAGCAAAAAAACACAGGCCAACAAAAACCGCGCCTAGGTCATCCTTCTCAAAAGGCATTGCCTTAGCAGATGTTGGATGACAATACGAGTCTGGTATATCCGTTTTATGCAGCCTCGCTCATAACTTTCGTGGTACAATTTCCCCCACATTATTGACCAACTCACGCCCTATAGGTGATACCCCATGAGTATGAGCGATTGGAAACCCGTGATCGGCTTGGAAATCCACGCCGAACTGCTGACCGAAAGCAAAATGTTTAGCGCCTGCCCCGTTGTGGATAGTGTCGAGGCCGAACCGAACAGCGCTGTTGACCCACTCTCGCTGGGGCTGCCCGGTACACTGCCAGTCGTCAACGAGCAAGCCATCCAGTTCGGCATGATGGTCGGGCTGGCGCTCAACTGCGAAATCCCGCCGATTAACCAGTTCGCCCGTAAAAGCTACTTCTACCCTGACCTGCCCAAAGGTTATCAGATCAGCCAGTACGACCGCCCCTTGGCTATTAACGGTTACGTCGATATTGAAGTCACGCCCGAAACAGGCGACACCTATACCAAGCGCATCCGTATCCGCCGCGCCCACCTCGAAGAAGATACAGGCAAGCTGACGCATGTGGACAGCGGCAGTCTGGTGGATTACAACCGCGCCGGTGTGCCGCTGCTGGAAATCGTGACCGAGCCGGACATCAACAGTGCCGAGGAAGCCGAAGCCTTCGGGCGGAAGCTGCGGGCAATCCTGCAATACTTGGGCGTGAACAACGGCGACATGTCTAAGGGCGTGCTGCGTATGGAGCCGAACATCAGCGTTATGCACACGAACGATACCGGCTACCGCGAACGTACCGAAGTCAAAAACCTCAACAGCATCCGCAACGTGTTCCGTGCCATCAAAGCCGAAACCGAACGTCAGGTGAAGCTGTGGGAAGCAGGCGATTCGGTCAAACGCGCCACCCTGGGTTGGGATGAAGCCAAGCTGAAGGTCGTCATTCAGCGCTACAAAGAAAGTGCGGACGAGTACCGTTATTTCCCTGAACCCGACCTACCGATCCTCGAAATCAGCCGCGAGTGGGTGGAACAAGTACGGGCCACACTCCCCGAACTGCCGGATGCCAAGCGTGAACGGTTTGTAAAAGCCTTTGGCCTCAGCCAGTATGACGCATCCGTGCTGGGGTTAGATAAAACGGTCGCCGCCTATTATGAAACGGTTGTTGAAGCCGGAGCGAACGCCAAATCTGCCGCGAATTGGCTGATCGGCAGCCTGTTTAGTGTAATGAACAACGCCGGTGTTGATCGTGAGGAAATCGGACAGACCAAGGTGACCGCCGCCAAATTAGCGGAACTGGTCAAGCTGGTGGACGCAGGAACCATCAACAAAGGCACAGGCTTGGAAGTCTTAAATGAGATGTGGGAAACAGGCGCGGACGCAGCCAAAATTGTGCAGGATAAAGGGTTGGCGCAAGTTTCGGATACTGGAGCCATCAGCGCAATTGTGGCAGATGTACTCACAGCGAATGACGCAATGGTACAGCGTTACCTCGGCGGCGAGGAAAAGCTGTTCGGCGCGCTCGTCGGCATGTGCATGAAGGCGCTAAAGGGCAAAGGGAATCCGGCGGTCGTCAACACGCTGCTGAAGGAACAGTTAGCCGCGAAAAAAGCCTAGTGCGTACAGGTGCTGGGATTAGAAGCTTCCGATACGGCGCGGATGGTGTTCTTGAGCAGGTCGATCTTGAACGGCTTGGGCAGGAATGCGTTCGCGCCGAGTTTGGTGGCTTGCTGCTGCCACTGAACAGCAGGGGCAGCCGTGAGCAGGATGAAAGGTATCGACTTGAACTGCGGATTTTCGCGCAGGTGTTCCAGAAAATCTAAGCCATCCATTTTGGGCATATAGTAATTGCTGATGATGAGGTCAGGGCGCACCATGCCCTCGTCTAGCAAATTTAACCCCTCTTGCCCGTTACGACCGGAAACAACGTCATAACCCTGTTGGTTAAGAACCATCTCAAGCAGGGTCACGATATCCGAATTGTCATCTAGCAGTAAAATTGTGGTCATGAGCAGCTTGTCTTTCTTTGATATTTTTATCATAACCCTAGAATCATGATTAATTCGAAACATTTCATGAATATTTTCTCAATTCTTCGACAATCTTTAACAAAAACTCATGAGTAGAATCAACACCCCTAGGAATTGAGGGTGTACATTTTCCATAAAAAGGGGTAGAATATTCATTCTATTTAGTGCGGGTTTTACGGGAGATTGCCTATACAATCTGCATTCGATAGAACATCGTGGATAACAACGCGCTTTATTCACAATCGGAGTGCTGAATACACAGCATATCAGAGGAGATACAGATTATGGCAGGCTGGAGTCAGACGATTATTGTTGGGAACGTTGGACGCGACGTTAATTTTAAATACACACAATCAGGTGTTCCGGTGGCAGATTTTTCAGTCGCCGTTACACGCCGTTTCGGTGGTAAAGACGGAGCCGAGCGTCAGGAAAAGACGACTTGGTATCGGGTCACCTGCTGGCGCAACTTGGCGGAAATCGCTAATCAGTACATCCGCAAGGGTACTCAGGTGATGGTCGTCGGGCAGGCCGAAGTTTCATCATATCTCGATAAAGCTGGTCAACCTGCCGCAACGCTGGAACTCACTGCCGATAATTTCCAAATGCTCGGTGGCCGCGGTGAAGGCGAAGGCCGTCAGGGTGGCAACGGCGGTAACGACTACGGCGATTATGCACCCCCTCCGCCGGACAGCATGGGCGACATTCCGTTCTAAGTAACGGTACAGCACCACAAGAATGAATAGGCGGACAATTGAGTTGTCCGCCTATTTTTATACCTATTCCCCAATCGCGCTTTCTTGGCAGGTGCGGTATGCTGTCCTCAAAATGATTTTGCCAATTTAGAAAGTGACTTCTGTGGACAACTTAAATACCATTAGCGAGGGCATTCGCGCGGCCTTCGTCGCCAAAAACGCGGCCCGTGATGAAGCTGTTAACCGCAGCCGCGAACTGGTGCGCCACTGCTCGGAGGCCATCCGCGCTATTCACCGCCACGAGTGGGACAAAGCCGCCGACAAAATGGCCGCTGCCAAAGCCGGTGCCAGCCACCTTCAAGCTGGTATCGCCGCCTACCCTGATTTGTACCACGCCGGCTACACGCAGGACGCGCTGAAAGAAGTGATTGAAGCCTTTTGCACCCATGCCATCGTGCGGGGTTTGCCTCTGCCTACACCGCAGGAACTCAACGTCGAAAATGATTCCTACCTCAATGGATTAGCCGAAGCCGCTACCGAACTTCGCCGTTTCATTCTCGATATCCTCCGTCGTGAAGATGGTGATACCCACGAAGCCGAGCGCCTGTTGGAAGCAATGGACGACATCTACGACCAACTGGTAACGTTCGACTTCCCCGATGCCATCACCGGCGGGCTGCGACGACAAACCGACATCGTGCGCGGCGTACTCGAACGTACACGGGGCGACCTAACCACCACACTTCAGCAGCAGCGGTTGCAAGCAGCACTCAAACAGGCAAGCAACACGGTAACAAAATAAAGTCCTGCGGGCTAGATTTCGGTGTAGGGGCTTGCCGCTGGCAAGCCTCCTTTAGATCCGGTAGTGCGAAGCCTGTAAATGATTTATACTTTGCTATAGTTCCAATTTTCTCAATTCCCGATGGGGTATGGGGTATTTATGGCGAGTGTTTTCATCAGCTACCGCCGCAAGCCAAGCGCAATTCTGGCGCAGTTAGTAGTACGTGACCTCAAACAACGGCAAATCGGCGCTTACCTCGACACGGAACGAAACGATACCGCTGGGGCATTTCCTGACCGCCTCTTACAAGCTATCAAAGATGCCGATGTGTTTGTGTGCTTAGTCGGTGAAGGCACATTTGACTCCGACTGGGTGCAGCGCGAGATCGAACATGCTCACCGCCTCGGCAAACCCATGATCCCGATTTTCCAAGAAAGCTATACGCCGATACCACTGACGGCTGCACCAACCCCATTTGTGAAGGCACTGCTGGAATACGACGGCGTGCAGGTGTTCGACGAGAAGAATGTGTACGTCGACGCGGCAATCGAGATGTTGGCGCGAATGGTCGAAAACACGACTGCATACCGAACTGAGGCAACCATCAACGAATCGTCATCTGCGGGGCAGCCAGCGGTGCTCGACATTGGCAACCTGACAGGGCAAACAATTGCCCAATATAAGGTGGGGGACATTCTTGGGCAAGGTGGCATGGGTGCGGTGTATCGGGCACATCAATCCAGCCTGAACCGCGATGTCGCCTTCAAAGTGCTGCCACCGAGTTTGGCACAGCAGCCGGAATTTATCGAACGTTTCAGCCGCGAGGCGCAAACAGCAGCACGGCTGGAACATCCAAACATCGTCGCCATTTACGACTACGGCACGTTTAGCGGCCTGAGCTATGTTGTTATGCGCCTGCTGACGGGTGGTTCACTGGCAGAGCGCCTGAGCTACCGTATGAAGTCCGACAAAGGGCTGCCATCGCTAAGTGAAGTATCCGCCGTGTTGCGAAGTTTAGGGAGTGCGTTAGATTATGCCCATTCGCATGGCGTTATTCACCGCGATATCAAAGCGAATAATGTAATGTTCGACCAGCAGGGTACACCGTTTCTGGTGGACTTCGGTATCGCCAAAATTACAACAGCAACCACAGGCTTAACCGGAACGGGTATGGCGATGGGTACCCCGTCCTATATGTCGCCGGAGCAGTGGAAGGGCGAAAGTATTACACCAGCTACCGACCAGTATGCGCTGGGCATTATGACCTACCACATGCTGACGGGACGGCTGCCGTTCGAAGCCACAACCCCTTATGCCCTGATGAACAAGCACCTCAACGAACTGCCGACAGCGCCGGATGTGTGGCGGACAGATTTACCACCGACCGTCAAAGATGTGCTGATGCAGTCGATGGCGAAACTACCACAGGAACGTTACCCATCAACCCGTGATTTTGCCGCCGCATTTGACCGTGCCATACAGGGTAACACCAGCGAATCCACCAGCTTTTTTACGACACCACTGCCAAGTCGTCCAGCAGCACAACCACGACCGTTAACACCGACTCAAAAGCCGCCATTACCGGGCAATCTATACGATGGGCCAACAACACCACCGGGTTATATCCCAACGATTGCACCGTCAAAACCAGCAACGGGCGGCGTACCACCATATCAACCGACGGTGGTTGACAAACAACCGAACCGGGGCGGTATCAACTTACTGGTGCTGGCGGCTGCGGCTGTAGCAGTGGTAGCGCTGGGGCTAATTGGCTTCTTCGTGGTATCAAATAACCAGCAGGCAACGGTTGCCGCGACTGAAACGCAAAATGCGATTGCCTTACAGGGGACACAGGATGCAATCGCATCATATACCCTAACGGCAACAGTTACCCCAACAGCGAGCAGTACATCAACGGCAACCGATACCGCCACCGTGACCAGTTCGCCAACAGCAACCGATACCGCCACCAATACACCGATACCAACACCGTCGAGTCCTGAGGGGATTGCGCTGCGAGGGCTGCCAGTGCGCCTTGGGCCGAGTACCACGTATCCGCTGCTGATGACGCTGAATACCGGTGACCGCATCGACATCGTGGGCATCAGCGAGAGTGGGCTGTGGTATCAAATCCTACTGCCGGATGGTTCGTTGGGCTGGATTACAGCGGCAGCGTCACAGGTGGAAACTGCGGGTAATCTTTTGGGCGTACCGTTAGCCTTTGAGCCAACTGATACACCAACATGGACACCAACAGCCAGCGATACCCCGACGGCGACCCATACACCAACCGAAACAGCGACAGCCACGGCAACAGCAACCTT
>JAPUDW010000384.1 GCA_027492915.1 Bacteroidota bacterium | reverse complement strand
TATGAGTTTTCTTTTTTCAAACCTTGCCTTCTAAAACTGTCACCCCCTCAGTCGCTTGCGGGGGAGGTGTCGCTTTAGCGACGGAGGGGGTCTGCTCGTGGCTTTCGAGAATCTACTTACTTTTATAACCCCCTTGTGGGGCGGTGGCATTCTCCCTCGCATCTGCCGAACCTTCGCCAATTCAGCGCCGCGCTCCCTCACATCTGCTGACATAAAATGTCAATTCGGCGGTCACACGGGAGCTTCCCGCCTGCCATTTCGGCGGATAAATGTGCAAAATATGCAAATTGTGCAATTTCTGCCGCATGTTTCGCATTTTGCGAATCAAAAAGGGTTTACCGGCGGCAAACCCCTACAAATCGCTGTCTCGCTGCCTTAATCTTGGCGGTTAAATCGCCTTTGTCTGAGCAAACTGCGAAACATTAATCATGCCTCGATTTTTTGCGGGTCACTTTCGGTATATGACCGGTTTCCATCTTGCTGCGCTCAATCCACGCCTCAAAGTAGGATTGTTCATCCGGCTCTAAAGGGCGATCTTCCAGCACGGCGATCCCGTTGCGCTTGTCAAAAACGCGGTAGTAAGCATATTCCCAACCGCGTCCCTCGCGGGGCGAGTAAACAACGTGGAACTCGGCTTTACCCGGCAGTTCACCGATACGGTCGGCTCGTACGCCAAAGTAGAAAATGGCCGCATCCGCCACATATTGAACGTCACTGGGAGAAAGGTTAGTCAGGTTAGTTAGATTTGTCATGAGGCACACGCTTTCTAATGAAAAGAAGTGGTTCAAGCCCTCAATAAGCCGTTAACAAAACGGGCGACCTTTCGATCACCCGCTTTATCTGTTCAGTCTCATTTATATCGGTCGTATCGTTCGGCGGCGGCGCTCGGCCTCATACGCCTTATACAGCATTTCTTCTTGTCCCGCGTCCTGACCCTTTTTCTTTTTCTCGGTCAGGGTTGCCAACATCTTCTTACGCTGATCGTTAAATTCGCTGTCAGTCAGGGCGCTCAAGCCTTCTTTTGAAAGTTTCAGTGGATCATTTAACATGGTCAACACCTTCTTCGTAATGATGTGCATTTCACACATTCCTACTATACGCCGCGCCCGACGCAAACTAATGACCCATCCGGCGCATTTCCAGCTAGCCCATCCGGTCAGACCATTTGCCACCCTTTCCTATTCGTGGGATTTCGAACTCTTGTATCGCAATATGCCCTAAAATTCGCCACAATAGGCACATAAATTTCGTTCATCCAAAGGGTTCATCATGAGCAATCTATCCTATAAACTCCAAACTGCCGCCGCCCCGACAACCGACATCGCTAACCTGTGGGTGCGCGATGAGGACAACCGCCTCATCTGTATCATCCATGCCAACCCGACCTACGGTGCAACCCTTGAAGTGATCGACTTCGAACACTATGGCGATTATTTGGGCGAAATTGTGAAAACCGCCAAGATCATCAAGTCCGCCAAAGCTGCGGATTTAGCCGCTATCAAAGCCGCGCTGGATAATGCGGTAAAATATGAATATAGTGCAGAGGGATAATATGAGTAAACTCGAAAACCTGAAAACGGCGGATTGGGTCAACGGTACGCCACAAATTCTAACCGCCGCCGAAGCCTACTCGCAGGCTGAAAACAAACGCCTGTATATGGTGAGTTGGTGGGGCGACGAACCCGCCGCTTTCTCACCCTTCACCTTCACCGGTCATGTCGCCGGGGCTTACGAAATCCGCGTTGGTTCCGGTTACAGCGAACAAGTTACGGCGCTCGAAGCCGATGAGTTGGTGCTGCTGTTCGAAGGTCAAGCCGACTCATGACCAACGCCCTCACCCACACTCCCCTGCCCGACTATGCCGGTATGTTGGAAGTGCTGCTGTCGGGTATGTCAATCAACAGCCGCCGCCAGTACCAGCATACCTACAACGATTGGCGCGTGTGGTGTGGGGCAAATGGTATGGATGCTAACGCACTTTCCGCCCCGAATGTGATGCATTACCTGAACAGCCGTCCGCTTTCCCGCGCCACCAAACAAGCACGGCTAACGCATCTGCGCCGCCTCGTGCAAACCCTGTACAGCGCCGATACCACCAACACCCTGCTCGAAACCTATTACGCTCAACTCCGGCTGATGCGCCTCTCGGTAGATGACACACCCGTGCTCCCCAACCCCAAGGGCAAAAAGCGCCCCGGCAAGCGGCTGGATGGGAGTCAGGTGCATGAGCTGATCGCTGCGTATCCCGTTAGCCTCGACGGTAAACCCCATCTGCGCGGCCTGCGTAACCGTGCGCTGCTGGCCGTCTTGTTTTACGCGGGTTTACGGCGCTTCGAAGCAGTCAAACTCAAGTGGTCGGATATTGATTTCGTGCAAGAGCATATTCAGGTGGTTGGTGGGAAAAGCCGTCAGCGTGATGCAGTCGATTATGTGCCGTTCCTCGGCAGCCTCGCGCGGCATTTACTCGCGTGGCGTGCCCAAACGCCCGACCGTATTTTCGTGTTCCCGCGCATCCTCAAAGGCAACCACCTCGGCAAAGATCAGGCCATGAGCGACGATGGGTTGTACCGCCAGTTCGCGGCGGATTTCGCCCCGCATGATGCCCGCCGTACCCTCATCAGCGACCTACTCGAATCCGGTACCTACATCGGCGATGTCAAAGCAATTGCCCGCCACACCAGCGAAAGCACCACCCTACGCTACGCCAAAGCCCACGACACTAAGGTGATTAAATCCCGCGCCAAGCTGGGGTATTGATAACACAACGCAGGGGATTTTTAACACAGAGGTTTTTAATGCAAAGACGCGAAAATGATTTCTGGTAGGGCGCACGGACGGGATACCGCCACACAATAGCGTGGAGGATAAAATTGTGAAACCGGACGCGATATAAGGCTTGTCCGGTACTCGTTTTGTCAGAAATTACGGGACAAATGGGCTTAAAACGGCTAACCAGCCTGCATTTTAGAGGCGAACGCTATCCCTTGAAGTCGCTTTAGCAGACTTGTCTGGCGATCAGCATGACGGCTTTAGCCTCATGCGAGGCAACCGCACTCATTTCTCAGTACCGGACAAGCCTTATATCGCGTCCCTACATCAAGATTTGAGAGAACAAATATTGTTTGGGATGAGTGTAGGGACAGCATAGTGCGAAGCCTCCCGTGGGACATGCTGTCCGCATCTCCAAAATCACCCAACCACGCTGTCGTGTACACGTCCAACGACTGTGCGCCCTTTAGCCTTAATGAGCTGATTCTACCAGTCAACATAAATGACCCCGAATCAAAAGAGGGACACCCTATCGGCATCCCTCTCAGTTGATACACTGTTGATTTACGGGAACTGAATATCGGTGATCGGCTCAACGGTGCTGAACTCACCGCTGGTCGATTCGAACACCTCGTCAATCGTCGCCTCACCAATCGTACCGGTGATATGGAAGCTGTAGTCGCCTGCCTGCGTCGGGATCAGATCAGCCGTATAACTGCCCGGTTCGCCCCAAACAGCACGCAGCTTCAACACCTTGCTCCGTCCGCCGTAGCTCACTTCAATTTGCAGCGTTTCTTCTGCGCCTTCCACCGGCTGCTCGTCCTCATGCGTCTTAATTTCAAATTCCGGCCCGTTGAGCAGCGTGGTATACGCCGGTTCCAACCGCCAGCCAAACACAATCGTATACTCGCCCCCGCCAATTTCGCGGCCTTCATGCGCCGACACAGTTGCGAACAACGCTAATACGGTAAAAATGACCACACCCAACTGTACAAACCGCTTCATAAAATCCTGCTCCTCTTGCTGAAAAATCGTTATCATGACCGCAGGCAAACACCTGTTAATCACCCATACTGTGCATATGCGGCCCATCACACCCGCGATGATGCTCCGCCTCAAGCTGCGTTCGCGCCTCGTCAAAGGTCGCGATCTGCCCACCAAAGCCCTTTTGGAAATTCAGCGCGTCATCGCGGCTGCTAAAGCATAGGTAGCTTGGCTGGCAGCATAACGTAATACTCGAATTCAGCAGGTAATACGCCGTCCATGCGTTCACCATCCGTCCGTAGATAAAATCCTTTGCCAATATTGATGTCGGCTGCACCGTGTCCACCGCCAGCAAAATACCACAGTGGGGACAGCAGGCATACACTGGCTCGGCGGCGGCTGTTTGGATAATCACCTGCGTCCGTTCGGATACCGGCGCATCGCACAACCGGCACACTTGCAGCGCCCGTGTTCGCCGCGTCCGGCTGTCAGCACGGATCACGCCGCCATGCACCTTTTCCACCTGTCCGGCACGCGCTAACTGGTCAAGGTCGCGGTGAATCGTCATCACCGAAACACCCAACCGTCCGACCAATTCATCAATCGAAAGCGATGGACTTTCGCTCAACCAGCCGAGAATCTGTTCCTGCCGTGTTGTGGGGAAATCTGCCATAACCCACTCACCCTTGATAAATCATGTTAAACATCACGCAATATACCACAACTTATCAATGTGTCGCTATGACCATAGTCATGATATGCCACGATTTTTGTCACAGAAGTAAACAGGTTATCGAACATCTTGGCTGCCATACGAACTTCCCGTGGTATGCGCTGTCAAACCTAAATCCCCAACAACTTACGTTGAAACTATTAGCCTTCGCTGTGCCTTTGCATCAGTGTCCTAAAAGCCCTTTGTCTTTTATCATCTTGGCCTGATGTATTGCACACATCAGCCTTTTACGATATTCTGCGGTTCATAAAAGATCACATTGAAATAAGTGACAATGCTCGAAAAACCGCTAATTACCGACAGTCAAATGATCGCCGTGCTGCAAGCTGATTATGGCCTAACCATTCAGTCACTGGATTTCCTGCCGCTAGGGGCGGATGCTAACGCCGCCGTTTACCGTGCGCTGACCAACACGGATGGCGTCTACTTTGTCAAACTGCGTCGTGGCGCGTTCGATGAAACCTCGGTTATGATTCCGCGTCTGCTCCGCGACCGTGGCATCAGTACGGTTATCGCCCCGCTTACTACACGCGATGGCCGTTTATGGACATCCATCAGTGACTTCCGCTTGATACTCTATCCGTTTGTCGAAGGTCACAACGGTTTTGAGGTCGATCCAACCGATAAGCATTGGGTTACGTTAGGACAAGCACTCAAACAGGTTCATACCACTCCGCTGCCCGCTGCACTGTCCGCCCACATCCCGCGCGAAACCTTTTCGGCGTACTGGCGCGACCTCGTCAAAGACTTTCAGCAGCAGGTCGCCTCTACCCCCTATACCGATTCTGCTGCCATCAAACTCGCTGCACTTTTACAGGCCGAACACGCCACCATCACCGACATTGTGCGCCGTGCCAGTCAATTAGCCGCCGTCCTCAGAACCCACCCGCTTGATTTCGTCCTCTGTCATTCGGATATTCACGCCGGAAACATGCTCATAGATACCATTGATGCACTCTATATCGTCGATTGGGATCAACCCATCCTCGCGCCCAAAGAACGCGACCTGATGTTCATCGGCGGTGGAGTCGGCAGTTATACCCGCCAGCAGCTTGACGATCAGGAAACACTTTTCTATCAAGGTTACGGGCAAACACAGGTTAATGTCGTCGCCCTCGCTTATTACCGCTTCGAACGCATCGTGCAGGATGCAGCCGCCTACTGCCAGCAGCTTTTACTCACCGATGAAGGCGGACAAGATCGTGAAGAAGGCTACAGCCAATTCGCCAGCCAGTTCGAACCGAACGCCGTGATTGATGTCGCCTACCGAACACTGCAAACCCTCCCTACCGAACTCCAAAACAGCTAGATAACGTCCAAAATCGCTGTTGTGTGCCATCAGTAGCTTAAAATTACTCCGTTAGAATCTACAAACCTTGTCTACCAAATTCCAACTATCTCCCAACCTTCTTAACACACTTGCTCCCTCAAAATGGTTAACGCCGACACCGCTTAAAAGCTACCAAATGTTCTTCCAAATGGTCACCCTAAACCCTCGCATATCGGCTATGCTGTTCATAGGATTTCGTAGGGAAGGGACTAAGTTCCTTCCGCTTCATTGGGTCTCACACCCGCCGCATCTTAATAACTACATTTACCAGTCGACTTCACCCAGAACTGGTCTTTTGCAGCAAACGTTGCAGCAGCACTCTATCCCGATTATTGCTGCAAAAAGTGTTCAATTAGATGTATGGTGGTTGCGAAGTAAGTGATGGGTTTGGTTTGGTGGGGCTGGAAAAATCCAGCCCCATATGCACCAAGTTAAGGAAAAACAAAATCAAAA
>JAPUDW010000383.1 GCA_027492915.1 Bacteroidota bacterium | reverse complement strand
CAGGGCAAGAAATCAAAATTACGCACCTCTTCCAAGAATTTCGGCGGTGGTGGTTGCATTCTCATAAGTCAGGTGAATCTGTCGAGAGTTATTTGGCTGATCTGGCTAAATACAGCACAGTTTATCATCGTTTGATGACCATGAATGGTGCGTCACGCCTAGGGGTATTCATCCGTCGTCTCAAAATCATGGATACCTCAACTTTATATCCAATTCTTCTTTATTTCTACGGTGAACGCACTGACATTCTGTCTGATGAAATGGATGGTATTCTCGTTGACCTAGAATCATATCTTGTACGGCGTATGATGTGTGGATTATCTGCGAAAAACTACAACCGTAATTTCCTGATCGTACTACGTGATCTAAGGCGAGCAGAGAAACTTGATCGAACGCTTGTGCGTGACATCCTTACCGGATTTGAAGGCGACGCGGGACGTTGGCCGACTGACGAAGATTTTCGGCAAAACTGGCTTATTAGTCCTATGTACCGACGTTTGTCACGCGCACGTTTGCGTCTAGTACTAGAGGCTATAGATTTGCAGCTGGTAAGTAATAAACAGGAACGCATCCATATTGAGGGCGATCTCACCATTGAACATATTTATCCGCAAACACCAGAAATTGGTGTTTGGCAACCTCTTGAAAATTCTGTCCTCGTTCACGCGATGGGTAATTTGACGTTGCTGACGAATGAACTGAATGCTTCGATCAGTAATGGGCCTTTTGTTTCCAAACGCCCAGAAATCGCCAAACAGAGCTCCCTTCGTATGAATTCTCATTTTCAAGATCTGGTCGAGCAAGGACAATGGGGATTAGCTGACATTAATGCACGTGGACAGAAGCTTTTCAACACAGCATTAGAAATTTGGCCACGCCCAACCCAACAAATCACAATCCGCTTGACACCCGGTCAGCAACGTGCAATTGATTCCCTCTGTGCTGTAGCAGATCAAAATGGTATTGGCTCCGCATTCCGTATTTTACTTGATGTAGGTATTCAACATGCTTTCTACCCTCGAATGGAGTCTTCAAGTATTCAATATGCGCCTCAAGCCAATAAAACCCGAGCCTTATATACAACATGGGTCACTCCAAAGGATAATGGCTTGAAAGTTTACGTAGTTACCGATGCCTTTTCTGAGTTCTTCAAGGTAAACCCTGAAATGGCATATCAATACCTTGGTTCTCCTGGATGGCGCGTTATGTCGACCAGTGATGCACAGGCATTTGCTCAAGCGTTGGATTTATTACTGACAGAAACAACTTAGCCTAGTGATAAGCCTTAGTCCGACAACAAATGCGAGAATAAAATGCCCATCCCCACTCAAAATGACTTCTTGGTACCCTTTCTCACACTGCTTGCTGATGGGCAGTCCTTTACTCGTGCCCAACTGCTCTTCCAACTTGCCAAAAACTTGAACATCTCCCAAGCTGAAGCGCAGGCCATGTCCGGGAACCAATTTACCCTCGTTAGTCGCCTCGCGTGGTGTGATTCCTACTTTGTAAAAGCCGGCTTTGTGGATAAACGCCAACACCACGCCGACAGCACTCAAGATCAGTTCACCATCACATCCCTCGGCCTCCGTGAACTCCACCGGAACAGAGAAAAAATTACCGTCGGCTATCTACAGGGCTTTTATCGGGGTCGCATTCACCGGGGCGCTGGCTCCGATGACACCACCAGTGAAGCCGAACGCGCGTTGTATGAAGCCTTTGAAAACCTCCCCGATACCTATACCGTTTTTCACTCGGTCAAATGGTTTGCCAAGTCGCGCGGTTCCATCGGTGAAATCGACTTTCTCATCGCTCATCCCTCCCGTGGTATCCTCGTCCTCGAAGTAAAAGGGGGACAAATCTCGGTCAATCAAGGGGAGTGGTTTAGTACCAGTCTCTCCGGTCGCATTAACCCCATTCACGACCCCTGTAAACAGGCCACTCGTAATCGTGATGCCCTCTACGAATGGATTCGAGAGGATTCTCGCACCTCACGCTTTAACTACGCGCTTTTCCCGGCTGTTGCGCTCCCCGACTCCGTCGTTGATCGTGACTTACGCCCTGACTGCCCCGAAGACATCTTTATTGATATGCGCCACCTGTCTGATCTCCCCGCCCGTATCGAGGAAATCTTCGCCTATTGGGCCACCCGTGCCGATGCCCGCGCTTATAAGATGGATGGCTCCAAAGCCATCGACGCGTTCGTTGATTTGCTCGTCCCCACCCGCCAGCTCCAGCCTCGCATCGCTGATCTGTTTGAGCGTGAACGCCGTAAAATCGATGAACTCACCCAACAACAGTTCTCCATCCTGCGTGCCCTCCGCTATCAAAAACGCGCAGCTATTGTGGGTGGTGCCGGGACAGGTAAAACTCTCCTCGCGATGGAAAAGACCCAACAACTGCTGGATCAGGGCTTTCGTGTCCTCTTTCTCTGCTTTAACAAGAACCTCCAAACATGGCTGGATAAGTCGCTTAAACATCCTAACCTTCTGGTCACAACCTTTCATGCCCTCGCAAGTTACACCGTCAAGTGGGCACGCATCCCACTCGCGCGCACAGCTAACTTCTACGAACAAGCGCCTGACCTACTGATGAGCGCTGCTCAAGTTCTCCAAAACGAGCACTCCGATAAACTCTTTGACGCCATCATCGTGGATGAGGCTCAGGACTTCGAAGATACGTGGTGGATTCCCTTGCCCGACATGTTGGCTGATCCCAAAGAGGGTGTCTTCTATGTATTCTTTGATAATAACCAGCGCATTTACACGCAGATCAGTAACATCCCTATGAGCAATGAACCGCTTTTCTTGGATGAGAATCGCCGGAATACCCAGCACGTCCACGCTGCCCTCACACCCTACATGCAAACCCATGAGGAGACTGTCTGCCTCGGCCCTGAAGGTCGCCCCGTCGAACATGTCTCTGCCTCCACACCTGCTGAGGCTCGAAAGGCACTCCAACAAGTGCTCCATCATTGGGTTAATGAAGAAGGTGTCAGTTCAGATGACATCATTCTGCTCACAGGCGCATCTGAGAGGCACAGTCAATGGAAGCCGGACATGCAATTGGGTAACTTCATTCTCACATGGAATCTCGACACTGAGATGGATCTTGCCATTCGCGTCTGTAGTATCGCAACCTACAAAGGCTTGGAGAGTGCTGTCATTATCCTGACTGAACTTGATCAATGTCGCCCACCCGTGATGGATCAAATGATATATGTTGGACTTTCCCGCGCACGCCATCATGCTGTAGTCATTGGTGAACTTCCCGCTCCTCATAGCGCGCCTACTTTTGGGTAATTATATATCTATAATTTTGTGTGGCCAATTCATAGTTAGCCGACTTTTCTATGGCTAGTGATTGCTCACCAGCCATAGAATAAAAACGGCTGCTCCTGTCACGCGGAACAGCCGTAGGCTTTCATGAGTGCTTTTTGTGCTCTAGCCCGATATTGGTTGCTGTTGGGCCAAGGACATTTGAGTCGTGCCTCAGTTGGATGTTGCTCCTTCAGCAGGGAGTGAATGGCGTAGATCATGCGCTCATTCCGTTGATATTTCTCCAGGACGCGCCGTGCGGGTTGTTGATGCCCACACTTGAATTTCTCGATCCATCGTGTCCCCGGACGGTAGAGTTCACCGAATGCCTGCTGCACGTCCTTGCGAACCACACTGACGTAATCATCGAGCAAGTAATGATGATTAATCCCAGCGACGAGTGCTGCATCTTCCAATTTGACTTGTGTTGTCACGTAATACAGTGCTACTAGAAACCGGAAGCCATGTGGTTCTGGTTTGCTTTCGTACTTTGCGACTAGTTGGGCGAAGATGCGTTCAATATCGATCCGCATATCGGTTGCAGTTGCCCATGCTGCCCAGCATTCGCTGCGGTTGGCTTCTAACCCTGTAACCATCCATTCATCAGGGTGATCTTCAGTGATTCTTCCTTCTAATGCATCAAGGCTGAAATGACGTTCATGCCGTCTCCAATAATTCGAGCCGCAATTCGCTTCCACCATCCGTGCAACAATATATTTGTCTGCATTAACGAACATCTGAGTATCCTGTGTTAAACGTTCCCAGACGACCATAAAGCCACGCTGAAGTGCATCAGGAAAATCCTGAAATGCGATATTGTGCTTGCGTATCAGCGTCGCCGCCAATGGTGTGCAGTCGTCCATGATTTGCGCGAAAGTTCGGTTTCCTGCCCAGCCCGTTGGATAACTTGCAAGCCTCGGAAAAGGCTGTATCTGTTCTTTAATGCTTTTTCGACTCATTGAATTGTTCATGAGGTTAACCTCCCTCTGGTGCTGGAATCGGCCAGCGCGTTGAGCACAACGCTCAATCTCGTGGGACGATGCTTTATGGTGGGTTCCCTCGCATCGTACAATCGTCGCGGCGGCGTTGTGAGAGGGACAGCACTTCGATTTGAGGTAATGGGATGGTCATTCAGAAGGGGTGTTAATTTGCCAATAGTGAATTGACAATGAAAAACGGGGTATCAAAGCGGCATCGTTTCCGGCGATGAAAGTTGCCTCACGCAAAGATGGTACTTATCGTTCCGTTGTGGTCAATTAGCAAAAAATGGTTTGCATTGAGTTTGCGGTCACTTGAACTGCCTTTTTGATTGAATTCTGTTTATTTCTAGGTCAACGTCTCAGGTGTCTCAACTGCCTCAACATGATTTCGCGAATTCCTGTGTCACTTTTGAGGCATATGCGTTTTTTTGAAAATTAGTAAAAATGAGTGTCTCAGTCTGAGACACTTGTGCCACCTGAGACAAAAAAAAGGCATGAAACGAGCGGTTTAAAAAGAAAAGACTCTTTTACAATCAAAGAGTCTCAGGTGTCTCAAGCAACTCAGGCTATATTTTGATAGTTGCGTGGTCATTTTATGATTTATTGGGCTTCAGTCTCAGGTGCCTCAACTGTCTCAACAAAAGATTCGGATGTGAGCTGCCAAAATCTTACTCTGCCACTGCGCACACGTTTTTGTACGCTAAGATTGTTTGGTCCCGCGATCAGAATGCCATCTTCTCGCAATTGCATGCCAATGGCCGTCACCGTGAAGCGCAGTGTTTGCACCCGGTTGACCTCTTTGTGTGCAATCTCTGGTAGCAAATAGATAAATCCTTCATCTTTGTAGCCGATGACGGTTACGCCCGGAGGATACTCCCGCGGATTGCGCATGTCATCATCAATGACGGCCTGTCCTCCTGCAATCAATTGACCTAAAATGTCCAGAAAAACTTCACTAGCGCGTTCTTGTCGCAGTGCGCGGACACTTTGGACAACAGCATCTTTCCATGCGTGCAGTACATAATCGATGTCTGTTTCAGAGAGGAATTGGGTGAGCATCTGGTAGACGGTCACCAGCACTGCCCAATTCTGGATGACCCGTCCCGTATTCGCTTGACCGCCAATTTCTCTCGAAAGTTTCTCACGGTAGCCTTTTATATTGTTGCTGAAGCGGTTAGCAATGTCAGCCTTCAGATCGCCTTTTTCAAGTCTTCGGGCAATCCAAGAGACGAAGTGAGCGGTGAATCCGGGCAGGTTCTCACGCAAACCTTCCGCCTGAATGAGGGCTTGTCCACCCAGATCGCGTTTCTCCCATGGTGGAATTTCCAGAACCAGCATCCGTGCAACGACGGACATTTCCCCTTCGATGGTGGTTTCACCCGTAGAAAGGATGAGACCACGACAAGGTTTCTCGTGCCGGACTTTGGCTTCCCGGTTTAATCGCCCGCGTCCCATCCCGCGCGAATAGCTTTGCAAAAAGCGGGTGAAGGTCTTTTCATCTGCATAGATAGATTTGTAATCGTCGACCCAAAATAGCGTGTCCGCTAAAGGATAACCAAGGGTCTCGACGGTGTTAATGGTATCCCCCCACTGAGCCGGCGGGGTGTCGCGATTGAAATGCCCATAAAAACTGCTGAGCAGTGAGGCGATTTCTGATTTGCCGCTGCCGGATGTCCCAACCAGATGCACAGCCGGTCGGGGTGCCGTCGTTGGGAAAAATCGTTGAAGTAGCGGTAGCATCGCAAAAGCAATCAGCGCGGATACCAGTTGCGGTGGCAGCACCTTGGTCATTGCGTCAAAAGCCTTTAGGCTTTCAGTCCAACTCGCTTCTTTTAGCCCATAGTCACGCAACCGATGATCCAGTTCCACCGACGGCGGTTCACTTAACTTACCTTGTGCCGTGAGGCAGTCTTGCGGTGACACATAGACCCAGTGCCCATCCAACTGCATCCAGCCCATAAAGTTGTAATGGCGGCGGGTTGGAAACTCACCGGATAACTGCACAATC
>JAPUDW010000382.1 GCA_027492915.1 Bacteroidota bacterium | reverse complement strand
AGGTGAGGATTTATCAGCGACAAATCCCGACTATTCCCGGTCATCCCGCGCAATTACACTCGCCCCGATCATCGCCGCCACCAGCAGCAGCGAAGCCACCTCGAACGGCAGCACATATTGGTTCTGGTCAACCAGCGCAATACCAAGGTCAACCGTCGTCGCCACCACATCCGAAATCGGCTTACCAACCTGCGAACCATTGATGCCCCACACCGGAAGGATGACACCGACCATCAACAGGACGAACAGCGCCACAGCCACCACGCCGCTCAGCAGCCATTGGCGGTTATAGAGTTCGCGCAAGCGGGTCATGCTGCGAGTCAACATCACGGCAAAGACGATCAAAATAGCAATCGCGCCGATGTACACCAATATTTGCACAGCCGCTAAGAAGGGCGCACTGAGCAGCACGAAAAAACCGGCTGCACCAAACAGGCTCAAGATCAGGTACAGCGTCGCGTGAATCAGGTTGCGGGTCGTCACCACACCGAGCGCACCACCCAAACTGAACAGTGCGAACACGATAAAGGCAACACTTTGGGCATTAAATTCCAGCATAATCTCGTCCTACTCGTCATGGTGCAGTCGCATCGCTGCAACATCCAAACGGCTTCGCTTGTAAACTTGTTAGTCACCCACAGCGGTGATGGGTGCGTGGTCGTCGTGATCAATATGAATTTGCACAGCTTGGTCGGCGGCACGTTGGGCACGTCCAGCACGTCCGATATAACCAAACACCACGATACCCAATACCAGATTACCGACCAGCAAAATAATCGTTTGCGGCAGTGCGGCGACAAAGTCACCACTCTGCGGTGTCAGGCCGAGCGCCTTAATCACCTGTAACAGGAAGGCGGTCAGGATCACATTCGCTACGGAAATCGGCACGAGCCATTTCCAGTTGAGCATCATCAGTTGGTCAATGCGGACGCGCGGCACGGTGCTGCGGAGAACGAGCGCAAACAGGTAAACCACGCCCGTCTTAAGGCCGATGTACACAATACCGAGAACCGGAATTTGTTCGACACCCGGCCCCCACCAACCGCCGAGGAACACCACCGCCGTCAGCAAGCAGGCAGTGAAAGCGTGCGTGAATTCGCTCGCCATAAACATGCCCCACTTGAAGCCCGAATACTCAATGTTGTAGCCGGCGATAATTTCCGATTCCGCTTCAAGCAGGTCAAACGGTGCGCGACCGGTTTCCGCGAGGTTCGCGATGAAGAACATGATCGCCGCAACCGGAGCCATGAAGAAAAACCACATTTGCCCCTGCTGGCGGGTGATCTCTTGCATACTCATCGAGCCGGAAATCATCACCGGAATGAGCAGCGCCAGAACCAGCGGAACTTCGTAACTCAGCAACTGGGCGATGGTACGGAAAGCACCGAGGAGTGCGTACTTATTATTGCTTGACCACCCCGCGATCATAATTTTGATCGTACCAATCGAGGCGACTGCCACGAAATACAGGATACCAATGCTGAGGTCAGCGCCGATATGCAGCGGTGTGAACGGGATAACTGCCCAGATCAAAATCACCGAGGCGAACGCGATGATCGGAGCGAGGTTGTAAATAAACTTATCCGCGCCAGTCGGGGTAATGTCTTCCTTCGTAATCATCTTGACGGCATCAGCCACCGACTGTAACAAACCGAAGGGGCCAACGCGGTTGGGGCCAAGTCGATCTTGGACACGCGCCGCGACTTTACGCTCAATCCAGATGAGGAAGATCACCGTAATCAAGGGGACGGTTGCAACCAGAACCGCAGCGCCGAGTGAAGTGAGCAAGTTCGCTAGATCGCGATTCACGCCACTTTGCACTAGGCAGGCTACCAAATTATTGATGCTACATACGTTTTCCATAAATCTCTACCTTCACTCGGCACATCAGCCAGTAGCGGACTTAGACCCACTCAAGCGCGTCTTTGCGCCAAGCATATACCAGCGCGTCAAACAGGAAAAACACAAAGAGCAAACCGGCAAAGAAACCGAAGAAATCCAACTGTTTATAGGCCAATGCCCACGGGAACAGAAACACAATTTCCACGTCAAAGACCATGAAGATCAAACCGTAGATGTAGTACTGAACCTTAAATTGAATCCACGTATCGCCAACCGTTTCCACACCACATTCGTAAGTGGCCTGTTTGATGCTGTTCGGCTTACGGGGAGCGAGCAAACGCGCACCGACAATCGGTAAGAAGGGGAATATCCAAGCGATGGAGAAAAACACACCGATGAATGCCCATTCATTTAATACTGCCATTGGAGCGTACTCCTGAGCTATGAAAAGTTTTGTTTACGTCTGTGTAAAAAAATATTGCAGCACGTTAATTGTGACAAACTACACAAGTATAGCATAGACCCAAACCATGATGCAAAGAATTGGGTAACTGACATACTGAATTGTGATGCACTTTAGACAGCAAATAACTTTCGCCATTCTAACACACCGTTTTCGATATAACAAAGCCCGACACTCGTCCATTTCATACTAAAATCCAACCTTCTTTTAACCTCCGAACAGCCTTGCTTTTCCAGCCTGCATCCTCTACAAATGATTTTCAGGTAATATTGGGCTTTGTGCTTATCATTTATGGTGATTGATGACAAATCAATTTCAGGTTTCCACGATTACGCCCGCCCAATGGGAGGCATTCATCACCGCCCACCCACGCGCCCACGTCCTACAGCAGTGGGCATGGGGCGACTTAAAAGCCGCTTTTGGTTGGCAGTCTGACCGCATCGCCCTTATAAACACATCAGGCGAAATCGCCGCAGCCGCGCAGGTGCTCTACCGCCGCCTGCCCTTCCGCCTTGGTACGATGGCCTACTTAGCTATGGGGCCGCTGGTAAGTGACAATATGCAAGGTGCAAGTGACCAGTTAGAAGTTGCCTTGTGGAAAGCAATCGATGCCACGTCACAAAAACATCACGCCGCGTTTCTCAAGTGGGAACCCGGAATCTTCGCCAACCTATCGTCAAATGCTATAACCGACATCTCAGTACTCAGCACTCAGTACCCAGCACTTCCCGATGGATTTCGTCCCAGCCCGCAAACCGTGCAACCGCCCAATACCGTCATGATCGACATCAGCAGCAGCGAAGAGTCGATTATGGCGCGGATGAATCAGGGTACACGCCGGAAAATTCGCCAATCGCTCAAAAACGGTATCACCTACCGCGAAGGCACGAAAGCCGATGTTACCATCTTCACCGGCATGATGAACACCACCGGCGAACGCAATGCTTTTGGCGTTCATGATCCTACTTACTATGCGAAAGCCTATGATCTCTTTGTGCCGCAGGGCGACTCGGCATTGATTATTGCCGAACATGAAGGCGACCCGCTGGCAGGCATTATGGTGTTCGCCAAGGGGCAAACCGCATGGTATTTATACGGCGCGTCATCCAACGTCAAGCGCAATTTGATGGGCGCTTATGGCGTACAGTGGGCGGCAATCCAGTGGGCAAAGGCTAAAGGCTGCACCGAGTATGATATGTGGGGCATCCCCGACGCAGACGAGACGACATTAGAAGCGCAGTTCGAGTCGCGCTCGGATGGTTTGTGGGGCGTGTACGGCTTCAAGCGCGGTTGGGGCGGCTCCGTCGTGCGTTCGCTTGGCGCGTGGGATAAAGTTTACAATCCTGTGATTTATGCAGCCTATCAATTAGCCCTCAAAGTACGGAGCAAAGCAGAATGACTCATCCGATGTTTGATTTAACCGGACGCAAAGCATTGGTCACGGGGGCAAGCCGCGGCTTAGGCTACGGCATGGCAGAAGCGCTGCTTGAAGTCGGCGCGGAAGTCGTCATCATTGGCTCGTCCGAAAAAACCCTCACTGCCGCAAACGAATTGGCAAACTCAACCGGTGGTACAGTTCACCCACTCCAAGCCGACCTCGGTCAGCGAGACCAATTAACGGGTGCCTTCAACAAATCGCTAGACCTATTAGGAACACTGGACATTCTAGTCGTTTGTCACGGCATCCAGCGCCGCTATCCTGCTGAACAATTCCCAATCGAAGTGTGGGATGAGGTGATTGAGGTTAATTTGTCATCCGTGTTCATACTGGATCAACTGGCGGGTCAGGTCATGCTCCCCAAAGGCAGGGGCAAAATTATCAACGTCGCCTCGCTGCTCAGCTTTAGCGGCGGGTTCACCGTTCCGGCTTATGCAGCGGCGAAAAGCGGGGTAGCACGGCTCACTATGTCGCTGGCGAATGAGTGGGCAGCGCGGGGTGTAAACGTGAATGCCATCGCACCGGGCTATATGGATACCGAATTGAATACCACCCTCAAAGCCGACACAAACCGCTATCCAGCGATTTTAAGCCGCATTCCAGCAGGGCGTTGGGGAACCGCAGCCGACATGAAGGGCGTGACCCTGCTCCTCGCCTCGGACGCCTCCGACTACCTGCACGGCGTAACCATCCCCATCGACGGCGGCTGGATGGGTCGGTAGACATATCGACTTTGGTTTGAAAACTCAAACGCTTCGCGATTGACAGATATGAACTTTTGTTCTACAATGAAATGGGTAAGGTAGTGGTTGCAAAGTATGTGACGACTTGGTTTGGCTCCCCTCGCCCTGAGGGAGAGGGTTTAATCACCATGTACTATTTTGTCCACCATCATGAAATGATTAACTATCTGCTTTGTAAGTGAAATCAATTGATCAACATGCAGCGTGATATTTTCAGTTTGAGGGAGAAAATTCAGAAACGTCACAAAATTTGATTCCGAATCTGACGAATTTGAAGAACCTTCCGAATCATGTACGAACACCGTCACAAATTGCTTTTGTATCTGCTGTTGCCTGATGACTTTAACGAATAACTATGGACGAAAGACGAACGACTTGTCACTTGAAACTTAAAACTACTGTCGGCGGCAAGCTCCCTCGCATCCACAGCAGCGGCACGACATTTGCGACGCGGTGGATTGCTCCCGTAATTCCGCCGAATGTGCGCCATTTCAGCGCCATGCTCCCTCACTCCCGCCGCCATAAAATGACAATTCAGCGGTTACACAAGAGCTTCCCGCCTGCCATTTCGGCAAAATATTTGCGACCGAAGGAAGTCCTTTAGGATGCAATACTTTCACTTTATAGTCAGCATTTTAAACCTTCACTTTGCCTACGCTTTTCCCCTCAACGGAGTCCGCAACAGCAATTCAGCATAAGATAAAGTGTAATAACTTGTTTTATGCTGGAGGTTCTGATGCGAAAAGTTACTCTATTAGCCGTTGTGCTGTTGATGGCATTAATGGCTTTTGTCCCGCTGCGTGCTGCTGACCAGATCACCTATATCAGCCAACCGGATGAGGTCTACATCTTCCTCAACAACATCGCCTTCGCCCGTGATACGATCACGTTACCCGCCGGAGTAAGCGCCAATGTCACCCTGCCCCCCTCCATCATCGACAACACACTTGTGCTGCGGGAGGATAACACGCGGGTAAAGCAGTATCGCCTTCAACGGGGAGACAACGGCCTCTCACTCTCGTGGGAAACAGGCGATGGTGAGGCTGCTAAGACAATTACACTCGAATATTTGCTCAGTGGCCTCAGTTGGACGCCCCGCTACGACATGTGGCTGAGGGATGATGAAGCTGCAACGGTTGACTTTAACTTCTTCGCCGAGCTTCAAAACAGTGCCTTCGACCTTGAGGATGTCACCACTCATCTCATCGCCGGGCGCGTCGATACCTCACAGCAGGTAAACTCAATTTCGCAAATAACCACCAATCAGATGATTGTCGGCTATGAAGAACCAAGTGGAGCCGGCGAAGTCGGTGCTGCAACCATCCAATATATCTACGACATTGGCGCGGTCACCGCCGACACGGGTGAAACCGTCTACCTGAACCAGTTCGAGGCTACCCTGCCTGCACGCCGCACTACCATCTGGAATGCCGAAACCGACCAGCAAGTGAACATCATTTATAAGGTGCGCAACGACTCAGATGTACCAATGCCCGAAGGCATTGTACGCTCGTATCAGAACGACTACTTCATTGGTAGCGATTTTGTAGAAGTTACGCCCGTTGGTAGTGAAGGCAGTATCACCGTCGGGCATTTACAGGATGTGCGCGTCAGTCGTGCTCAAAGCCAGACAGCCAGTTCAGGCGTGTTTTACAGCACTCAGTACAATGTCGATCTCAGCCTGACTAACTTCAGCGCAACAGCCGTTACAGTCGAGGTCGTTGACCGCCAGAACACTTATGCTCAGGAATTAGCGTTCTCATCTGAACCCACCCGTGAAACTGGTAATTTGCTGCGCTGGGAAGTGACAATCGAACCCGGTGAAACGGTCAGCATCACCTACGAGTACAAGATACGCTAAATCAGTAAGCGCTACAGGGGAGGGCAAATCTACCCTCCCCAATATTCAGGTTTGAACTAGCAACAGGTGGCAGGCAACTGTAGACTAGTCCGCATGATCAACGTCAAAACAATCACTGACCATGACCAATGGAACAGCACTCTCAGCGCCCTACCCTATGCCCACGTCTTGCAAAGCTGGGAATGGGGTGATTTTAAGCGCAATACAACGGGCTGGCAGCCCCTGCGCCTTGCTTTTGAACGCGAGGGGCGCATTGTGGCGATGGCCTCGGTGGGTATCCGCAGCGTTGGGCCACTGAAGGTGATGTACATCTCCAAAGGGCCAGTACTCGACTACAGCGATACAGGCTTAGTTGCCGAAGTTTTTGACCATCTGCAAAACTTGGCGAGGCGGCAAATGGCAATCTGGCTCAAGCTCGACCCCGATGTAATTGCCGCAACCGGTATTCCTGCGGATGATGTGGAAAACCCCGACACACCCAACACGATTGGGCAGGCCGTACTCCGAACGCTTCAAAAACGCGGCTGGCGTTTTTCTGCCGATCAAGTGCAGTTCCGCAACACCGTAACGGTTGACCTCTCACGCAGTGAGGATGAACTGCTAGCAGCGATGAGCCAGAATACCCGCCGCAAAGTGCGTACCGCCGAGAAAAAAGGAGTATCGATTCGCGGTGGCACACTGGCTGACTTACCCACGTTGTACGATCTATATCGCATGACGGGCGAACGCGACCACTTTCTGATTCGACCACCGGAGTATTACAAACAGGCGTGGCAGGTTTTTATGGAAGCCGGTTTAGCCCATCCATTGATCGCCGAATATGAAGGCAAGCCGATTGCACATGTGATTCTGTTCAAGTTCGGTCGTACCTGCTGGTATATCTACGGTGCGTCATCCAATGAGGAACGTGACCGGATGCCGAACTATCTGCTTCAGTGGGAAGCAATGCGCTGGGCGAAAGCACAGGGATGCACCACCTATGATATGTGGGGTGCGCCGAATGAATTCAACGAGTCGGACTCGATGTGGGGGGTGTACGAATTCAAGCGCGGCTTTCGCGGCAGTGTTACCCGCTATATCGGCGCTTGGGACTACGCCCCCAATTCGCTGCTGTATACTGGTTATACCCGGTTGTGGCCGCGTATATTAAAGTTCATGCGACGCTAAAAACTTATCCTTGTCGCACTTCATTGAGGGGCGGGCATGACCCAAACTCAGGCAAGCGAACCGCGTGACATCCAATATCGGCTTCCAGCAAAACTGCTCCGGTTGCAAGACTGGCTGCGCTATGCCACCTTGAGTCACCAGCCACCCCAGATCTTCTACCCCGAAAAATGGTTGGATGCCATTCAGCTTGACGAAATAGGTCTTATTCTAGAGCGTCATCCCAATTCCATTCGCCGTTTGGATATTGTCCCCTTTGCCACCGAAGCCGTCGCCTCAGAGAATGGGTCTGCGATCCGGCAGCTTTTTCTAGCCACCATGCTCTGGGGTTATGGCACCGTTGGCTATGGCCCGTGGCGAATGGCACATATCACCAAAGACATTGACCAACTCGACCATGTGCTGCTGACAACCCTACGAAACATCAAGCACGGCGCCGTTCATGCCGCCTATAACACATTCCAGAATGCGCACATCCCCTTTCTTGGTCAGTCATATTTCACCAAATATCTGTACTTCGCTGGTCTAGGCTGCGGGGTTAATCACTATCCCCTTATTTTGGACACACGCATTCTGCAATCGCTCACAACGCTTCTTGGCACACGCTACTTTTCGAATGGCACAGCCGACGATTACCTGAGTTATTTAATCACCCTGCACGAATGGGCAGAAATCATCGACTGTCGCGCCGACAGCATTGAATACTTATTATCGCTAACTCCTCAAGAGTTCTGGCAAATTTAGAACCGTGTGATACCAAATTGTTTCGGTTTGCCGCCCGCATTCGCTACAATTCGCGAGGATTGCACACAGTCGCTTGGTCATACTGAAAAGGAATTAACAGCATGTCTTTTGCCCAGCTTGAAAAGTTCATTTTCGAAAAAATTTCTCAAACCAAACTCCCGGGTCTCAGTATGGCGCTGCTCAAAGGCGATGAGGTCGTCTGGGCACGCGGCTTTGGCTACCGTGATGCCGAACGCGGGTTACCCGCCACCGAACGAACCCTATACAGTGTCGGCTCGGTTACCAAATCGTTTACCTGCCTCGCGATTATGCAGCTTGCCGCGCAGGGTAAACTCAGCATCGATGACCCGATTGAAAAATACATGCCATTTGATATTCGCCCCCTTGGCGAAACTGTACGTATCAAACACTTAATGTCGCATACCTCCGGCATCCCTGCACTGGCTTATGCCGAGCAGCTCATCAGCGCTGGTATTGGCGCAACCGAGGATTGGCTGCCGATTGCTACCGCTGCCGATATGCTCACCTTCATGCAAGGGGCCGAGGACTGGACATGGACGAAACCGGGTGAACGCTGGTTCTACTTCAATGAAGGTTATATGCTCTTGGGTGCGATCATCCAACAGCTTTCCGGCCTTCCCTATGAGCAGTATGTCCAACAGCATATCCTTGCACCGCTTGGTATGTCACGAAGTTTCTATGCAAAAAGTGATGTCGATGCAGATGTGGATGTTGCTATACCGTATGTCAACTGGGCAGCGCAAGGGCGTACGCCGGCCTCCTATATTTACAGCGGCATCGACGCAGCCGGCGGGCTGATTAGTAATGTGCTAGACCTCGCCAAATACGCTAACGCATACCTCAAGAACGGCAAGCCGGTTGCTGACGAATCCTCAATCGCCGAAATGATCCAGCCGCGCGTCAAAACACCCGTTACCGAAAGCCCATTTGGTAACGAAGGCTATGGTTACGGCTGGGGTATCAAAAGTGACTTCTGGGGTCATGCATTGATTAATCACGGGGGTTCAGTTGGCGTCGCAACTGCCTACCTCGCCTTTGTCCCTGATGAAAACATCGGGGTTGCTGTTCTCACCAACGGCAGCGGCTACGGCACGGGGCAGTTCGCCATGTACGGGTTGTCGCTGCTGCTAGGGCAAGACCCCGAAGCACTGCCTTTCGTCAAGATTGAGCGTCGTTTAGCCAAACTTGAAGGCATCTACCACACGTTCAAAAACACGATGCGCCTCGAAATCCGCCGCGCAGGCGACATGCTGATGCTCTCAGAAAAAGATAAATTTGGAACGAACTCAGCCACACTCATCCCTGATCGAATCGAAGGTGATGTACATTATTTCTATGAGTTGATGAACGGCTACAAAATCTATACCGAATTTCACGTCAGCGAAAATGGTGTACAAATGATCCGCGAACGCTACTTGCTGCGTAAAACCGGCAGCTTGGCCTAACTCATTCATGAACGTGCAGTAGAGACATGGGCAGCCATGCCTCTACGACTTATTTTCTAGGCAACCATATGATCCTCTACGATCACGCAACCATCAGAACCAACGGTGTTAACCTGCATGTTGTACAAGCTGGCCCGCTTGATGGCCCCCTCGTCATCTTGCTGCATGGCTTCCCCGAATTCTGGTATGGCTGGCGTAAACAGATCGACTACCTCGCTGCGCATGGCTACCGTGTGTGGGCACCTGACCAACGCGGCTATAACATCAGTGATAAACCTGACAGCATCGCAGCTTATAACCTCAACCAACTCGCAGCAGATGTGATTGGCCTGATTGATGCTGCTGGAAAAGACA
The DNA here is from genome assembly GCA_027492915.1 of Bacteroidota bacterium. Taxonomy (GTDB): domain Bacteria; phylum Chloroflexota; class Anaerolineae; order Aggregatilineales; family Phototrophicaceae; genus CFX2. Next base: position 31,581 of record JAPUDW010000382.1, on the reverse strand, counting down.
CTGCCCTACTCGTCGGACACGATTGGGGTGCTGCGGTAGCGTGGTGGACAGCCTGCGCCTATCCCGAACGCTTATCAAAATTGGTCATCCTCAACGTACCGCACCTGACTGTGTTCCGCCAAACAGTCACATCTGATTGGACACAGATGAAAAAAAGTTGGTACATGGGTTATTTCCAGATACCCTTACTACCAGAAGCATTGTTCAAAAAGATGATCCCGCAAATGGCTCGCGGCATTCAAGCAAGTGCCAAACCGGGTGCATTTACGGATGAGGATATGCATGAGTATCAAAAAGCATGGGCGCAGCCGGGTGCGCTCAAAAGCATGATTAACTGGTACCGTGCCGCCGTCCAACAAATACCTACACCTGAACCCGACCCGATTGTCAAAGTACCGACATTAATCCTATGGGGCAAACAAGATTTTGCGCTGAATGCCGGGATGGCACAGGAGAGCGTAAATTTCTGTGAAAATGGCAGGTTGATTTATTTTGATGATGCAAGCCACTGGATACAACATGACCAACCCGACCGTGTTAATAAATGCATAGACGAGTTTTTCAACGACGAAACGTAACTGCGCATTACGCTAATCGCTGAATAGAAACCCAATACGAACCCGTACTTTCACCATCGATGCCTAAGATTCTCACCGTCCATTGACCTGTTTGATTTATAGAACAAGTGAAACTAACAGCATTATCAGCATTTAAATTTCTGGTAATATCGCACCGATCATCAGCACTATTACCAGATGCGTCTATTACCGCTACATTTTCACTCACATGAACGGCTGATAGGTCAACATAAGCAACAGCAATTCCAAAAAGCTGTCCTTCAGCTACATTAAATACATAAGCGCTTGAAAACCCGTTCTCGATTTTAGCATTGATCTTGCCACCGTTTTCTACGAAAATCCGATCCTGGGGTGTAATTTTCAGTACCGCATCAGGAACCTGACTTATTGGAACGCCCTCAATTTCGGTTACAGCATGTTTCCCTTGAATAAAATTGGCAATTTGCGTTGCAACTGGTGATCCACCGAGCATCAAGTAAAAGAATACGACTGAAATAATAACCACGGCGACTGCAATACCAATCGCAACCGACCACGGATTCTGTTTCTGCCCATATGTTGTCGCCTTTTTCAGCGTAGAAAGGTCGCTGGCAGTAACGGCCACAGCCGGCTTCGGTTTGGGGGTCGCTTGGTGTGGTACCGCACCCTCCAGTTGGAAAAGCAAACGATTCGCCTTTGAATGGAATGGCTCGATTTCCAACGCACGTTTGAGGTAACGGATGACCTCATCTTGGTCGATGGTTGACATGGCTTTCTGCATCCAGTCCTCCGCCGACTCGGTACGCTTCGGTTGTGGAATTTCAATCTTCTTACCGGAAATATCCGTCCCAATGTCAATGACTGTACGGCTCATAGCCTGTTCGGAAACAACCCGTGCAAACGCCTCGACCAGCATATCCGCGCTGGGATACCGTTCACCGGGCTGCTTGGCTAGCCCTTTGATTAAAACATGATCGAGACCTTTGGGTAGCGCGGGATTGAGTAAACTCGGTGGCGGCACAGGTTCGGCTAAGTGTTGGTGCAAAATCGCCAGCGGGTTGCTGCCGTTAAACGGATAGCGCCCAACCGCCAGCACATAGGCAATCACTGCCAGCGAATACAAGTCAGCTCGGTAATCCAGCTTCACATCGCCGCGCGCCTGTTCCGGCGCAATCGTCATGGGCGTGCCAACTACAAATCCGGTCGCGGTCAGCTTATTGCTGTCATTTAGGCGAGCGATGCTAAAGTCCGATAACGAAGCAGAACCTTTATCATCAATGAGCACATTCTCTAGTTTGATGTCACGGTGAATGACACCCTGTCGGTGCGCATAATCCAGCGCACTGGCGATATGCCGAAGCATCCTCACCACTTCTTGTCCGCCGATTTCAACCGGTTTGGCAAAACGTTCTGCCAGTGTGCCGCCCGCCATATACTGCAACTCTAAGAAATAACGGCCTCGAATAGCGCCGTAATTATTGACAGCCACAATATGGGCATGGCGCAAACGTTCCGCGATCTTCGCTTCTTGCTTAAAACGCTCGATGACATCCGCCTGTTCCATCATCGCCGAACGCAATATTTTGAGTGCAACCGTTTTTTGGGTTTCTTCATTAAATGCTTTATAGACAACCGCCATGCCGCCGCTGCCTATTTTTCCGTGTACGGTATATGGGCCAAAACGGTTTACGGGGGGAGTTGCTTCCGCCATCTGTCACTGCACCTTACATCACCATAAAAGTCTACGTTTAGTATAAACGAGATGACGTCTGCTGATTCATTGAGCAAAAGAGAGGAAATCTTTACAATTTAGGCGTTAATAACCTGCGCATGACAACTCACATACGCTGGTAAGTCACAATATAAACGCCTGTGCTTTCGCCGGAACTCCCGAATAATTGCAAGCGCCAGTTACCCGTCTTATTGATCTTGCAGAGGTAAGTGACACTCGAACCGTCAGTTAATATGGACCCGCGTTCGCACTGTGCCGAGGCATTAATACCGTCAGGGTCAAGCATCGCCATGTTGGCCGCTACCCTCTTCGCCGTTGGCGAGAAAAACTGCACCGCGACAGCGAGTTCTTCACCCTGTTCTGCCTTTAACACATACTCATGGGCGAAGCCGGGGTCAAGCACATCATTTACTGGGGTTTCAGCCTCTAACGCCGCGCTTTTGTTCGGGTGTACCTCAAAGCCGCTGGCGGCTGCCGCTGCCGAATAATTCTCGTTGGGGGCGGATACAGGGGGTATAGGCGCGGGTGGCGTATTCAATTGCCCGCTGCCCGTCTTTGTGCCAAAAATAGGCTGTCCGACTTGCTCGGCAGGCTGCTCTCCACTAACAATGGCACGGATTTGAGCAGGGATCGGCGAACCGAGAAGTGTCAGCACAAAATAGGCCGACGACAAACTCATCACAACGGTACCAGCCACACTCACGGCTGCCCAACGGTGCTGTGAACGGCGGTCACGCATATGCTTGGCGGTAAATGGGTCAGGCTCTGCCGGAAGTTCAGGTTCGCCCATCGGCAAATCATCAACCAGCACCATCAACGGCGGCATCTCGGCTTCTTTATTGAGCCGTTGAATCTGCTTGAGTTCGACATAACGACGACGCGAAGCCATATGATTATGGTCGATACGCAAAGCTTCTTTGAGACAGCCCATTTCTTGTTCGTGGGTTTCGCAAACGGTCGAGGCTAAATACCACAATGCCGACGTTGGGGTTTCTTCAAGTAATACGCGCAGTATTTTACGGGCGCGCACTACATGCCCCTTGGCGATTTCCTGCTGGATAATCGTCAGCGAATCCGGCATCCTAATAACCTAATTTCACAAGTAGAGAAATAGAATATAGAACTATAATAACATGGGAGCAAACAAATGTTGCCCCCACGCGCGGCTTATATCAAAACTGTTAGCTTTTACGAATGTTACATCGCTATTGTTTATCAATCAGTGTGCGGAATTTATCCATCACTGCCGACCAATGTGCCTTCATCCGTTCACGCTGCACATCGTCTTGCAGCTTCTCGTGGTGAAAGCTCAAGGTTGTACCTTTTTTCGCAGGTATCGCACGAATTTGCAAAGTTGATTGGAAGTCCCAATCGGCTGGCTGCCACGTCATGCGAATGAGGCTGCCCGCTTCATAACTGCGGATGTCGCCGGTTGTGCCTTCCTTCGTCTTATAGGTATCGCCTTTTTTAAAGTCCGCAGTGACGTCAATGCCCAACCAGTAGCCTAAGCCCGGCTGAGTAGTCAGCATTTCCCACAACTTACCCAATCCCACAGGGAAGGTGCGTCGCACACCAATCTCCCAACCCTGTGTCTTGGTTTTACCGATAGGTGTCTTTTCAGTCATGGCTGTCCACCTTACTTAATCGCTGCAACCGCTTCAATCTCGATCAAATAGTTCGGGTTCGCCAGCCCTGCCACCTTAATCATGCTCACGGTTGGCGGTGGTACATCAGGGGTTAGGAACTTGCTCGCAGCCTTATACCCTTCTTCTAAAGGTTGACCATCGACCATATAGATCGTCATTTTAAAAACATCCGCCAGCGTCGCGCCGGATGCTTCCAACACGGTAATCACATTCTTGAGCGCTTGCTCAGTCTGGCTGCCAATGTCCTTGCCAACCACCTCACCTTTCGCGTTGACTGCGTTTTGACCGCCGACATACACCAATTTAGCGCCGCTTTCGATAACTGCGCCCTGCGAAAAAGCCGGATTTTTGTGCATCGTATCAGGGTTAATGCGAGTGATGGTCATAATGATTTCCTTTCAGTGTCCAAATTCGACTGATAACTCTATTGTCTAATCAATTCAGGTTAAAATCAGTCCTAATATCAGGCTCTTATGAATGCCTAAGGAAACCATCCTACTCGTTAGGGCAGCTTGTTACCAGCCGCCAGATAGATCTCATACCACTCATGCCGCGACAGCGTAATGTCAGAAGCCTTACTCAAATCCTTCACACGCTGCACATTCGTCGTCCCCACAATCGGCTGCATCTTAGCCGGATGCCGCAGCAGCCACGCAATCGCAATCGCCGTATTCTTCACACCTTTAGCTGCCGCCAACTCATCAATTTTGCGATTGAGTTCGGGGAACTTGTCATTATCCAAGAACACGCCCTCAAAAAAACCGAATTGGAACGGCGACCACGGTTGAACGGTAATATCTTTCAATCGGCAGTAATCCAGAATACCGCCGTCACGGTTGATCGAGGCATTATTTTCCATGTTCACGTTGATACCTACGTCGATCATGCCCGTGTTGGTGATACTAAGCTGAAGCTGGTTAAAGATAATGGGCTGTTTAACAAACTTGGTCAGCAGTTCAATCTGCATCGGGTTCTGGTTGCTCACGCCGAAGTACTTCACCTTGCCGCTTTCCTGCAAAATAGTGAATGCCTCAGCGACTTCTTCCGGTTCAACAAGCGCATCCGGCCGGTGCAGCAGCAGCACATCTAGATACTCGGTTTGCAGCCGCTTCAAGCTGCCATCTACGGCTTCCAAAATATGCTCTTTGGAAAAGTCGAACGAACCCTTACGAATGCCGCACTTAGTTTGGATAATCATCTTTTCGCGCACTTGAGCATTCATCCCCAGCGCTTCGGCAAACTTCGCTTCTGACTTGCCACCGCCATAAACATCCGCATGGTCAAAGAAGTTAATACCTTCGTCTAAAGCGGTATTGATGAGGTTCGATATATCCTGATTGTTCATCTCGGCGATTCGCATACAACCCAGCGAAATTTCGGATGCATCAAGGTCACAATTAACAAGTTTAAGTCGCTTCATTTCATCAGCTCCCTATTAATAATTCTTCTTATAGAAATTATACTCAGCCGAAACAGGTAGGGCGAACACAAGAGAACCAATCGAGTGTATCAATCCAAGGGCATAGGCTTTTAACGATGTACAACCCGACCACCCGTCTGCTAGCCATTCTCGAACTGCTGCAATCACGCGGGGAAATCAGCGGGCTAGAACTCGCCGAAAAATTAGAAGTCGAGGAACGCAGCGTTCGTCGCTATATCATGATGCTGCGCGATATGGGCATTCCGATTGATGGCGAACGCGGGCGACACGGCGGTTATTCACTGCGCCCCGGCTTCCGTTTACCGCCACTGATGTTCAACACAGAAGAAATCACAGCGGTGATGATCGGGTTGATGCTGTCGCGTGAGTTAGGGGTTACTGCCCTCGCCGCTACTGAAAGTGCAGCCGCCAAAATTGAGCGGGTACTGCCCGAAGAATTACGCGAATCAGCGGATGCCCTACGCGAATCCTTGGTTGTAGACGCGGTTCAATTTGGCATACGCACCATCCCTAACGAATGGATCATGCGCCTAACACTCGCAATCCATACCCATAAATGCCTACAAATGACTTATGCCTCCGGTGACGATGAGACAACCGAACGCTTGATTGCGCCCTATGGCTTAGTCTTACACGGCAAGGCAGGCTATCTACCAGCCTACTGCTACCTTCGACAAGCGATACGACTATTTCGTCTCGACCGAGTCCGTTCGCTCGTTCGCACCGAGCAATCCTTTGTGCCGCCTGACGACGATTTCGACGCAAAACAATTTGTGTTCAGTTCGCTGGCTAACATACCAAACACGTATGCCTTCGAAATCTTGATCCACGCGCCGCTTACAACCGTCGAAACCATCGTCACAGCCAGCACAGCCATCCTTGAAAGCAGGGATAAGCATACCCTCATGCGTGTCTTTTCCCATGATCCGCATTGGTTAGCGCGTTACCTCACCCGCCTCGAAATACCATTCACCATCCTTGAAAACGATGTCCTTCGCGAAGCCTTACAAGTGCTGGCAGATGAGATTCTTGGCAGCATAAAACAATAGAGAGAAGCGTCTAACTTCTCTCTATCACGTCACTAATTGCTACTACAAACTACTCCGCCGCTGGCTTTACCGTAAACGTGCTGCCCGCGCTGCGTCCGTACACTTCAGGGAAGTAGAACTCGTAGCCCGTTGCAGGAATGACATTGAACGTCCCCGCCATACCCGCGCGAATGGTGTACTGGTATTCATAGGTACCCGCTGGTAAGTAGGTCGCGTACAACGCCACCTTCTCGTCGCGGAACTCGATGTTGCTGAACCACCACCAGCCCCATCCGGTGCTCAGCGGGTCGTTCTCTTCCAAACCCGGCGCAGTACCGATCTGCTGCTCAGTGCTCAGGTTCGGGTTCACGCCTTCCGTACCCGCCGGAATTGGGTCTTCAATGACCACATAATTCAAACTGTTCGGCACGATGATTGTCAGCCGCACCTGCACCAAATCACCCACCGTCGCCTCGGTAATCGGTGTGTTCGTAGCCGGTACGGTGTAACGCCGCTCGATGATGATGCCGCGGTTTAGCGGTTCAACTTCCGGCACAGGTATATAGTTCTTCATATGCGCCGTATAGTACAGCACACCGTTACCCTCGGTACGCCCGATGACCAGTTCATTCACCTGCCCCGCCAGCATATCCTTCACATCAACCTGCAACTGCACAGTATCCTTCACAGTCTCCGGTGTGGCTTCACCTTCACTCAACGTTTGCCCGTTCAGCGAGGCCGAATAGCTGTAGCTTGGGTTCAGTTCGCCAGTCGTCATCATCCAGTCGGTCAGCGACATGACTGCCCACGCGGTTTCCTGCGTCGTTTCCCACGCGTCCGCCGTCCGTGCCACCATCAACCAGCGCACCACATTCGGGTTCAAACCATTATCCGCGTCCAATTTCACCAGTGCATCCAGCACAATCGCGGTCGTGCGCGTATCCGTATTCCAGTTCCAGTAATCCTGCTCCGGTTCCTCCCAATGCACGCCTGTCGCGCTCGTAATCGCGCTGTTGCTCAGGTCGGAGAGCAAGATGTCCGTCCGGCGCGTGTCAGTCGGGTCGATCAAGTTAAAGGTCAGCGCCATATACGCTTTGGCATAAATCGCGAGGCGGTCTTTGCTTTCAAACAAATTCGCCGTGCGGCTAATATCCGGCTTACCTGACCGTGCCAACGCATACAAGGTGAACGCCTGCCGGTTCAACTGCCATTGTTCGCGGCTCAAATCCAGTGTAATAAAGGTCGTCTGCAAGTAATTCTGCGCGCTGGCAATCACATCACCACCCACGGGGAAGCCCGCGTTCTTGGCCTCTGCTAGCCCGATCAGCGCGTAAGCGGTCGTCAGTGGGTTACTCGCATCTTGCACAAACCATCCCCAACCGCCATCTGGTTTCTGTTGGGCATATAACCGTTGCAGCGCGAAGTTCACGCCGCCTTCAAGGTCACTTTTGAGCGCCTCATTTGCCACGCCCAAACTGTCCAGCGCCCGATATGTCATAATGTTCGGCAAAAAGCGGCTGACCGTCTGCTCAAGACATTGGTAAGGGAAGTTCTTCAGGTATGTCAACCCATCAAGCGTTGTCGCCGCCAGTGACGGGTCAATCTTCACCGTCAAATCGCCCTGTGTTGCGTCCTGCGGTAGGGGTATTGCTTCAGTCACAGAACCTGCTTCGTTCAGCACACCCGCAGTTCCCACCGTTTCCGGCACTTCATACTTGTAAACGGGCAGCAGTTGATTATCGCCCTGTCCCAGCGGCGGCTTACTCGCATCAGTGAACTCGCCACCCTGCGCGAAGAACGTGAGGTCAATGACCGAGGCATCATCAACCGTCGCCAACCACTCCACGCGCTGCCGGCCACCGCTCGGAATAGTAAAGGCCTGCGCGGCATCACCCGTGAATGTCAAACCCTCACCCTGTAGTGTTACTTCTACGGGCAAATCTTCGCCCGTATTGTTATTGACAACTGCCGCCAACGTCACTTGGTCGCCCACCACGAAGAAGCGCGGGGTCACCGGACGAATGAGCAGCGGCTTGGTGCTCAGCAGGTCAAATGTGTCCTGCCCGACCAACGTCAGCCCATCGCTGCCGCTTGTCACGGCGCGCGCGTCCAACCGCCAAGTCGTCAGGTTATCCGGCAGCGTTACGCTAAAGGTCGCGGTACCGTTTGCGTCAGTCGTCAACGTGGCGTTCCAGTACGCCGTATCCACGAAATCCTGCCGGATGTCGAAGATACCGCCCTCGCCACCACCACCACCACCACCCTTGATGGTGTCTAATACGACTTGCGTCAGCAGGTCAACATTGATCGTCAGCGGGGTCGTCGTCCGAACACCCAAGCCCTGCTGCCCATAAAAGAAGCTGAGAATTGGCGAACTGTTCGGTTCAGCAATCGACAGTGATGCCAAATCCGTTAGCCCGATACCCACTTCCGCCTGCACCGGATTACCCACGTAGTCGGTCGTCGTCACCGTGTAGTTCACCGTCTCGCGCGGTCCGGCCTGTTCTTTATCCGGTACGATACTGATCTGAATTTCCTTCTGGTTGTTGTCCACGCCGAGCTGCACCAAGCCTGTGCGGAACGCCGCCACCGGGTTGTTTTCGTCCACGCCCTTCACCAGCACCACACTCACATACACGTTCGGCGCGAAGTCCTCGGTAATTGGGATGCGGTAAATGAGCGAGTTGCTGGTCAGAGTCACATGTTCGACCTTCAGCACACTGCCGCGCTCCACCGTAATCAACGCTTCTGCCGTCCCTTGGAACGGCGAGGCGATCAGGATTTCTGCGGTATCACCAACGCTGTAATCTTTCTTGTCGGCGATCAAATCAACGCGGTTGCTGTTCTGCTGCCGCCACGACACATACTCGCCGCTGGAAACCCACATGGTCGTCGCCGCAATAACCTCATTACCGCTGCCGTCACGGGTCTTGATCTTCACCTTAAACACACCGCCGTTCGGGGGCGTAAAGGTAAAGACAGCCTTACCATTTTCGTCGGTGGTCACGCTGCCGTTGGTAACAGGGAGTTCCTCCACCTGCCATGTCCATGTCGTGCGTCCACCTTCATCCTGTTCTTGCACATTCGACCAGCGGCGTTCGACCACCTCAACATCAATCGGCTGGTTGGGAATACCGTTGCTCTCCCAATCCACCGCGATCAGGTTGACAGTTGTTTCTTCACCCGCATTACTCACATATTCTTCCGGTCGTGCGCCAATGTACAACTCACCCTTATGCACGATGACTTCGGTGCGCCCTGCCACCACCTGCTGGCTCTCGTCGGTTACGGTCGCCTCTATCGTGAACACTTGGCTTTGGGTGCTGTCCTCCAGCGCCGCCGGAATGCTCACGACCAACTGCCCCTGCGCGTCAGTCACGCCGCTGCCACTAGCAACCTGCTCCGATCCGCCACCATAAAACTCGCTCGCACCTTCGTCGTAATTGAAGTCCTCAAAATCGTAGTAACCATTGCCTTCAAATTGAAAGAAGTACGGGGCAGCTACCACACTATATTCGACATTGGCGTTCGAAACTGCACCGCCAAAGAAGTAGCGGCTGTCAATCGTCAGGTCAATCGTGCCGCCTTGTACCGCAGCATCAGCCGTTGGGGTCAGCTTCACTTGGAATTCTGGCAAGCGGAACTCGGCCACCCCGAACGTCAAACTGCTGCTCGGCTGGTAGGTGTTTTCGGGATCGCTCCCCGGCAAGAGTGCCTGTACTTGGTAGTAACCCAACGGTGCATCATCCGCGATGTCGAACTGTCCGCTGAACGTGCCGTAAGCAGTTATCGGCAGCGTTTGCTCCATCACGATTTGACCTTCGGGGTCAATAATGCGCACAGGCATTTCCGTCGTACCTGTTGGCTTATAAACCACATCCTTCTGTTCGCGGATCACACCACGGAAGTACACCGGTTGGTCAGGCCGGTACAATGGACGATCAGTATACAAATATGTCCGGTAGGCTTCAGGGAAGTAGTTGTAATTTTGCCCGAATTGATACGGCTCGATACCGCCTGACCATTCCGAAAACCCTAATCCAAACTGGCTGTCCGTTTGCAGCGTGGCAAACAACGGCTGGTACAAATCCGTCACCTGCGGGATGCTTAAAGTCACCAACCCATCCGTGTCCGTCACACCGGATTGTAGAGTAGCCCCATCACGGTTCGTCAGGGTAATCGGCGCATTGGGGATCGGTAGGCCGCTTTGCGCGTCGGTCGCCCAGATTAACACTTGGTCAACCGAGTATTTCATTGTCAAATTCGCATTCGCCACGATCAAGAAGTGACCGCTTGGCTGGTAACCCAGTGCTTCGGTTTCCGGCGATGAAGCTTTGAGCAAATACACACCGGGGTTCAAAGTCTTAGAATCCGCGTTTACAGTAACTGCCGCCGTTTGCGACGGAATCCGCACATCCAGCAGATACTCCGGTGCGCCATTCTCAATCACCGCCTCTGCCACCCACGCTGTCCGATCATCGCGGAGTTGTACCTGCCACCAAACAATGCTGTTAGCGCAAATTGGCCCGCCAGAAATTGTCAATTGGTAATCGCGGTAAAGCTGGTCAACGATCTCACCATCCGGTGCGCTGGCTCGCGCCCGTACGGCCTCCGGCCCGCTGATGACTACCGCCACATCGCCCACATGCAGCTTGCTTGGCGGTGCGCCCGTACAGTTCGCCGCTTGGTCGCCACCTGCTAATTGCAGCAATTCATACTCGCTGACGTTCAACTCGCTGGTTGCATCAAGCTGCCAATTGCGCAGCAGCGTAGAAGGATCAGGCGAGAAGTTAGATGCCGCGCTGTAGTTGTCCTGCGCCAATGCGGTTTCAAAAACACCCAGCGGCACGTTGTACAGTTGCAAGTTCAAGCTGGTGATATTGCGGTGCGTTAGATACAGCCGTGTTTGTTCAGCATTGGCGTTATAGAACCCAACCTCTCCCGGCACCTCCAGCGCGAAAGTTGGCTCATACGCCGCTGTGGTAAAGGTGATTGTACGCGGCTCGCTAATGGCATTGCCGTATATATCTTCCATTCCTGCCGCAATCGTGACTGTGTAAGTCGTGCTCGGCTCAACCGGAAAACCGATGTTGTAGCTAAAATCATAATCGCCGTAGTAAAAGTCTGGGTCACGCCACGGTTTCGGCTCAATCGTTATCTTGTCTTGCAGGGTATCGACATTCATCTGCGATGCGAAGTACAGCGTCATGCTGCCATACGGGTATACATCCGTTGCCCCATCCCGCGGATCGGTACTGATGATTGCAGGGTTTGGCACCGTAACAAAACTCCACTCGGTAGCCTCTCTGGTTGCATCACCGCCACCAACCGCCTGAATGCCTGCCTTCACACTGGCATCGTACACCGTGTCAATTTTCAAGGGCGAAGTTGGAATAAACCGGAAACCTGCGCCATCTTCTGCCCATTCAAATGTGCCTTCGGTCGACGCTCCATCGGCTTCCGTCAGCGAAAATGCTGCTTCCGCACTGGCGCGGTCAACTGCTTGGTTAAACTTCACCTGCACACTATCCGTAAGCAAAATACCGGTCGCCTGTGCCTTTGGGTTCACTTCCACAACCATCGGCTCAACAGTGCTGAATGACCAGCTATAGGGTGCTTCAAGCGTCGCCCCATCTTGTGCGGCCAAGTCAGGGTTTACCGTCACCGTGTATTGGCTGCCACCGGCAAAACCGGGTTCAGGGCGAAAAACATAAATTGCGGTATTTAACCACTCCCCTGCACCCGCCACCTCCGGCGAAATCGAGATCGGGCTAGGCAGCGCTGCGGCTTCCTCTGCCATCACCAGCGGCACGACCGGACGGTTAAAGATCACCGTAATTGCCGCATCCGCAGCAATGTCCTCACTATCAGCTTTCGGCAGCACATCGCTAACTTCAAGGTAGCCCTGCCCGTTTAGTTCCAACATATAGGTTTCGAGCAGCGTACCGCCATCTTGGGCTTGCAACGTTGTGCTAATCGACACGGTATACGGTATCGCCCGTGCGTAATCAGCAGTTGGGGTAAAGGTCAATGAGGCTTGTGCCGCGTCACACGTCACCGCGCCCTCGACACTCGGCGATATGCCGAAGGCAGCACTCGCGGTATCACAATTGACAGGTTGGTTGAATGACACCGTGATCGGTGATCGGCTGCCCAGCTCTTGACCGGTAGCGGGTGAAGCCTGCACCACCCGCAACGGTGCGCCAATCTGCTGTTGAGCCAGCAAGGTTGATGCACTCATGCTGACGAACAGACTAATGAGTATAAAAAGTTTGAATCGGCGCATAATGCCTTTTCCCCCAAACATAATTAAGTCTATCGGCTGCGGCAAACCGCAACCATCTACAATACATGTTTTTTTAACGCCCATCATCGGGCATAAGCCTGATTTTGATTATATGTGAAAGCGCATATGAACGATATGTGGTTTGTAATCCGCCTACCCTACGCAAAACCCACGCCGATTGAACCTTTGCGAGTATTGGTTATCAGCTATGACAAAACACGCTCTAGCTACACTTCACTTTTAACTTCATATCCCCTGTACATAGGTCACCGGCAGATTAAACGCCTCTTTAAACAGTTGCCAATGGAACGCCACAACTTCCCGCAGAAGGAAAACCACATACTCATTGGCTGGCGGCATGACATCCGCAGGGCTGGTCAGCACGGGAACGCCTTCGTTCATAAACAACCGCCGCGCTCGGAACAGATGATAGCTGTCGCTCACAACAATCGCGGTCTGCCAGCCGCGCTCCTGCATCAGTTTATGCGTATACATTGCGTTTTCCTCGGTGCTGCGGCTGCCTTCTTCCTGCAAAATAGCCGTTTCAGGTACACCATCTTGCCGCAAAAGTTCAGCACAGGCTGCTGCTTCACTCCGGTCACGGTTGCCGGGGTTTCCGCCCGAACAAAGTACATAGGGTGCATATCCCTCCTGCCATAAACGCGCCGCGTGGGCTGTGCGCCGGATGAGTGCAGGGCCGGGTTCGTTATTGCGCCGCAGTCCCGCACCCAGCACCACAATCACATCAGCTTCCTGGGCGCGGTCAACCCGTCCGTAACCGTCGATCACAATTGCCAGTACGAACATCACCCATACCCACAACACCAGCGCCAACACAATCACTCGTCGGCTTCTCCATATGACTCGCCTTATATTTCTCAAACAGTCACCATTACCTATTCTCCCCCACCCATTCAGCGTCAGTCATTATAACCGAATCCAAACAAACTTTTCGGCTTACCAACCGCAGCGCTACCGCAAATAAAAAGCGCGGCCTTTTTGACCACGCTCTTTCTATAAACTAGCGACTAATGACTGACTAATGCCGTATTTCATTCGGTGGCGGTGGCGGGAAATCCGTAATATCGTCGTCAATCGTCACCTTGCCGACCATCCAACCATCAATCGTTGTCAGCTTCACCCGCAGGATAGACACCTGTGTGTGCGTAAAGCTCACGGCAGGCTGCGGTTGAATAATCACCGGATCTTTGAGGTGCAAGTAGCGGATGTTGGGCATCGCGCGCTCATCCTCATCTTCCTCAATTTCTGCCTCGGTACGGGCAGGCGGTTTCACCGGTTCGTGCCCATCTTCATTGCCGTACAATTCATTCACGTCGACATCTTCCGCCAATCCCGTGAAGTCAAACACCTCTTCGGTGTTCTGTATCTCTTGTTTCGAAGGGTTTACCAGTGACTTCTTCGCCTGTGCTGCGAACATCGCGCTGATCGCTTTCAGATAATCCTGCTCACTGGTCAGCGTTCCCGTCAGCACCAACCCTTTAACAAATAAGGTGATGCCAAGCTCCATACCGCCTTTATTAACAAAGCCAGATACTAAATCAGCCAGCAAAAAATCAGGTTCTTGCCAGAATTCAGAATCACTACCAAACTCATTGAACATATCGTTCTGTGTCCCGCGTGTGTTTATAAGGGAATTTAGTATACAACTTCCTTCATTCGCTGTATAGATAAATAGAAAAGGGTGATCGCTTGACCACCCTTACAAATTCAATCTAATCAATCAACACTAGCAGCGGCTGTAACCGCACACGTCACACTTTTCGCACCCTTCGATGCGGATCAAGCTTACCGTGCCGCAGCTTGGGCAGATGTCCGCCCGCACCTTATAGCCGCTCGATGTCGCGTGACCGTTACTATGCCCGTTGGTGTGGCCGTTCGCTTCCGCTACTACTTCCAACGGCTGCCAATTCGTCACCGGGGCGGTTGCCACCTGTGGCGCTGGCGCACTGTTGCCCATCGGCAAGTTCAACTGTTGGGGCGCGTTCTGTGTCAAGTAATGCTCCACCAACGCACCAGCCACCGCGTCCGGCAGCGAAATCACACGCTGCGGCCCTAAGCCAATTGAGCGCGAACCGCCGATACCTTGCAACTGCTCGACAATCAGCTTCAACATCTCCATTCGGTTCTGCGGTGCTGTCGTCCGCAGTTGGAGCGAAAGCATACGCCCCAGCCCTTCCGCGTCGGCCTGCAAGTCGCTGCCTGCCTTACCAATGGTAATGAACACCTCAAACGGGTTACCCAGATCATCACTGTTCATGGTGATGAACGCGGTGCCGAACGGTGTCTTGCGGCTGACCGTCACACCCGACAAGCGCTTCGGACGTGGGTAAACGTGGTGCGGGGTTGCGGATGCCGCCTTGACCGGTTCCGGCGCAGGTGCGGGTTCAGCCACCGCTGCCTTTTCGTCACCCTTGATCTTAGACATTTCGCTCTCAGCGCGTTCGTCGCCCTTGAGCATCAACACCTGCTCGTCGCGGCTGCCATCACGGTAAATCGTCCCACCCTTGCAGCCCATATCGTACATGTACAAGTAAAGGTCGCTCACCTGCTCGACGGTATATTCATTCGGCACGTTGCAAGTCTTGCTGATGCTGCTGTCTACCCAGCGCTGGATAGCCGCCTGTACCTTAATGTGTTCTTCCGGCGTCAAATCCATCGCCGTCACAAAGTAATCCGGCAGTTGCGTTTCGCCGGGGTGCGCGTCGAACCATTCCTTCGCCAGCGGCACCTGTTCCTCGTGCAAACCCAAACGGCTCTTGCGGTAATAAACCCATGAGAAGAAGGGTTCGATACCGGTGGATGTATTCACCATCGTACCCGTCGTACCGGTCGGCGCTTGCGTCGTCAGCGTCACGTTGCGGATACCGTGCTTGCGCACCTTATCCTGAATATCCTTGGGCATCGACTGCATGTAGCCGCTCTTCAGGAATTCGTCAGCCTTGAATTGCGGGAACGCGCCTTTTTCCTGCGCCAGTTCAACCGAAGTTTCGTAAATCGAACGCGCTAAAAAGCCGTACAGTTTGTCGATGAATGCCACCGACTCGTCGCTGCCGTAGCGCACACCCAGCTTGACCATCAGTTCCGCCAAACCCATATTGTTCAAACCAACACGGCGTTCGCCCAACTGCTGCTGCTTGTTCTCCTCGAAAAAGTAGGGTGTGCTATCGATCACATTGTCAAGGAAACGAGTCGAATACCGCGCTGTCTTGTCAAGATCATCCCAGTTCACATCGTTGGTTGCAGGGTCATAAAACTTTGCCAGATTAATCGCGCCGAGGTTGCAAACACCGAATGCCGGTAATCCTTGCTCACCACAGTTGTGAACAACCAAACCATTCGCCACAAACGAATGTGTGGTCGATTCAGTGAGGTCAAATACTTCTTCAATACCGTCAGAGATAATCGACTCAACCGTTGCGGTGAAATGTTCCGCATATGGGCCACGCTTGCCACGGCTAATGTAATCCTCAAGCCCATCCTGCTTGTAGGCCATCATAAAGCCGATTTCATCTGCGAAAACAGCCATATTTTGCTTGCTGATAACCAATTCGTGCTGTGCCTCGCACCAATAAGCCTTTGGCTCGCGGTTGCTATCCGGCAGCATCCGGTAACCGGCATCACGGCGGTTACGGTAGATGCGGCTGGCAACACCAAAGTTACCAAGCAACTGCTGTACACCTTCCAATAGTTCGGTTTGGTTTGCTGCCAACCGGACACTGGCGCCCTTTGAGCCACCATCTTGGAAGCTGCCATCTGCTGTGAACAGTGCTTGCAAGAATCCACGCTGCATCACTTCTGAACCTTGGAACACGGCTTCTGGCACACGGTGTTTAGTTTCTGCCAAACCATATTGTTCAGCGACCTGCCGCAGCCGCGCTGAACTCACCCGCGCTTCATCACGTTCAATCACCTGTCCGATACCAACGGTATACGAGCGAGTCTGATTCTTGGTGAGCGGAGCAACCAGCGAGTTGACATGATCGGCAAATACAGGCGCAAGTTCCTGCTTCTCTTCACCCAAAAATGAGAGAACAGCCTCATCCTGCTTGATCGTACCATCACCCACCAACCAACCCAACACTCGCCCCAATTCCAGCGAACCTTCTGCACCAAACCCGCCTTTGCGGTTGGTCACATGGATTTTATCGCCAGACTTAAGTTGGTTAAGCTGCTTCCAACCACCGGGAGTCATGAACTGATGATCTGCGGTTGCCCGCACGAAATAACCTTCTTCAGTTTGCAGGCGGAAAACAGGCTTCACACCGGTTCTAAACACGCGGGTCGAAGGGGTAGTCACATTCGCCAAACCGAAACGTCCGTCGATTGCGACTTCAATCTCAGTCTCGTTATCAAACAGTTCGCGCGCCTTCACCAAACCACGATTGGTATGAATGCGCGTGTCGCCTGTCACACAAGGGTTCGTGCAAATGATCGGTGCGAAGTAATGGCTGTTCGACATCTTGTTGTAGCGTTCGTTAAAAAATACACCCGGTTCGGCGCTGGCCCACGCGCTCTCAATAATCGCGTTCCAAATTTCTTTAGCCTTCACCGTGCGGTACTTGATAACCTTGTGCCCATCAGCGATCCACTTCTCAATGTCGCCGTCCCACACCTCGTCATAATCAGCATCGGTGCTGTCAGGGAACATCAAGTCCCAGTCTGCGTCAGCCTTCACCGCTTCCATCAGCTTATCGCTCACGCCCACGCTGATGTTGGCATTGGTTACTTGACCAGCCTTACGTTTGCTGTTAATAAAGTCGAACACATCAGGATGCCAGTCATTGAGGATCAGCATCAACGCACCGCGGCGGCTGCCACCTTGCTCGATCAAACCAGTAACGAAGCTGTACAGAGCACCCCACGATACCGAACCGCTCGAACGACCATTCACGCCCTTCACATACCAGTGACGTGGACGCAGCGACGAAATATTAATGCCCACACCGCCACCGCGCGACATGATCTCAGTCATTTGCCGCAGCGTTTCAATAATCCCCCCACGCGAATCTTTAGGGGAAGGAATAACATAGCAGTTGTAATAAGTAAGCGCTTGGTCAGTACCCGCCGCCGTCAAAATACGCCCTGCCGGAACAAACTTCCAATCATCCAGCATCCAGCGGAATCGCTCTGTCCATTGTTTACGCAGCTTACCGTTCTTCTCAATCGCCGCAATACCTGCCGCGACACGATCCATCATTTGGCCGGGGTCAGTTTCCAACGGCTTGTCAACCGCTTCAACATCGCGTTCTACCGTATCACCATCCAGCAATTTAACCGTAACCTTCGGCAGTTTCATGGCAGATATAGTGCCGATTTCGCGCTGCCCTGTCTTAGAATCGACCACCACAATAACGGTATCGCCTACAGCTAACGTAGAGCGTGTCATGTCCTTTTGGGCATAACGGTCGAGGAATATCTTATAACCCAGTTCGTGCAATGCATTGTGTTCGGCAGCCTTGGTTTGAACCATCCTTGGTGCATCCTTTCCCAATTAATAAATAACGAAGCCTTAACCTGAACTACAGATAGAGAACCCCCAATTGAGAAAGCCGCATGGGGGTCAGGGAGTGTTGTCAGATTAGAATGCTATTTGACCATATGTTCTCTAATTTATCATGCGCACAGCCTTCTTGTCCATAACATAGACCGGCGCTTTGGTTAGAAAATAGTTTGTATGCCCTAACCTATTTCCCACTTAATTCCCGCAATTCCCACATCATTGTTTGAGAATTGTTACAGATATTTCATATCGTCTTAAAGCAACTTTAAACTCATAAAAATCAACACAAAAGTGCCCAAAAACATGTTACGCTAGGGTTGTAACAAGTCTTAATCCATGACGCTTTACCAGTCAGTTTCATTACCCGCTCACTTATTTAAATCGGCCTATGAAACATTCTTTTTACATCGAGCTTTTTATTATCACGCTGGCTGGTCTATTCTATTTCGCATTGTCCGCGCCCACACCACTCCCCTCAACCCAATCGTCAATAACGCTTGACCTGCAATCTGTCAGCGATACGCTTTTCGACACATCCATTCGACCGCAAGGCATAGAACACGAACGTCTCGCTGGGGCAATCCTTCCATATAAACTTGGCTTAGAACGCTACGGTCATCTCCCAACATGGAATCCCTATTTATCCAACGGCGTTCCACTGATCAATAACGCCTTCAGCTATCTATTCAACCCATTCCACAGCCTACCGATGCTTATGCTTGATCCTGTCACCGCTAGCAAACTCGCGATTTTAATAGCGCTGCTTATTGCCGGTTACAACATGTGGGCGCTCGGTCTCGTCATCGGCTTAGGCACAGTCGCGCGGCTCACTATCGCCATCCTGTATCTTGCAAATGGTGGTATATCCGCCAAGTTCGGCGCCGGTCACTTTCAACTCGCGTGCAGCCTTGCATGGCCGCCTCTGGTGATTGCCGCCTTGTGGTGGACACTCCACAGTCCCAAACGTATTGCACCGGTCGCTTTCGGCCTCAGTTTCGCTTTGATGTTTTATGCAGGCAACATCTACTACACCCTGCATATCCTCATCTGCTGTACACTCGTCGTCACGTTTCATTTTGTGGGGCGGAATAATGGTCAATGGCGGCTCCGTTATGATCGCCTCATACGTGCCATCACCGCAGCCACATTTGCCTTCGGGCTGTCAGCGCTCATGTTCTTCCCGGTTTGGCAAACACGCGGTGCTGTCACCCACGATGAACAAGAAATCAATGCCGATGGTACGCTGTTCGCCAACTACAGCTTCGAAAAATCAGTCGAAAACTTAACCCAGCGCTGGTACTCGTGGGAACAAGGCCATGAAGAAACCATGTTTGGTGCGGTCGACTTTGCCAACATCGGCTCCTTGCCCTTCACGTTCATCATGGCAGCAGTCATCTTGTACGTCATCAATCAGCTCTGGCTAAAATGCAAGCTGCCGACTCTCCCCTATAACCGGCTCATCTATGTAGCCTTCCCTCTCGCACTTATCATGATGTTCTGGGCAGGCGGTCAAATCCAACCGATACCGTGGCTGTACGCCAATATTCCACTGCTTGCCGAGTTCCGTTTCATTGGTCGGGCATTATCCATCGCCGCGCTGTGGTGGATACTACTCGGCGGCATCGGGTTAGATATGTTGTGGAAATACACTGCCGCATATCTAAAGTTTCAACCTGCCTTAAAAAGTCTATTCGGCACTCAATACCGCTGGGTGTTTGGCTTCTTTCTCAGCATATGGGTGTTCTTATTCATCTACAGTGCATCCCACACACCAACACGTATTGCATTGGCGCTCCGCAATATCGACTTGTGGCATTTTCTCGACACACTGCGTTTCACCTCACTACAAACCGCGATACAAAGTCTCTTCCACGGATTATTCGCTGCCGCCTTCATAAACCTATTGCTCCGCGCCATCCGTACATGGCTACCCGTAAGGCATAAAACCACTTACGATTGGCCGAATTTGAAAGTCTATGTCGGACGTGCCGTTCTACTCGCTATCATCGCCTTTGGCCTCATCAATCTGATAGTTGATAACAGCCCCTCATTTGGGTTCATCCGCCAAACAGATTCCTTTGCGCCCATTTACGAGGACATCCACCGCCTCGACAATAACCCACCGTTTGCATCCATAAGTCTGCCCTTTTCGTCACTCACATTCGAGACCTATGAAAATAACATTCGCGTATGGTCACTAAGCGAAGGTTGGCTGCCTGCCGCCCCGCACAGTCCCACAATCACGATGGGCAACTTCACCAACTACCCGCGCTGGCTCATTGTCGAGCGCGATACCGACGGAACGTTTAAAAACAGTGGCGTGGAAAAGATGGTAAATACGGCGGATTACCAACTGCGGAGTTGTTATGCCCAATCCGTATTCTTGGAGCGTATGTCTGCCTGTTTCGCCGCACCCAACAGCCTCGAACTCTACGAGCTGCCGGATGCACTGCCTTACGCTTTTGTCGTTACCGAATTCGACCTGACAAGCAATCCGGTGACACTCCGGTCGGATAAAGTACAGTCAGTCAACATCATCAGCTACCAGCAGGACAGCATCACGCTTTCGACTTCCAGCACCAACCGCGCCCGCCAGTTCCTCGTCATTCAAGAGGCGAACTTCCCCGGCTGGCAGGTATCCATTGACGGTGCGGCTGTACAAGTTGTCACCGTCCCCATGTACAACATCGACAATCAATACCTCGGCCTCCTCGCCGTTCCCATCGAACGGGGTGAGCACACCATCACAGCCACCTTCACGCCCCCCGGCCTCGCGCTCGGCATCCTTGTCTTTATCGTCACCTTTATCCTTATCACCCTCTACCTCACCCGCCGCCCCAAACAAAAATCCCCCGCATGAGAAGTAAAGAGGTTACTTAGATTTATCTACATGAAAAGCCGAAGCTATTACGCTCAAGTTAATATCCCATACAGACACCTCATCATCGGTTAGAATTGCAAGATACCGATCACTTGAGTCAAAAAGTAATTGAGAAATAGAAGATGATAGTTGAATAGATCCTGTCATTTCAGTTGCATTCTTAGTGTTCCAAAAGCGTACCATACCGTTACTTTGCCCTGTCACGAATACAGAACTCTCATGAGTGAAAGCTAAATCGGTAAGTGGTTCATTATAAGTCCTACTTCGCCTGGATATGACTGCATACCCTAAACGTTGTTGAGTGTCGACATCCCACAGATGAACAGCAGTTCCAGCGTAATCATCCCAATCATGAACTCTATCTATCCCTCCAAGGGCTACGATATGATCACTCATTGAAGCGTTAGTTATCCAAAGTGGATCAGTCTCAGTCATCCAATCCAAGTTTGCAAAAAGATCATCATAATTCCACACTTTCTTGCTCGCATATATGTCCCAATATGTCACCTTATCACCATAATATCCCGGTCGAAAGTTATAAGTGAATAGATGTTTATTGTCACCACCAAATGTAGTTTCCGTAACAATAGTCACTGCTGCGCTGCTATCAAGATCGCTTGGAATAGTTGCGACAACCGTTTGTGACGAATCTAAAATTTGGACGTTGGAATCATAATAAAGTCCAGCGAGTTCTGTTTCTTCCCCCATAATTTTCGCGCTCGCAATTGCCATCAAGCTACCATCTGGTGAAAATGAAATGTCGTTGATCGCATCTCCTTCAGCCATCCAAGTCGAAACTTTGTGTTCTGGGCTGATGAAATAAATAGTTGGTTCTTGATCAACATTAAACGCAATCGTCATATCATTCGGATTCACAGCAACATGGGTAATAACTCTATCATTGATGTTAGCCAGAATTACCGTCCTGTAGGGTCGCTGAATGTCGTACAGCATTAAGCCATTTGCAGAACCAACCAACATACACTCACCATACCACGCCAGTGAAGTAAATCCCTCATAATCCACATTTCTCACAGTCGGATTAACCTCAGCTTTAACCGTCTCAAAATTGTGGAAAGATTCTAGGCAGCTATCTTGTATTTCCAAAATCGGGTGTACTAAAAACATACTCATCATTAAAGCAGTAAATATCAGTCGCATGACAAATAATCCATTACATAGTTCAATGCTTATATCATAACCACGAAAATCATCAGCATTTTCACCCGTACATCAAACGAATGATAATCGTATAGCCCGCCGCCCCAAACAAAAATCCCCCGCCTAAGCGAGGGATTTGGTGTATTAAAAACGTCTACGCCTTATTTCGGGCGCTTGCGCAGGAACGTCGGAATATCAATATCGTCCTCGTCGTACACCCGCGCGGGTACATCCTGCATCGGCGGTTGTGCCGGACGCGGCTGCGGCGGCGCATACTGCTGTTCTTGCGGTACGCTCGATGGCTGCTGCGGTTGGCGCGGCGGTTGCTGTTGTTGCGGCTGCTGAACCACCGGACGCTGTACCGGCTGGCGCGGTTGCAGTTGTGCTTCCATCTTACGCTGCGCACGGCTCTGTTCGAAGCCGGTCGCGATAACCGTAATCCGCAGCTCGTCGCCCATGTTCTCGTCGATCTGCGCACCGAAAATGAGGTTGACTTCGGGGTGGGCGCTTTCCTTGATGATCGCCGCCGCTTCGTTCACTTCGAACAGACTCAGGTTCGGGCCGCCCGTAATGTTGAACAGGATGCCGCGTGCGCCGTCAATCGTCACGTCCAGCAAGCCGCTGCTAATGGCCGACTCGGCCGCCTTACGCGCACGGTCGTCGCCGTTCGCCTTACCCACCGCCATCAACGCCGCGCCGCCTTCGCTCATAATTGTGCGAACGTCAGCGAAATCGAGGTTAATCAGCGCAGGAACGGTAATCAGTTCCGAGATACCTTGGATACCCTGCCGCAGCACGTCATCTGCCAGCGAGAAGGCTTGTTGCAGGCTGGCACGCTTGTCCGCAATTTGCAGCAAACGGTCATTCGGGATCACGATCAACGTATCGACTTGGCTCTTGAGCGCCTCAATACCGGTCTCGGCTGACTGCTGACGGCGTGTGCCTTCAAAACTAAACGGTCGTGTCACCACACCAATCGTCAGCGCACCGAGTTCCTTAGCGATCTGTGCCACCACTGGCGATGCACCCGTACCCGTACCACCGCCCATACCACAGGCGATAAAAATCATATCCGCGCCGCGCAGGACTTCGTACAGTTCATCCGAACTTTCTTCGGCGGCCTTGCGGCCAATTTCGGGGTTACCACCCGCGCCCAGGCCGCGCGTCAGTTTGTCACCAATCCGAACCCGCGTCTTGGCCTTTGCCAGCATCAACGCTTGGTTATCGGTGTTGATAGTGATGAACTCAACGCCACCAAGACCTTCATTAATCATGCGGTTGACAGCGTTTCCCCCGCCCCCGCCAACGCCAATGACCTTAATTTGCGCGAAATTTTCGCCGGGTGTCAACATATCCATGTGGTGCAAGCCTCCTCGAAAGGCAATTCTTTAAATCACCTAATATTCTTTATTGTACTAAGAACCTAAAACTTGGCAAATCCTCTAGGTAAGAAGTCCTAGTTTATACCCTTATACTATCCGTCGCCGTCTGGCAGTAGCCGTTTAAACACACCACCCAGCGCCTTCACCAACCCGCCACCCGCCAGTGGTTTGCTCGTCGTGGTCTCACGCGGCGCACCGGATTCCATACTCAAACCCATCCGCAGCAAACCGACGCTCGTGCTGTAAGCGGGGTCACGCAGCGCGTCTGCCATACCCGTCAGGCGTTCTGGCTTGGCGATTCGCACCGGAAAACCAGATTCGCGTGCCGCCACTTCCTTCAACCCCGGTAATTGAGCACAGCCGCCCGTAATCACCGCACCAGCTCGCAGCATACCATCATAACCGGAGCGTTTGATCTCTTTCTTCACGAGATTGAAGAGTTCAGAAACCCGCGCCTCAATAATCTCGGCAACCGCGCTCCGATCAACCTCAATCGGCATCCCTTCACCAAACGGCTCGATCAAGAATGTTTCCAGCGGGTCAACCGCTTTTAACAGCGCATGACCGTGATGCACTTTGACAGCTTCCGCCACATCAAACGACACATTCAACCCATAGGTCAGGTCATTCGTGATCAAATCACCGCCAACTGGAATAACAGCAGTGTGCCAAACCGTGCCTTCAATGAAGATCGCCAAATCGGTTGTGCCGCCACCAATATCAATGACGACCACACCCATCTCGCGTTCTTCGGGTGTCAGCACTGCTTCACCAGAGGCCAAAGGATTCAGGATGAAACGGTCAACTGAAACCCCTGCCCGCTGTACCGACTGTTCGAGGTTCGCCACGCTGGTCGATGAAGCCGTGATAATATGCGCCTCAACCTCCAGCCGGAAACCATGCATCCCAATCGGGCTGCGCACACGCTCCTGCCCATCCAGTGCGTAGCTGCGCGGGACGACATGCAGCACTTCACGGTTATGTGGGATCGCAATTGCCCGTGCCGACTCCATCGCTTTATCAATATCGTCAATATTCACGCCGCGCTGTCCGGCAATACCCACCGCACCCCGACTGTTCAGCGACGCGATATGACTGCCCGCCACGCTGACAAACGCACGCGCAATATCGAACCCGCTGCTCTTTTCAGCCTTATGTACCGAGGCAGAAATGGCGGCAGTCAACGACCCCATGTCATTGACCACACCCTTTTTCATACCAGCGCTCGGCTCGATACCCACACCAACGACAAAAATATCATCCGTGCGTACTTCTGCTACGATGGTACAAATTTTCCGTGTTCCAACGTCGAGTGCTACCGCTAAATCGCGCATAGGTTGAACTTACTGCCCCTGTAGTCCTGAGTAGAATGGTGCATCGGGATTAACCACGTTAATCGCGCTCACCTGAACACCACGTTCCGTCAAGTTATTGACCATAGCATTATAGATAGCGATTTTCTCTGGCATATTCGTACCAACGCCAAACCACGCCATCCATCCCCGCTGATCTTGATACCCCAAACCCTTGGCTGGATTATACCGAACCGAAGTCATGCTGGGGTTAAGCGCCTTCAATTGTAGCGCACCACTAATAATATCCACCTCAAGCTGCACGTTCTGCCCCAGCGGTCCATCTTCCACATCCGATTGCACCCGCAGCAGGTCGGAACGATCCTCACGTTGGCTCATCACACGCCCTTGAATATCCACCCACGTCGGCAAACCGGATTGCACCCATATCACAGCCGGTTCGCGCTCCTGAATAGAGATTTGTACCATCTGCGGCGGCCATCCCACTTGCACATCGGCTTCTGCCACCGTTGGCGACCGTAGGATATTACGCCGAACTTCCTGCGGGTCAACCCAGAAAATCTGCATATTGGCGATATTCGTCAGCGCGAAGATTTCTTCCTTCGACATATACTTGAGGCCGCCAACAGCAATGCTGTGGACATAAAACAGATCGGTGCTGAAGAACAAAAACAACAGTATGGAGAGGGAAACGACAATAAAGGTACTGAACATGCGCCAACTGGCAAACCCTAACCGCTTTGCGCCGTGCTGCACAACCGGACGCTCCGCAGGTACAGCAGCACCCACCGGCCCACGCAAAATTCCCGGCTCGCGGTTAGTCGTTCTTCGCCTATCGCGTAAGCGCGATGTCATGCTATCACCTTGGCTAAAGTTACTGTAACCAACATTATCCCACAAATTATCCTAAATTCACAACCAATTTTAGAAACTCTTATCATACGAATTGCAGATGAGGTTCTCACCTCTTCTTTGTACTCGATATTGCTTTTTCCACAACTCAAATAACCGGAATCAAACCAAAAACTTACCTTCACCAATCGCCGACCAACTCAATTTCCATTTCCAGCCGCACACCACTGTGTTTGTAAACCTGCTCCTGCACATGCAGCACAAGCTCGTGATAATCTGCCGCACGCGCGTTATCCTTGTTAATCAGGAAGTTACCATGCACAGGGGAAACCTGCGCCCCACCGATGCTGTGACCTTTCAATCCAGCCGCCTCGATCAACCGTCCG
This sequence comes from Bacteroidota bacterium, assembly GCA_027492915.1. GTDB lineage: Bacteria > Chloroflexota > Anaerolineae > Aggregatilineales > Phototrophicaceae > CFX2. The sequence continues at coordinate 5,395 of JAPUDW010000382.1, read as the reverse complement.
GCATAATCGCCCGTTGGATTCTTGAAGATGCTGCCCAAACTTGCGCCCGGTGGCTGCGTGTGCTTGCGGTAAGCAACGTGGTGTTCCATGCGTTCCAATATCGACTGCGGATCATCTGGTTTAAGTGCGAACTGTGCCAGAAGCACGAGAAAACGTTTGTCTTTCTTCACCTTCAAAACGGATGTGCGGTATCCGTAAGAAAGGTCAACTAGCGGCAGGATGTGGATGCCGTGTCCGGCCTCTAAAATTACAGCTTCACTTAGGTTCGCCCGAATATCACTACCATGCGCCCCGGCGTTATTCACCACCGAACCGCCAACGGTTCCCGGTACGCTGGCTGCCCACTCCAAACCTGCGAGGCCGCGCGTTTGGCACTTCCGCGCCAGCACCGTCAGCCCCATACCACCGGTTGCTGCCACGTTACGCCCACCGTGCCATTCGCCGAAAGTCACCTCGTTCACATCGTTGATGACCACCAACCCGCGCACGCCTTTATCCGAGATGAGTACGTTCGCCCCGCCGCCCAGCACCCGCACCGGAATATCCTGCTGCCATGCCGCCATCACCACTGCCGCCAGCTCGTCATTCGACTCTTTGGCGATGTACAGCATTTCCGCCGCGCCGCCAATCCGCGCCGCCGTGTGCCGCGCCAGCGACTCGTTGTACTTCATCCGGCTTGCATAGGGTTCAGGCAGCATCAGCGTCATAATTAGCCCGCTTTCGTCTGTAGATATTTTAAATATTCGACACCAATTTGCGGCGCATCCCCCGCGCTCATGATAACCACCACCGCTGGCGCTGTCACCTCGGCGCTCAAGACCGCTACCGCATCCGCAAAGGTTGGCGTATGCCGTGCGTCCGCATGTTTAATCGCCACCACCATTGCCTCGCTGGTCACGCCTTCAATCAGGTTTTCCCGCGCCGCGTAAATATCCGTCACCAGCACATAATCGGCTTGGTCAAAAGCGGTCGTAAATTGGTCGAATAGTGCTTGCGTCCGGCTGTAGGTATGCGGCTGCCACACTGCCCACACCGCACGCTCGGGATAGCGCTGCCGTGCCGCCTCCAGCACCGCCTTAATCGACATCGGATTGTGCGCATAATCATCGACTATCGCCACGCCGTTCACATCCGCCCGCAGTTCAAACCGCCGCGCCGTCGGCTTGAACGTTTCCAGCGCTTTAGCTAGCGATTCCCAATCAATAGCGTTCCCATTTAATACCGTTCGTGTCACACCAGCAGCTTTAATTGCCGCTAGTGCATTCAGAATATTGTGCATCCCAAATAATGGCAGTATAAGTGTAATCAAATTTCCGGGATGATTAGCGTTATAGGGGTAATTTGGCGCTAACTCAAATATTGTCCCATCCTCGGTTGTACGAATATTTATCGGATGAGTTTTATATTTGACATCGGTTTGTTCTTTTCCGTATGGAAAATAAATACCGCGCAATTTTCCTCTAAAAACTTCTAACTGAGATCTAACAGCTTGAATATTCTGATCATCCCAATCAGCCACCAGTATCCCGCCTGCACCCAAATCTGATTGATCGAGTAACTGTGCGAACTTGGCAAAGCTCTCCACCATATCCGCTTCCGTCTTAAAGAAGTCGGGGTGATCCCACTCGATGTTGGTAATCACCGCGATGTCCGGCTTCAAGCCGAGGAACATGTTGTCGTACTCGTCGGCCTCCACCACGAACACGCTGCCCTTGCCCACGCCGGCGTTCGTCCCCGTATTACCCATAATCCCGCCCACGATGTAGCTGGGGTCTTGCCCACACTCCCGCAAGATATGCACGATCATCGACGTGGTGGTCGTCTTGCCCTTCGTCCCCGCCACCGCGATCACCGTCTTGCCTTCCATCAGGTCAGCCATGATGTCCTGCCGCTTGTACACGGGCATACCCGCCGCCCGCGCAGCCGCCACCTCCACATGGTCGTCCTTCACAGCCGAGGTGATAATCAGCGCGTCCGCCCCTGCGATCTGCGCCGCGTCATGCCCCTTGTAGATCGTCGCGCCGTCCCGCGCCAGCGCCTCGGTCTGCTCGTTCAGGCTGCGGTCGCTGCCGGACACGCGGTAGCCCTGCCCCAGCAGCACCCGCGCAATTGCCGACAACCCCGACCCGCCAATGCCCACCAAAAATATGTGCTGTCCTGCTTTTAAGTTCACCACTTACCCACCAATGGAATCCATAACGACTTCGTAGGGGCGCACGGCGGTGCGCCCCTACAGAACCCTAATCATTCTTAATATTCGTTATATTGTATCAGGGGAATAGCAGACAGAACACCTTACATCACAAACAAAATCACGAGGAATAATACGACCACAATCACCGTCAGCACCTGCCCGCCGCCGCCCGCCGCGTTGCCCAGCAGCACCAGCGGAATCGCGTTAAGCGCCTGCGCACTGATCGAGTTGGCTGCCGGTGCGGTAATCAACGGCGCAAAGGGGTAATCATTAATATCGAGGAAGTACCAGATCGCCCCCCAGATCATGTAGCCGTTGAGCGCCCCCACCAACCCGCCGAGGATTGCGTCCTGCCAGCGGTTGCCACGTGGACCTTGCCCATCCTCATAGCCGCCAAAGCTGCGCGTCTGATAGGCAAAGTACACCACCACGCCGAACAACCCCGCCTGCACAAAAAACGCTTGGTCACGGGGGATAGATGCCAGAAACACGCCGCGTAAAAGCACATCGAACTGAAACAACGCGAACGTCGCCAGCACGATACCGCCCAGCGCGACCGCCTCCCGCCGCAACCCGCGTATTACGCCGATCACCGCGAAAAACACTGCCATCACCCACAACATGCTGTAAAGCGAAACCACGTCTCAGCAACCTAACCTGTCTATAAAGGCATTCGCCTATCCATCACCATCTCACCCACATCTCTCTTGTTCCCCCTCACCAAAGCATTGGAGAGGGGGCTAGGGGGTGAGGTTTCTCCCCTCTTATCCCCTTCCCTATTACTATGGGGAAGGGTTAGGGATGGGGTGTGTATTGCTATATCAACACCAGCACGATCACGAACAGCACGATCACCACCAGCGACAGCAAACTACCGTCGCCGCCCGGCCCACCCGCCAGCACGTACAGCGGCAAATTGCTAATGGTCGCCGCGCTTGGTGACCCCGCCAACGGTGCCTCGATAAACGGACTCAGCGGGTAATCATTAATGTGCATGAAATACCACAACGAGCCGAAGATCAGATAGCCGTTCAAGAAACCCACCAGCGCCCCCAGCGTTGTTGACTGCAAGCTGTCGCGTCCGCTCTCGCTGACGTTCAGCCGCCGACCCAGCGCTCGTGTCTGGTAGGCGAAAAACACAATCCCGAGGAAAATCACACACTGCACAATAAACTTCTGCATCCCCGGCACATTCGCGAGGAAGATACCCCGCAGCGCGTTATCGAACTGGAACAGCGCGAACAGCGCCAGCACGATACCCGCCAGTGAGATCAGCTCTTTCGGCAAACCGCGCAAATAGCCGATCACCGCGAACACCAGCGAAAAACCCCACAACAACGTTGAAAGTTGGATCATGCCTTCACTCCCGCCAGTTTCGCCAGTTCTCCCGCCGCCTGCCGCGCCCCGTCCGGTCGCGCCAGCGCCTTCGCTGCCGTGCGCATCCCGTTCAACCGCGCTTCATCGCCCAATAATGCCTGTATTGTCGGCAGCAGTTGGGCAGCCATATCATCCTCATGCATATCCACCGCCGCGCCCCGCCCTGCCAAGTATTCCGCGTTCACCTTCTGGTAGCGCCACGCCCACGCCAGCGGCACGAGGATCGACGGCAGGCCGAACTGTGGGAACTCGCCCAGTACGCTTGCCCCCGAACGGCACACCACCAAATCGGCTGCTGCCATCGCTAACCCCATCTCATGATGTAAATACGGATAAACATGGTAACCGGTTGTATCCGGCATCGCCTTCACCCGTGCTTCGATCTCTGCCCAATCCAGTGTACCCGTCACATGGATAACTTGCACACCGCTCGCCAAAAGCTGCGGCAGGTTATCCAACACCACGTTATTAATCGCCCGTGACCCTCGGCTCCCACCAAACACCAGCAGCGTCTTGCGGTCAGCCACCAACCCGAAGTGCTTAATCCCTGCCTCTCGCGTGGCCTCCAGCATCGCCTTCCGCAGCGGATAGCCGGTCGTCACGGTTTCGTTCGTCGGGAAATACACCTTCGAGTCATCGACCGTCAGCGCCACTTTGCTCGCGAACCGTCGCAGCACTTGGATAGTCAACCCCGGCTCGATGTCCGGCAGAAAAATGAGGCTCGGCACGCGCCACAACCACGCCGCCAGCGCCACCGGCAACCCGACCCAACCGCCCGTCAGCAGCAGCGCCTTTGGTTTACGCCGCCCCACCAGCCACAGCGCCTGCACCGTACCGATCACCAACTGCACCGCGCTCACCAGCATCTTCAGCGGGTTCACCCCGTGGATTGGCCCCGCCCTCACCTCATCATAACTGGCAAATGCGACGGTTGATTCCTTAAGAAGTGGCCGTTCGAAGCCGCCCACGCTGCCCACGAACGCCAACTGCACATCCGGCAGCAGGTCAGTCAGGGCTTCGGCAATCGCCAATGCGGGATAAACGTGACCACCGGTGCCGCCTGCGGCGATCATAATGCCAACGGGTTGACTATTGTTCATAACACTCAAAAATGAAGTCGCTAACCTAAGCGGTCATTGTAGCAGGATAGCTGTGTTAAGGAAAATGAGGAATAGGCTATTACAAATATTCGGCTCAAATCGAATTCTATTGTCAAACGCATAACTATTACAGCAAATAGTTCACAAAATATAATGATATGCACTTACATTATATCTATAGTAAACTGTATAAACTTTTATCTAGATAACTCTTTAGTGATTACAGCCTTCTAATATTTGATGGAGTAAAAATGAAGTTATTCGTTAGTTATTCAAGAGTTGATAAACCTAGCTGTATAGCAATTGTTGATTTGCTTAGAGCACACGATGTATGGTTTGACCATCGACTTTATGGCGGTGATAAATGGTGGGATGAAATAGTTCATCAACTTGAACAGTGCGACGGCTTTGTATATTTACTTTCCAATGAATCAGTATCTTCTGAATACTGTATAAAAGAGTTTGAGATTGCAAATGAACTAGGTAAGCAAATTATTCCTGTTTTAGTACGTGCACGTACTCAAATCCCAAATACCCTAAAATCATTAAATGATCTTCATCAAATTGATCTAGCAGAAATTAACGTTTATTCCGTAACCGAGTTATTAAATGCTGTACTCCAAGCCGAACGGTTAGCAAGTCAGCCGAAAAAGAAGTTAACATCAAACCCATTGAATAAATCAAAAGTTCCTTTAAACTTTGTTGATTGGTTGGAAAAGCAGGT
>JAPUDW010000381.1 GCA_027492915.1 Bacteroidota bacterium | reverse complement strand
TGTCATTCTCCCACTATACTCCTTTCTTCCCTAATCCTGAATGTTATCCTGTGGTTAAATCGTATTTATCTGTTATTACTAGAATTTCTGACCACCAACGTATGTGGTAAAACTGCCGACTCAACCGCCTGCCCATCCAACAGTTCGAACAGCTTTTGCACCATCAACCGTCCCCCTTGCTGGATCGGCTGGTGGATCGTCGTCAACGGAGGTGAACAATAAGCCGCCAGCGGAATATCATCGTAACCCACTACTGCGATCTCGCGTCCCACTTCACGCCCCATCTGGCGCAGCACTTCCATCACCCCCACCGCCATGAAGTCGCTGCACGCGAAAATTCCATCAAGGTCAGGCGCACGTTCCAACAGGTCATGAACTGCACCGCTGGCTGCTTCCGGCGTAAAATCGGTAAAAATCACGAGCGCCTCGTCCACTGGTAGTCCACAGTCGGTCAACCCCGCCTCGTACCCCTGCCGCCGAGCCACCGTCTCCACCATCCCCTTAAACCCGCCAATGAACCCGATGCGCTTTCGCCCCATCGCCCCTAGATGCCTCACCGCATCCCGCGCCCCCGCTTGGCTGTCGCACCCTACCGAAACATACGTCTGTTCCGGCAGTTGCGCCCCCCAAACCACGAACTTCGCGTCCAGCGCTTGCAGGGTATGAATACCCACATCATCGAGTGCGCGGTCAATAAGCAGTAAGCCGTCCACCCGCTTATCCAGCACATATCGGTTGCACCAATCATCGGTCTCGGTATGCACCCGTGCGATGATCGAATCGTACCCGTACTGGTCGAGTTCATCAGTAATCGCGCCCATAATTTCGAGGTAAAAAGGGTCGGAAATCGGTCGCCGGCTCGCGTCCTGATACGGAAACAAGGTCGCAATTGTCTGTGACCGCTGAAGCCGGAAGTTCCGCGCCCTCACATCCGGTCGGTAGCGCAGTTCGTTTGCTACCTGCTGAATCTGCTGGCGTGTGTTTTCGGGGATCGTCGTATGGTTATTAAGCGCCCGCGAAACCGTCGAGGTCGAAACCCCCGCTGCACGGGCCACATCCGCTATCGTGACACGATTGGTCATCCCCACGCCTTATTCCGGCAGCCCTTCGCGCAGCTTACGGAGCATGTTGCCGGACGTTATACCGTCGATGTCAGCCTCGCTGTAACCACGTCCCCGCAGTTCGTCCGCGATCTTCCACAGGTCAACCACCGTATCCAACCCATCAGGATATTCGTCGCTGCCCATCCCCGCGTACCAATCCGTCCCGATGCCCACATTCCGGTTGCTCCCCGTCAGTTGGCAGATATGGTCAATCGCGTCCACAATGCGAGATAGTGGGATCGAGTCCCCCGCTTTGTAATCCTGCTTCCAGAACACGTTAAGCAGAACTAACCCCATCACCGCGTCACGCTTGCCCATCAGCTTAATCACCTCGTCCGTCAGATGGCGGTCGGTATCACAAATCCAGCGCGGGTTCGCGTGGCTGGCGATAATCGGGCCGGGATATGTCTCCAACGACTCCATACACGCTTCTTCCGCCATATGCGAAAGGTCAAGCACTGCGTTGTATTTCGCCATCTCCTTGAGCAGTTCACGACCCAAATCGGTCAATGGCCCCGGTGACTGTGTACCGCCTGCATAGCGCGTCTTACTCCATGAAGTACCGAGGACACGCACGCCGCGCTCCCACCACGTCCCAAACTGCGCGGGATCAACCACAGGGTCAGCGCCTTCCATCAAAATCACCATCCCATGCAGCCGCTTGGCGGGGTCGGCTCCTTCACCCCACGTCGCCAGCACGTCGTTCAAATCGCGCTTGTTCTCAACGATTCGAACGCTCGGTGTACTCGCCGCCAGTTGGATGTAATACTCCAACTGTCTGTAGGCCGCATCGTGCGCTTCCTGTGGCGTGCTGTAAGACGAAAGCGAGTGTTCTGTCGCCACCATGCCGCCCCAAGGCTTAAAACTCGTCGGCTCCACAAACAGCGTCGCACCCACCAGCCCAATTCGTCCTGCCAGTGCATCCGGTAGTCCGGTCGCAGCCAGCCCATTCCGTCGTGGGTGGTTAACACCTGCCTCGCGCCGACGGTTCTCAGCCACACTCAGCCGGTAATCACGGTCACTGTCGAGGGCGTCATAAGCAATATCACGGTGCATGTCTACAATAATCATGAAGTTCTACACTTTCTGTTTATCTTTAAGGCCGCTCGCCAGTAAATCAGCGATATGCTTCACCCGCTTATCCGACTGCTGACGGCTCAACCCACCGTTCATCTGTGTCAGGCAGCTTGCGTCACCCGTAATGATGACATCCGCATCCGCTCCGTTAATATTCTTCACCTTGTCTGTCAGCATCGCGTTGCTAATTTCTGGCATCTTCACCGCGAATAACCCACCAAAGCCGCAGCATTGGTCATGCCCATTCAGCGTGGTCACTTCCACACCTTTGATGTTACTTGCCAGCGTCCGCGCTTGGTCTTTTAAATCCATCAACCGGTAACCGTGGCAGGCATCATGGAAGGCCACTTTGGTCGGGGGCAGCGCCGCCCCAATATCAGTGATTCCCAACCCATCGACCAGATACTCGGTGAACTCCCACGTAATGCTTGCCGCCCATGTCGCACGATCATACCATTCAGGGTCATCTTTAAAGAGTTCGACATAATAATGCCGGATCATGGATGTACAACTCCCCGAAGGCGCAACGATCACCTCAGCATCCGCAAACGCTGTTAAAAAGCTCTTGGCAACTTCACGCGCGTCATCCCAGAAGCCGGAGTTATAACCCACCTGCCCACAGCACATTTGGCTCATCGGGAACTTAACTTCAATCCCCAGATGATCGAGTATTTCGACCACTGAAACCCCCGTGTGTGGATAAATCATGTCCACGATGCAGGTCACGAACAGCGAAACGGGTTTGTGCCGGGGTGAAGGACGCAGTGAGTCAGACATATTTTGACCTTTAAGAACTAACTTTTGACCGATCTGCGAATAGTCTATTGGTTGATTTGCGAACACACACTTACAAGATTAACATACATGAATATACCAAGACGAACCGGAGGCAAGACCACTTGACAACCGAATTCACCATCAGGGAAGCCACCAACGCAGATGTTGAACAAATTGTAACGCATCGCCGCCTGATGTTCGAGAACATGGGTAATGAGAACGTAGCAGGTTTGGATCGCATGGTCGCTGCCTTCGGCCCGTGGGTTGCCGACCATCTAAACAGCGGCCTGTATAAAAGTTGGTTCGCCTGTACTACCAATGGTATTGTCGTCGCCGGAACTGACGTATGGTTACAAGATTGGCCTGCCGGTGCTTACGACACTTCGCCCTACCGCGCCTATATCTTGAACGTTTACACCTCTCCCGATTACCGTCGAAAAGGTTTAGCACGGCTTTTGGTACAAACTTGCATGGATTGGTGCTATGCCAACGGGATTCGTATCGTGACGCTCCATGCCAGCGACGAAGGCCGAAAAGTCTATGAAGGCTTGGGCTTCACCCCCACCAACGAAATGCGTACCTGGCAAGGGCGTTAGGCTGTAAATAACCCCTAATTTTGCGGCCTTTGTGCAATCTTAATCGTGCTACTATGAAATTGTTCTATAGTGATAAATGGGTTGTGGAAAATTCACAAAAATAGGTCTTGTATCTGTGTCTATTTTTGTTATACTGCCCGCCCGAAACCGTAAACAAAGTATCTGAGAAAGTGGTGACACACAAAAAGGGAATGGAACAAACAGACATCGCATCTATTAAAGTGCTGACAGGTCGGGAAGTCTTTGTAATCCGAGAAGCAAGTTTGAATGACCTGCCAGCGCTGGTGGCGCAGCGCCGCCAAATGTATGAAGATATGGGCTATACTGATACTGTCCGGCTTGATGAGCTGGAAAAAGCCTTTGAACTCTGGCTGCACGATAAGCTGGAAGATGGGCATTACCGCAATTGGTTGGCGGAAAGCAGCGATGGTCGCATCGCCGCCGGTGCGGGTTTGTGGTTGGTAGACTGGCCGCCGCAGATGATGGATTTTTCGCCCTACCGTGGGTATATCATGAATGTGTATACCGACCCCAACTTCCGCAAGCGCGGGTTGGCAAAACGGATGGTACAAACCATCATCAACTGGTGTGCCGAGCAGCGTATTGAAACAGTGAGCTTACATGCCAGTGCGGAAGGCCGCCCGGTATACGACTCACTGGGCTTCGCGCCGACGAATGAGATGCGGTTACAAGTTCCGTAACCGAACGTGTGTTTGAACGTGAAACAGGGAGAGCCGTTGTGCCTCCCTGTTTTGATTCTCGTTTCAAAAATTCCGATATAATGGCAAAATAATGGGCTTTAAAAGGACAGTTATGACCTTACTATCCGCCGTTGTCATCTTCCCACCCCACAACCTACAGGCGATTGCGATTCCGATTATGCGACAGTATGCCGCGAACACATACAGTCGTATTGCCGCCCACATCACCCTACTCACCCCGTTTATCCCCTTTGAACAAATCGAGCAGGCATCACAAACGTTGCAAGCCATTTGCGCCGATGTGAAGCCGTTCGAGATCACGCTTTCCGGTTATGGTCACTTCCCCCAAATAACCTTTATGCAGCCAACCGACCCACGACCGATTAAAGCGTTGTTTCGCACGGTGTTTGATGACTTTCCCTTATACCCACCTTACGGCGGCACGTTCGGAAACGATTTGCACCCACATCTAACCGTAGCCGAATTTGGCAGTGAGGATGAGCAGCCCATAACAAGGCTGCCGGATTACGCCCCACTCACCTTCAAGGTTGATTGTATTCACCTGATTTATGGCACCGAAGAACCGCTGCCGTGGTTGACCTACAGTGTCATCCGGCTTGGTGGTTGAACTAGCCACTGTTCTCATGGGTAAACCATCAGGTACTATTGGGCGATGTTGAACACTGGTCAAAGGTTGCTCATGTACCCTATCTACGACTTTGGCGGCAGCGGACAAATTATCAACCTGCTGCCCGCGAACGGCTTCCCGCCCGAAACCTATATCCCGCTGCTGCGTCCACTTACTGACCGCTATCATGTTATCTCGATGCTGCCCCGCGCATTTTGGGGTGAACAACCGCCAACTGAACTGCGCCAATGGGACATGCTTGCGGATGATCTACTAGCCGGTTTGGAATACCATAATCTGAACAATGTCATCGCCATTGGTCACTCGTTCGGCGGCATTGCCTCGATGATCGCCACCATACGCCAGCCAGAACGCTTCGGTGCCTTATGCCTTCTAGACCCGACACTCTTCCGCCCCGAATGGCTAGAAGGGTTAGAGAAAATGCAGCAGGACGGCACCATTACCGAGTTTCCATTAGTGCAGGGAGCCATGCGCCGCCGAAGAACCTTTCCCACTATTGAAGATGCATTCACCTACTTTCGGGGTAAAAGGCTCTTTACGGATTGGCCGGACAACCACCTACAACTGTTCGCCGTATACGGCACTCAGCCAACTGCCAGCGGCGAACGCGAATTGCGCTGGTCGCCAGAATGGGAAGCCTACTATTTCAGCACTGGCTTCACCCGTTCGTGGGAAGTTGCGCCCAAGCTACATAACCTCCTGCCCATCCTCGCTATTGGGGGTGGCACCACCGACACCTATGTACCGGAAATTGCCGCCATGCTGCGTGATATACTTCCAGAAGCTGCCTTTGCCGACGTGCCGGGTCACGGTCATTTGTTCCCGCAAAGCGCACCGGAAGCAACCACCGCCATTATCAGCAAGTGGCTAGACACACTCAAGTAACATCTACTGCCTACAAGATGTCAGTGGTATCACTAAAAATTATTTATTGAAGGGAAATGATGAACACCGAATCGCTCATTAATCGGCTGGAGGATATACCAAACCGTATCGCGCGTACCGTCGTCGGCTGGAATGAAGCCGAGCTGCGCGCCCAACCTGCCGCTGGCGAATGGTCTGCTGCCGATGTCCTCGCTCATTTACGTTCGGCGAATGACATCCTCTCCCCACGCATCTACATGATTATCGTCCGTGATAACCCGACCTTTTTAGCTTACGAAGAGCGGGTATGGGCGACCGTACTGCGTTATGCCGAAGCGGATTTCAACGCCTCCTTACAAACCTACACGCTGCTGCGGGCAGAATTGGTCAACGCCCTGCGCCACCTTGAGCCTGAACAGTGGGAACGAACCGGTGTACACGAGCATAATGGCTCGCTAACGATTACCGAGTTAGTTAGCGATATGGTAACCCACGAAGAAGAACACTGTCGCCAGATCGAAGCCCTGCGCCCACAAGCCCCTTACATACCGCGTTCCTACGCACGG
>JAPUDW010000380.1:22554-41793 GCA_027492915.1 Bacteroidota bacterium | reverse complement strand
TCACAGCCGCCATGCAAATGCACAAATTGCGGGGCGGCGGTCATACGGGAGCTTCCCGCCGATTTGTGTCATTTCAGCGCCGCGCTCCCTCACTTCCGCCGACATAAATTGCAAATTCAGCGGATACACGGGAGCTTCTCGCCCGCCATTTCGGCGGATGTATTGCAAATTGTGCAATTTCTGCCATCGTTTCAACCGTTGTCACCATGAACCACGTCATTGACTGTGCAACGGATTGCTATTGCTGTGCGTACAGAAGATCAAGATCGATTTTGATGGATGGAATACAGGAGCTTTAATCATGAAGATTGCTATTCTGGGCGCCACAGGCAGAACCGGTGTGAATTTTGTTAAGCAGGCGTTGGGGCAGGGGTACTCGGTGACGGCGCTGGTGCGTTCGCCGGAAAAGATGGGCATGAGTGACCCGAATTTGACAGTGATTAAAGGTGATGTATTAAATAGCGACGATGTTGCCCAAACCGTCAGCAAGCAGGATGCGGTGTTTATCGCGCTCGGCACAGGCGAAGCACCGATTAAATCCACCATCCGCACGGATGCTACGCAGGTGGTGGTGGATGTACTCAAGTCGATTGGTGAAAAGCCGCTGGTGGTGGTGCTGAGTTCGTTAGGCGTGGGCGACAGCCAGAAGCAGCTTCCATTTTACCTGCGCCCAATCTTGAACTTTATGTATCGGCACGTATTCGCTGACCACGGTACGCAGGAAGCGGTCATGCACGCCAGTGGATTACCGTGGACGATCCTGCGCCCGACTTCGCTGAATGACAAGGTGGGGCAGGGCACGTTAAAGGCCACCGAAGCACCGCATTCGGTGAGTGCGCTGGCCTCAATTGCGCGGGAGGATGTGGCGGCCTTCGCGTTGAAGGTCATCGAAAAACGCGGTAACTTCCCGCGCACGGTAGCGCTAACGGCTGCGGCGGTAGGATAGGCAGATACCGGAAACAAAAAGGGCTTGCTGGGTGTAGGGGCTTGCCGTCGGCAAGCCCACATGATAAATCCTAAACAAAATCACTGAATTTTTCTAAAGACTACCGACTAGAAATACACGCGCATCGCCATCTGGCCGAGATAGATCAGGTCGCCGTTGTGCAGCGCATAACCCATATGCGGTGTTAAGCATTCACGGTTGAGGTAAGTGCCGTTCAAGCTGCCGAGGTCGGAGATGTTCAGGCATTCATCCGAGCGAAAGATGCTGGCGTGCAAGCTGGATACGCCCTTGCTGAAGGCGTTATAAGGGGCGAGATCGACATCCGGCACCCGCGCCGAGCGGCTGCTGGCACGACCGATCAGAATGCGCCCCTGATTTTCGATCACAATCGGTTGTTGAACATCTTCCAGTTCAATGGTGATGGTGCCGTGGCTAATCAGCGTGGCGACGGGGGTTGGGTTGCGCGAGGGCAGGGGCGTGTCGTCCATGTCCAACACGGTGCGCATCTGGCGCGTTGCCAAACTGATGTTATTGTTTAAGGGTTGCTTGCACTGGTCACAAACCAGCACACCGTCAAAGTTGTTGTGGGTACACCGTGGGCAAATTTGCATGATAACTCTCTTGTTACCGGTGAATGGAAAGCCATTTATATCATAGACTGGCTTTTATGCTGGAAAGTAATAAGTAAAAATAAAAAATTTGTAAAGGGGAGTTGGGTATTTCAATTTGTATGCGCTAATCCGCTAATCTTCCGCTTGCGAATCAAAATAATCGGGTATGCTTAAAGTTGGCCTTTCTTGTGTAATTAAGGTTTCTTTAAGAATTGGGACTGTACCATGCCTGAGCAAGCTAACGTTTCCAAGTCTAAAAACGATTCGCATAAGCAGCCAGCCCGTGCGCCTAATTCCGATATTCAACAATCCCTCGAAGCGCCGGAAATCGAAGCCCCTATTCAACAAACGACAGGTCAGCTTTTCAGTAACCTTTCCCAACGACAAGTACTTCAACTTCAGCGGACGATGGGCAATAAAGCCGTCATCAATTTGCTTGGCAGCCAACCCAAAACCGCCCAACCGCCAGCCGAGCCGGTTGAACTGCGCACGAACGGCGAACCGGTTATTCAGGAATGGCCGTGGTCAAGTAAACCAGCCGAGCCAGCGAAGCCAGCCAAACCGAAGCCACCGCCGTACCCCCGACCGGCGAAGGTGAGCGAGCCGACCGAAGTTAAGCCGATGGATCCCACCAGCTTTAATTCGGATATTGTGGCGACCGATGACCAGATGAAAGATCCGATAACCGGACTTAAAAATTACCGTGCACTGGCGGGAAAGCACCTTGAGGAAGGTAAGCGGCACAAATTCAAGATCTTACGTTATAAGACGTTCATTGAGGCTGACTACCTGTTTGTCAAGCAAAAAGCGGCGACGCTGGTCAAACAGCAGGAAGACCTTATCGCTCAAGAAGCAATGGCTAAGAAAAGCGGGATGGGAGCCAATTTAGGCCGAAAAAGAGCGGATCTGGAAATTCAGAGCAAGCAGGAAATCGGTGAAACTAATCCGATGCTGGCGGTATCCAGATCGGAAGAACGGGTCGGCAAAGCGTTGAACGCCAGTACGGTTGCCGAATCCGAACTGCCGTTGATTGAACACGCCTACGATACCATCGTGACCTTGCAGGAAGAATCCGACCAGAAGGGTGGGCATGGGTTCTTCGGTGGGGAATCTGAAGCGCGTATTAAGCAGTACGAGGCGCTGCTGCCGACCGCTGGCCCCAATGACGCGGCGAAGTACCGCACGAAAATTCACAAGCATCACCTTCGCCTCACAGCCATCAAGCAGGCGCGGAAAGATCTTGCTCGTTCACAAATCCTGTTAGGGCAGGCCAAGCTGAGCGAAGATATGATGTCGGTCAAGCGACGTCAGTTGAAGGCCGATAAAGCCGAGATTAAAGGTGTCGCAGGGCGAGCCGCAAAGTTCAGTTCGCACCTCAAAGGCAAGGTCGTGACGGGTATCGGCAGCGCTGTTGTTTCGACGGCTACGCTCGGCCTCATTGAATATGAGCAGAACAAAACCGACGGTGGTTACAACAGCAAGCGCGAGCGTGTGAGCATCATCCGGTCGTGGGAACGTGATTGGGGGGCGATTAAAAGTGTTTGGGCAGCGCGGCCTTATGGCAAGCTGACGGCTTTACATCTCGTGTTCCAAGGGTTGGGCAGCCTCATCCTCAAGCCGCTCCGCAAGATGTTTACGGCGGCGGCGTTGATTTTCACCGGACTTTCGCTGATTCCACCGCTGGCACCAGTCACCGGCCCGATAGCGGCTTTCTGTGCGCTGGTGACGATAGGGCTGGTTGCGGCGAAGGCGGCTTTGGATACGCTGCTGGCGACGTGGAGCGCGTTGGCGAGTGCGTTGAACAAGAACGCGCATAATACCGATGTGCTCAGTGGTCAAACCCGCGCACAGGCAACGGATGCGCTCATGGGCGGTGTCGCGCTGGGTGCAGCGTTTGCCACCCCGGCGATTGGTAACGCTGTGGGCGGGCAGTATTACAATCCGGTAGAAAGTCTCGCTAAAACGGGTGGCAGCACGATGGGTGTGAGTAATGCGACCGGCAGTGTCGGCGAGCAAATTGTCCATCAGTTGCAGGTACAAGGTTCAAAAGCACCCGCCATGCTGGGCATGATCGTCGGTGAGAAAGTGGTCGGTGCGTTAGGTGAACTCGAAGCGATGGGCGAGGGCGGTAAAGCCTTATTCCAATTGCGGCAGAGCGAAATCATGAAGAGTGGGCTTAGCGGGGCAGCACTCATGCTTGCCATCGAAGAGGCCAAGCTAGAAGCGATTGAAGGTGAAGGAAAACGCCTAAAGCGCCGCGTAACCTTCCTCGAATCCTCCGGGAATGGGCAGGATGAAATGGCGAGCCTGCGCGATAAGGTGGCGAAAAACCAGACTGAGATGGGTTTTGTACGCGCTAAAGTTCTGAAGCTGAAAATCGGTGCCGCAGAGTCTGCCCCTGCGCCAACGGCTTCTACCCCGACGATCCTCAACAATATCAAGAGACCGGGTACCACTGCACTGCCCGCGCAGGAACAATTTGCGGATCGGATGAAACCCGAATTGGCGAAGGAATCGACCATGCGCGACGAAAGCACGAAGGCATTGGGCGCAAAGGCCAAGGCGCAGGTGCAAGGGTTGATCAGCGGTGTGAGCGAGGTCAGCGGCAGAAGCGGGGAATTGGCTTCCGGCGCACAGGCGGCAGCCAGCGGTGTTGCGGCGGCAGGCCCGGCGCAGGTTCAGCCAGTGGATGCACCCAACGCAACCGACGCGCAAGAAGGTGTGCAATCCGGCAGCGACATTCTGCGCGAGATATTGGAGATCGCCGTTGTTGCCCCATCGGCGGTGGACGAAGCCATCAATCCGGCACCCGTAAGTAACGGGGGCGGCGGGGCAGGTGGCATAAGCTAGACTGTAAATAGTGTGTAGGATGGGAAGCGGGCGAGATTATTTCTCGTCCGTTTTTAATCTCTTACCTTGGTGCGGGCCGTAACCGATTTCCTCAATGTACTGGAGCAGGTCAGGCAGCCACAGCTCGTGGCGGTTTGATCGCATCCGTACTTTGATAAACCGTTCATCTTCTGGCAGCACGGCGTTTTTCTTCGCCAGTTGTTGCAGATAACGGCTGTTATAACCCGTTAGCTTTGCACCTTCGGTCGTCATGACCCAAATTTCTTGCTCAGGCGCGACTGCTTTTGTCATAGGTGGTGTTGGGCAATCCCCATTATTGCTATCGTAGATATGCCTAAGGGCAGATTTGTGATTATACCCGATTGTGAACAGGGGAGGGGATTACCCACTTCACCCACCGACTTTAAACCCCAATTGCCTACCGGGAAATGACCTGTTACGCCCAAGGCTGCGGCGGTGCGCCAGTATATCCTTATAGTCATAAGGCTGAATAACCTTATGTGTGCAAAATTCAAACGGCTTTTTAAGTACGTTTTTGCAGAAAGAGGATTGATGATGGCTAACCATGAAACAGTCGTTGCGGTGTACGACACGTTTGACACCGGTAACAAGGCGCTGCAGGCACTTCTCAGCAGCGGGTTTTCCCGCGATGACATCGGTTTGGCGGTCAATAACCGCAAGGCAGATGGCGACTTTGGCAACGTTGAAACCAACGTCGAGAAGTATGAAGATGTGACCGGCGCAGAAGGCGGCACTTTTGGCGCGGCGATTGGCGGTATTGCAGGGGCAGCGGTCGCACTGAGCGCGATTGTGATCCCCGGCATCGGGCCGATTATCGCGGCGGGGCCGTTGGTGGCGCTGCTGGGCGGTGCAACCGGCGCAGTGATCGGTGGTGCAGCCGGTGCCGTGACCGGCGGTATTACCGCTTCACTGGTTCACCTCGGCATCGCGGACGATGAAGCCGAATATTACGCAGAATCGGTACGGCGTGGTAACTCGCTGCTGACCGTCAGCGTGAAAAGTGAGAGCGAAGCCACGAAGGCGAATGACATCCTGCGCCAGTTTAACCCGATTGACGTGAAGCGCCGCGCGTCTGATTGGCGTGAAAAAGAAGGCTGGTCAGGCTTCGATCTGGAAGGTGAACCGTATCACCGTGATGACCTTGAATCCGAGCGGGTGATACAGGAAGGTGACGGTACCTCGCCATACTACGGAACGGTAGACTCGGTTCGCCGCTTCCCGTATGTCCCGCCGGTGCCGCCGAAGAATAACTAAATAGCCGCCCATGCGGATATTATTTCAACTGGACACACCCTCCCTCAACTCTAGGGCAGGGTGTGTTCATTTTATCAGCCGGATTACGTCGAATTTTTCGATGATCGTTGACCAGTTGTCCTACGAAAATTAGGTGCGATTTACCCATGTATCACTTGTGAAGAACGTATATATTTACCGCATCCTAGCGTATCCACGTCATCTATCGATGCCGCTTATCAAGGAGGACACCCGAATGTCTACGCATGAAATGGTGATCGCTGTATATGATGGTTTTAAAACGGCTAATCAGGCATTTCAAGCGCTTTTAGACGAAGGGTTCTTCAGCAACGATGTCAGCTTTATCGCGGTTGACCACAACGACGATTATGAGAAGTTCAACTTCCGTTTCGAGCGTTTGGATGAAAGTGTCCTGAGCGAAGTTGGATATAGTGCTTTACTTGCGAGCGGCACCTTTGCCCTGACGCCTGTTACCGTTTCCGATGTCGGGGCGGTGGTGGTGGCCGGCGGGCTGACGGGGATGCTGGGCGGTGCAGATGGGGCAGTCGCTGGTGGCCTTACTGCTGCTTTCGTGCGGATAGGTGTGCCTTCGGCTAAAGCAGCCGAGTATGCTAACGCGCTGCGTAACGGTCATGCGCTGGTGACGGTGCAGGTGCGGACAGCCGCCGCGCTGGTTCGTTCGATTGATATTCTGCACCACAATCGTCCGGTGAACCTTAAACACCGTGCGATGCAGGGGTGGTTAGGGCTGGAAAATGCTCCTGAGCATGAAGCCAGCCATGAAGTGATCGGGCGTTACCCGCATTTGATGGTCTGAGCATCTATTCACCTTATGATAAGGGGCGCTGCGGCGCTCCTTTTTGTTGCCTGTGGGTAGCCATTTATCCTACGTTTTCGTGTCCCCAAATGACCTAGCTAAAAATGGCCTATTACACCCACGTATTGCAACCGGGATAAGCCTATATTGGGTATATAAGTTCCTGCTCAATTTAATGCGCAGGTCTAGAAGTTGGTCTTTTACAGAAAGGTCAAATTATCATGAAGAATGCACAAACGGTACTTGCCGTATATGACTCCTTTGAACGGGCTGACCGCGCTATTCGGGCGCTGGTTGATGATGGGTTTGCCCGTGCCGATATTGGTTTAGCAGCCAACGACGCACGCGGCGATTATGCCCGCCTGAACACCACGGCTGAAGATGTGTCCGGTGGTGAGGGTGGCAGCTTCGGCGCGGTCATCGGGGGTATTACCGGTGCGGTGGTGGCGTTGTCGGCGATTGTCATCCCCGGTATCGGGCCGGTGATCGCGGCAGGGCCATTGGTGGCGCTGTTGGGCGGCGCGACCGGTGCCGTAGTCGGCGGCGCGGCTGGCGCGGTAACGGGTGGTGTAGCGGCTTCGCTCATTCACCTCGGCGTGCCGGACACGGAAGCTGATTCGTATGTTGAGTCGGTACGGCGTGGTAACGCGCTGGTGACTGTGACGGTCGATAATGACGAGGATGCGGAAACCGCCACCAATGTCATGCGCCGTTACAATCCGGTGGATGTAAAGAGCCGCGCGACCAAGTGGCGCGAGGCCGGTTGGAACGCTTTTGACTCGAATGCACAGCCCTACACGACCGATGAGCTGGCGCGTGAGCGTGATCTTTATCCGAAGGATGAGCTGCCGGAAGAAGAAGTGGTTAACCGCTACTATCCGACACCGCGACCCTAATACGTTCGTGGGGCGATTGGCGAGGGCAGCACCAGCCACCAGCCAATGGATAACATAAAACTGAGAAGGGCAGGGCATTACGCTTTGCCCTTTTTGTTTACCTGTGGTTGTAAGCGGCCTTCGGAACGCAGCAGACTGACGAAAAAGCCGGTCGGGTTGGCGAGTTTGGCGCGGCTTTCAAAGCGCTGAATAGCCTGCCGGATGGCTTGGTCGCTGTAGGTGGCTGCAAGGCGGCGGGCATTACTCAGGCTAAGCTGTCGGGCGCTTTCGGCGGTGCGCCCGTTGACGCAGGTATAAACGCGCTGGGCGAGGGCTTCGTAGGTAGCATCCGGCAGCGGCTTGCGGTAGTCGGATTTGGGAACCTTCTCTCCACGCTCACTGATAATCTTCGTAGACGCGGGAGAACCCCCACCCCAACCCTCCCCCGTAAACGGTGGAGGGATCGCAGGCGAAGATGTAGGCGCGGGAGGGAATGCAGGTGGTAGGGGCGCACCGCCGTGCGCCCCTACGGGAATCGTGTGAGATGGCGCGGGGTTTTCCCGCATCAGCACGGGGGGGAGTGCCGATATACGGAATGGATGGTCGGGCGCTTCTACGGCGGTTTTTTCGGGCATGGGCGGTTGATCGGTACCGTACCAGTAATAATTACCGACGCGCTGTTGAAGTCGGATAAAGGTGCCTTTTGCCATCAAATGACCGGCAATACTGCGCAGCGCGGGGTATTTTTTCCCGTAGAGGGTTTCGATATACGCGCCTGCCATTGGTTCATCGAGCGGTAGGCGGTCGAGGCTAGACCACGAGAGCGGCGTGGTCAGGTAAGTTGCTGTGCGTTGGATTGGAATGAGCGTGTTATAAGCATCCAACGTGCGGCGGGAAACACCCAAACGGCCAGCCAGCCATGCACGGGTGTACTCGGCTGGGCGGCGTTTGATGAGTTCACGGTGCAGCGCCATGCGGGTTTGGCGGGCGCTGGCGAGGTCATCACGGGTGAGCGGGTCACTGCCGGATAGCTTGACCTTCAGCAGTCGGCACAAGTCGCGGTTGGTGGGCAAGACATATAGTCGGTGTTTACGCCCTTTTTTTATTAATCCTGATTTTTGCTCAGTAACAAAAAAGCATTTTTTTGTTTTCA
The DNA here is from genome assembly GCA_027492915.1 of Bacteroidota bacterium. Classification (GTDB taxonomy): domain Bacteria; phylum Chloroflexota; class Anaerolineae; order Aggregatilineales; family Phototrophicaceae; genus CFX2. The sequence goes on along the minus strand of JAPUDW010000380.1, from coordinate 33,266 downwards.
ATCCGCTTTTGATGTTTGCAGCCTCTTTAGAGGCCGGGGGGAGTGCAGAGGGGGATTTGCGCCGGAAGATTGGTTTGCCGTTGGGCGCGAGTGTGTTGAGCGCTTTATAGATCGAATCACGGCCTACGATACCTTTAAGGGCGGTGATCGCGTCATCGGCGGTAAAGACCTGACCGGATTGATAGCCCAACCGCATTAAACCTTCGAGGGTGCGGATGACATAGGTAAGGTGGTTCTGCATCAGCCATTCACGGGCGGTGTTGGCGATGGCGTTTGGTTGGCGCACCATTTTGGGCTTACGGGCGGGGCGTGAAAAGGCGCTGTGGATGGTCGCGGCGGCTTCACGCTGGCGGAGGCTATCAAGACCCCCACCCATATGTGCATTCGTTTGTAGGGGCGCACGGCTGTGCGCCCTATCATCGTGCGCCCCTACCGAGGTGGTGTGCAAGGTGATGAGGGCGCGGCGCGTTTGGGTTTCGTTCCAGCCGTGGTCACGGGCGTGCAGGGCGGTGCGGAACAGCGCGTCATTTCGTCCGCCTTTGGTGAGCCAGTAAGTGTACAGGCCGTGGAGATCGGCGCGGGTGGTTTTGGTGGGCGGGGAGGAAGCCGTTTCGGAACCCCCACCCCAACCCTCCCCCGTAAATGGTGGAGGGAGCGAAACGAAATCGACTGGAGAAACGTTTTGTAGGGGCGCACAACCGTGCGCCCCTACAGATAATGGTGAGGCTTTTGGCGTGGCTTCCTTATAGGTCGTGAGGAAGGTATTCAGTCGCCGGATGTCATGGTCGGTGAGGGTGCGGGGCATTCCACCGCGTGTCAGTGTGTAGGCTTGACCGTTGATGGTGCTGGGCGGCGCGACCACATAACGCCCGTCCGAGAGCAGATCGACACCGATTGTTTTCTGGCTGGCGATGTGCAAACCCTGCGGCAGCCGGAAGTACAGGTGGGGCAGGGCGCGTCCAGCCGAGCGAACGGTGCGGGTTTCCAGCAGGTCGGGATAGCGGCGGCTGAAATCCGAGAAGGCGGCTGCCGAGTCGAAGTCGAGGACGACCAGACGGCTGATGCCCCCGGTGACGATGCCCAGTGCCCCCCCGATTCCCGCCTCCGAGAACCACGTTTGCAGGTCGGTGAGGGCAGGGCGCTGGCGTTGATAGAGGCTCCACGCACAGGCAGCGACCTTGGGGCGGGCAGGGTCAAGGTCGCCATTGAGGGGGATAACCGCGTAGCCGAGGCTGAGATAAGTTTCGGCGGCAGTGAGTAATGTTTGAAAACGGTTAAAATTTGACAAATCTAAGCCATTCCTGCCGGGAATGACTTGCGTTTGTGGAGAAAATTGGCTATCATAAGACGTAATGAGGCCTTTGATCGCCAAATCAAAGCTTCTCCGGTGGCGCATTTATTGAGCCGCCCCGGCGGTTTAATGAATGCCTTCTTCTGGTCGGAAACTTGGAGAGAAGGCATTTTGCTTTTATAGGGTATGTGATGGCGTTAAAATTACGCCTTTGCCCTTAAACCTCGCAGTTGTTCCTCTAAGAACCCATTCATTAAGACCAATTTAGAAAGTCAGTAAAAGTTCGCCAAAACCGCGCTGACCGTAAATTGCTCCCTCAAAATGACTGTGGGCGGGTGTTTTCCCTAATTAATCCATAAGCACTCCGTAAAGATTTCAATAAAAAAGGTGTCAATCCCACTTGCGAGAATGACACCTTTAGTAAGCTATGCTATACTATTGGTGATCTGCACGAGCGGGTTAAGGCTCTGTAGATCCGACTTTCATCGCTGGGTTAAGCGGTGACGGTCATCCGCTGGACTCGCTCGCAACGAGTGCAGCATCCAATTGATAACCCCTTGGCGGGGGTAACGGCAGAAAGGCGGGCGCAAGCTCGCTTTTCTGTTTGTCAATTGGACTCTTGTTAATTTCTGTTAGTATATACCGCTCTACAGACTCGCGCAACAGACAAACTCCTGCTTGTAGCCCCCAAACGACTGAATCACTCGTATAAAATTTACTTTTTGTAATAGTAATTAAATTCACCGTAATGAGTCATCCTTATACTTATAGTTGGTAGCTTAAAGTTAGAAGTTGAAAGCAAAGACAAAGGCGAAAGCAAATCGCCAAGAGAACAGAGATTTGTAGGGGGTTGCCGCTGGTTAACCCCTTTTTGATTCCATCTATCTGGCAAAATTGGCGAAAACCCTGCAATTTCGTGTCCATTTAACCCCCATTTGCCATGATTTCGGCGGGATGCTCGGCTGATCTTGCTGCAAATTTGGCGAAGGGGCTGCTGCCAAGATTGCTGCAAAAATAGTCGTCAGCTATCAGTCGCCAGTAGTCAGTCAATGCAAAGGCAGTTGAACCGCAGAGAAAGACGAATCGCCAAGAAAATACAGAGAACGCAGAGATTTGTAGGGGTTTGCCGTCGGCAAAGCCTTTTGATTCCATTGGGTCATCATCCCTTTTCCTACCTTGGCGTTCTTGGCGACTTGGCGGTTTAAATGTATTTTGCCAAGAAAAGATAAGTGCTATACAGCGTAGCACAAATGTTTTCGTTTAGGGTGACCAAAATGTAACTCTTAAGCGACGAAGTTGGTAACCATTTTGAGGGAAATTATTTGTTAAATCGGTTGGCTGATGGTTAGAAAATGGTTTGTGGGTGTTTTTTGATGGGTGTGATGGTGCGGTGTGGCTCAATACACGGCAGGTGATTTCGAGTATAGTGCGACAGGTGTTCTATCTCGTGCCGATTCGGATGGTTATTGGTCAAAGAAAAGTGTATCGTCACGGAACATGAATTGATATTTTTTGAATAGGAGTGTTTTTAAGATGCCGTTTATAGGGGAACTTGCAGCGCTTGGAACGTCGTTGTGCTTTTCATTCGGCTCGACCTTTTTCACATTTTCCGGTCGGATGCTCGGTTCGGTGATTGTCAATCGCAGCCGGTTGGTCATGGCGGTGCTGATGGTCATGCTGATGCATCTGCTGCTTTACGGGCAGCTTATTCCGCTGGACGCGGGGGCTGACCGCTGGATATGGCTGGGCTTGTCGGGGGTTGTTGGTTTGGTGCTGGGCGATACCTTCCTCTTACAAGCATTCGTGCTGATCGGCCCGCGCCTGTCGATGCTGATGATGGCGCTGTCACCGGTGTTGGGGGCGGTGTTGGCGTGGGTGTTCCTCGGCGAAACGCTGGCGGCGCAGGAGCTGCTCGGCATCGGCGTTACGTTAGCGGGTATCCTCGTGGTGATTAGCGAACGACGGGCGGACGCATCCGCCGCAGCCGAGGCCAAGCCGACTGACAACCGTTCATATATGATCGGCCTGCTGTGTGGCTTAGGTGGCGCGGCAGGGCAGGCGGGTGGTTTGGTGCTGAGTAAGTTCGGCCTCGGTGGGGATTTTCCGGCGCTGTCGGCCAACCTGATGCGGCTGCTGGCGGCGATGGTGGTGGTGTGGATTATCGCACTGGTGAACCGCCAGTTGGTCAGTACCGTGCAAACGCTGCGGCAAAACCCGCGCGCGTTCATGCTGGTGCTGGGCGGTACGGTGCTGGGGCCGGTGTTGGGCGTGTGGCTGTCGTTGATCGCGGTGCAGAACACCAGCGTGGGCGTGGCATCCACCCTGTCGTCGCTCATGCCCATCTTCCTGATCCCTATTAGCTACTTCATGTTTAAAGAGCGCGTGACCAAACAGGCGGTCATTGGCACGGTGATTGCGTTTGTGGGCATGGTGCTGTTGTTTGTGTAAGGGAGTCGTCAGCGATCAGTCGCCAGTCTCCAGCGAAAGGCAGCGCGATTATACGATGTAGGGACGGGGCGGTGGTCCGTGTACACGATAGCGTGGTGGATAAAATTGTGAAAACCGGACACGATATAAGGCTTGTCCGGTACTCATTTTGCCACAATTTGCGCGAGAAATGAGCTTTATTCCTGTTCAAACTAGAAATAAAATGGGTTACCTAAGGCGAACGCTATCCCTTGAAGTCGCTTTAGCAGACTTGTCTGCTTGTTAGCTGAGCGGCTTTAGCCCTCATGCGAGGCAACCGCACTCATTTCTCAGTACCGGACAAGCCTCTTTAGGGCGGGGGGGGCTCTTTTCCCCCGCTGCGCCTTTGTGCCTTGGCGACTTTGCGTTAAAAACCCACCGCAAATCATTGCCTTTCTCTCTTAACTTGAAACTTGCCACTGATAACTTGTTACTACTCAGGTTTAGTTTCCGTTTGTGCCACAAACCACTTTCAAACCCTATGCCAACCTGCTTAACACACCCACTCCCTCAAAATGGTTAACGCCAGCGTTCCTTAAAAGCTGCCAAATGGTCTTCCAAATGGTCACCCTAAACACCTTCACATCGGCTATGCTGTTCAAAGGAGCAGCCATATTTTACTCCCTTCCCTGGAAGGGTTGGGGATGGGGTCTCCACGCGCCTGAACAACTTATTCCGATCCCTCATATCCGCCATAAAAACGGGTTATGGCGGAACCGCCGCCGCCGCCAATGCCGCCATAAAATCCTTCAAGTGGTCGACACTTGGGGGAGGGCGGTTATAATCCGGCATCAACAAAATAATTTTGAGGGAGAAACGTGAGCATGGAATACCGTTTACTCGGCGGGTCAGGGTTTAGTGTGCCGGTATTGAGCTTCGGCACGGCGACTTTTAACGTGGGCGACCACGAATTTTTTAGCAAGTGGGGCAACAGCGATGTTGAGCAGGCCACGCGGCTGGTGGATATATGCCTTGATGCGGGGGCGAACCTGTTTGATACGGCGGATGTGTATTCGCAGGGGCGGTCGGAAAGCATCCTCGGTAAGGCGATTGCCGGTAAGCGCGATAAGCTGCTGATCTCGACCAAGTGTACCTTCGGCATGGGTGACGGCCCGAATGATGTCGGGTCGTCGCGCTTCCATATTGTTGAGTCGGTCAACGCCAGCTTGAAGCGGCTGAACACCGATTACATCGACATTTACACCATGCACGGTTTCGATGCCAGCACGCCGGTCGAGGAAACGCTGCGGGCGTTGGATACGCTGGTGCAGAGTGGCAAGGTGCGCTACATCTGCTGTTCGAACTTCTCCGGCTGGCATTTGATGAAGTCGCTGGCGGTATCCGAACGTTACGGTTGGACGCGCTATGTCGGGCATCAGGCGTATTACTCGCTGGTGGCGCGGGAATATGAGTGGGAACTCATGCCGCTGGCGCTGGATCAGAAGGTCGGGACGCTGGTGTGGAGTCCGCTGTCGGCAGGGCGTTTGAGTGGTAAATTCCGCCGGACGAACCCCATGCCCGAAGGCAGCCGCATCGAGCAGGGCGGCGGGGAAGGGCCGTCGATCCCGCAGGAATGGTTCTTTAACCTGATTGATACGCTGGATGCGGTGGCGGAAGAAACCGGCAAAACAGTGGCGCAGGTGTCGCTCAATTGGCTGTTGCAGCGCCCGACGGTAGCGACCCTTATTATCGGCGCACGCGATGAGAAGCAGCTTCAGGCGAACCTTGGCGCGGTGGGCTGGAACCTGACGGCGGAACAGGTGGCGAAGTTGGACGCTGCCAGCGAACGCGAGACCATTTACCCGTACTGGCATCAGCGCGGCTTCCAGAATCGTAACCCGCTGCCGACGAAATCCTATCTATAGTCGTCAGTCAAAAATAAAGGCTGTTGAACGCAAAGGGGATTTTGTGGGGCGCATCGTTTGCGCCCCACATTGATATAGGTGTTCAAATCGCTCGGCATTAATCTTGGCGCCTTAAACGACGATTTTCTGCATGTTCGGCGGATGATGGTATAATCCCTAGACTTTACTTATTAAGATTAGTGACCGGACAACATGATGAAGTTAATAGTCACGATTGTCGATGACCAAGACGTTGATAAATTGATCACCGCACTGAATGCCCAGCGCATCGGTGTAACACGGGTGAGCAGCACGGGTGGGTTACTCAACCCCGGCAGCTCGACGCTGATGATCGGCACTGCCGAGGCGAATATTCCGGGGGTGATGAAGATGATTGCGGATGTCGCCGCGGTGCGTCCGGCGGTGGTTCCCTATGCCCATTCGAGCAGCATGGCCTTTACGAACCTTGTTGAGATTGAAGTGGGCGGTTTTACGACATTTGTCCTTGATGTTGATCATTTCGAGCAGGTATAAACCATGTCAAAATTAATTCTCGCTATTATTTTCAATGCTGACGCGGTTGACCCGCTTTCAGACGCGCTGCTGGCGGCCAAGTATTCGGTGACGAAGATCAGCAGCACGGGCGGCTTCCTGCGCCGCAGCAACACGACGTTTGTGATCGGTGTTGATATTGAACGCCTTGATGGGGCGATGGCGCTGATCCGCGAGGTATGCGCGCCCTTTAGCCGACCGGAAGGCCACGCCGCGACGATCTTTGTGCTGGATGTGGCGGAATTCGCCCACGCGTAATTCGACCCCACCCCTAACCCTCTCCCCGTAGTAACAAGGAGGGGAAGCCAGAACAAAAAAATACCCGCAGTATCACCAAATACGGCGGGTACAAAGTTTTTGTGGGGAGTACTGGCTCCCACGATATACAACCGTGTTCCACGACGGCTGATTGTCTGCACACACGCCCACGTTCCACACCGCCAGCGGGCAAACCCAAACACACGCGCTGCCTGAACGATAGCTATTGACGCGAACGGGGATACCCGCGTCCGTTCCGGCGACGAAAGAATATTCGCCTTTATATTGATCAGGAGTGAGTTGGTGCTCAGCTTAGATGCAGGAGAGGTTGTGATAAGATTATTTTATACATTTGACCATATAAAGTCAAGTAGGTCAGAAAAATTGGAGAGTGATTAAATTATTTATTTTTATCTTGGTGAGGGCCGTAACCGATTTCGTCAATATAGTGAAGCAGATCGGGAAGCCACATTTCATAACGCCTTGAGCGAAAGCGCGTTTTGATCAGGCGTTCATCTTCAGGCAGTCGCCAATTTTTTTGTGCTAGCTTTTCTACATACTGACGATTGTAACCGGTTAGTTCTGCGCCCTCTGCCGTCATCACCCAAATTTCTTGGTCAGGCGTAATTTGTCTTGCCATTGGTAAAGTGAGCAATCCTATGCACGTTGGTGAAATATGCGAATACGCTGATAAATTGATTATAGCGGATTAACCCCTTCCCAGCCTCCCCCGCAAGCAAGGTAGGAGTCAGAGGGGCAGGGGAATACCTCACCCCTAACCCTCTCTCCACAAGTGGCATTAAGGAGCTAAAACAGCAAAAAAATACCCGCAGTATCACCAAATACGGCGGGTACAAAGTTTTTGTGGGGAGTACTGGCTCCCACGATATACAACCGTGTTCCACGACGGCTGATTGTCTGCACACACGCCCACTTTCCACATCGCCAGCGTGCAAACCCAAACACACGCGCTGCCTGAACGATAGCTATTGACGCGAACGAGGATACCCGCGTCCGTTCCGGCGACGAAAGAATATTCGCCTTTATATTTGATCAGGAGTGAGTTGGTGCTCAGCTTAGATGTAGGAGAGGTTATGATAAGGGGATTTTATGCCAATATTCGCATAAAGTCAAGCAATTGGCGATATTTGGCTTTGGACTGCCATCTATTTTTTGTCTTGGTGAGGACCGTAGCCGGTTTCGTCAATATACCGGAGTAGATCGGGTAACCAGAGTTCATACCGACCTGACCGCTTACGGAGTTTGATGAGCCGTTCATCTTCTGGAAGCTGCCAATATTTGTAGGCCAGCTTTTCCAGATACCGTTTGTTGTATCCGGTTAGCTCACCACCTTCAGCGGTCGTGACCCAAGTCTCTTGTTCCGGCGTAATCTGAATTGCCATTGGTGAGATGACGCAATCCTATGCACGTTGTTGAAATATGCGAATACGCTGATAAATTGATTATAGCGGATTGTCGGCACGAGAGCAGGGGAATAGGGCATGTGAGGATTTAATGGGGTTGGGCGGTTTACAGGTGACGGACGAGGTACGCCTCGTCCCTACAAAAAGGCGAGGGGATTTGGTTCCCACCTCAAACACAATGTCTGCTGTAGGGGCTGGATTAATCCAGCCCGCCGCAACCTACCACAACCCATTATTTCCGTGGTGTCAGCTTGGGCGCGGGTGGGGGAGGTTTGCCGCCGTCCGTCCGCAGCGCCTTCACGACCTTCGCAAACGCGGCTTCGAAGGCATCGTGGTCTTTCCAATTCTCGAACGATTGCACCAGGCGCTTTTTGCGGATTTCACCAATAAACCATTTGTCTGCGGACTGCTCGAACAGGTAATTATCCAGCGCAACTGGAATCAACAGCGGCTCGTTGAAATCTTCCTCTTTAGCGATCACATGCTCAAACTCTTTTTCGACCCACCAGCTTTTGAGGGATGTTTCCGAGCAGCACAGAATCACTTTGTCATACACACGGATGGCATCGTAAATGGTCGGTTGCAGCTTGTCGCCCACGTTGAGTTGATGTTCATCCAGCCAGCAGCGGATGCCGACACCCTGCAACCGGTCATGCAGGCGTTGGGCAAACGCTTTATCGGCATGGCTGTAGCTGATGAAGCATGAATAGAATTGAATGGCTTCCTCCATCATTGAGGGTAAAAAAGTAATTAAGGTCTCTGGCACACCGCACCCACGCAAGAATTTCTCAGGTATCTTACCTTTTGAGCGGAAAATGGTGTCAATGCTAAGGACAGTATGATTGTAATGCCAAACTGAATCCAATCCTTTTACTGTCGATAAATCAACATTCGCAAAAATTGTCCAACTACACACTGAGTTTTGAAGATTTGCATCGCTAAGGTTTACCTCACTGAAATTTGCACCTCTAAGATCAGCACCACTAAAATTTGCGCCGCTAAGATCAGTTTTATTGAGATTAGAGCCACTGAGATTCGCATCGCTGAGATTACTACCACTGAGATTGGCGAGGCTAAGATTAGCAAATCTGAAGTCCGCACTGTTGAGATTCGCATTACTCAGATTTGTGGAAATAAGACTTGCTCTAGTGAAATGAGCATGGCTAAGATCTACGTTAGTAAAATTTGCGACATTCAAGTTTGCATCACTGAAGTCTGCATTGGTGAGGTTTGTATTGGTGAGGTTTGTTCTGTTCAAGTTTGCATCGCTGAGGTTTGCGTTAGTGAGATTTGAATCGCGAAGATCTGCAAATCCGAGATTAGCATGTGTGAGGTTCGCATTTTTAAGGTTTATATTGGTGAGATTTACATCGCTGAGGTTTGCATCTTTTAAATATGGCTCAACAGTAGGATTATTTTTACGCCAATCGTTCCAAACCTTGAAGCCCTGTTTTAAAATCGCCATATGTTCGGGGTTTGCCATTCGCTGCTGCCTATGTTTTCAACGCTGAGAAATAATCATTTCTAGTAAAGCATTTTTGTGGGCGGTTGCCAAGCGGGGCAGGGCATTAATCCCTTTGCGTCTTTGCGTTAAAAATCCCCTCTGCCTTGCTCTCTGTGTCCTCTGTGCCTCTGTGGTTAAATCCCCTCTGTATTGACCTTGGCGTTCTTGGCGACTTGGCGGTTAAAAATCTCTCCGCATTATCTCTGCGGTTCGGTTCAATGCGAATTTTTCTCAGCGCCTTCGCGGACATCCGTTCCATGCTCGGCGAACGCCTTGAAGTCCTGCATATGTTGGAGCGACTGCTTGCGGAAGGTACCGGGCATCAGCAGCCCCACCAGCCGCATCATCAAGCTGCTGAACCGGTATTCGTTCTCACTCACCCAGAGCGTCGTATCGGGGCCGGCTTCGGTCAGTCGTTCGCGCGCGGCGTTCCACATGCCCTCGGTGATGATCTCGCGTTCGAAGTGAACGATGCTGCCTTTTGGGATTGCGTGTAGGTCTGCCGGTTCGCGGCGGGTGATGGTCTCGGTGGCCTCGAACTTCTGCTCGCCCATCTGCATCACAACCCGCGACTTGGTGCCGACTTGCCCGTGTACCCCACTCAGCGGCTCGTGCAGCACCACGCCCCGCAGCCACTTCGGGATGAGTGCCGGATCGGCGAGCAGTCGTGCAACCTCATCGCGCGGCTTGGCAATCTCGATGGATACGGTGTACTTCATGGCGGTGTGCTCCTAATTTCCCGTGAACGACCATATCCTATCAGTATAGCCTTGTTTAGAACATTTGGTTTAAAAATTCGTAGGTCGTGGTTATTTGGTAAGTGATGTTGCCTAACGCAAACAATTGCAGATGCCTATTTGTAGGGACTTAGCGTGCTACGTCCGCGCCACCGAACCACACCCACCACTTACTTTGCAACCACGACCAATTCGTAATATTCACGCGTTTTTTATTTGCGGCTGCCAAGCGGGGGAGGGGGAAAGGTGGCGGACGAGATCCATCTCGTCCCTACAATAAAACCCTCTCTATTGTCCCGCTGCGTGCCAAAAGCCGGTTGGCTCGCCCCAAATCAAAAGCCCCGATCATTATGACCGGGGCTGATGATTAGAGTAACGCTGGATGTTGCGTTAGGAATTAGCCGCCGCCAATATTTAAGTTCAGAAGCCCGCCGCTGCCACCGACATTCACACTCACACCACCAACATTGACGCTCACCGCCGGAGCCTGTGTGGCCGGAGCCTGCGTAGCTGGAGCCTGTGTGGCCGGAGCCTGCGTAGCTGGAGCTTGCGTAGCCGGGGCTTGCGTGGCCGGAGCCTGTGTAGCCGGGGCTTGCGTGGCCGGAGCCTGCGTAGCTGGAGCCTGAGTAGCGGGGG